>JACPJE010000018.1 GCA_016187725.1 Candidatus Latescibacterota bacterium
AGAGCTTCAAAGGGTGGGATGGTTCCATCGGCCCGCCCCTGAGCTATGGCCCCAATCTGCGCGGCGGCAAGAACACCTCTGCCTTCCTGGTCCGGGCAGACGTGGCGAACAAGACCTTTGTGCGGGCCACGGACTGGATCCGCTTCGAGCGGCCCGCGCAGGTGGCGCAGAAGATGGAGTGAGAAGGTCGAAGCCCCAGACCCCCTCCAGGGGCAGGTTTCAAACCCGCCCTTACCGCAGCAGCCTATAACGAACCGCAGAGCAAACCCATCATGGCCCTGCTCGCCGTAGAAAACCTGAGCGTGTCCTTCGACGGCATCCGCGCCCTGCAAGGCGTGAGCCTGGCGGTGGAGCCCGGCCAGCTCTTCGCCCTGGTGGGTCCGAACGGGGCTGGCAAGACCACCCTCTTCAACTGCCTGAGCCGGATCTGCCGGCAGGACAGCGGCGCGATCTCCTTCAAGGGCCAGGAGATCTCCAACCTGAAGCCCCATCAGATTCCAGCCACCAGCATTGGCCGGACCTTCCAGAACATCGAACTCTTCGCCGGCTTGAGCGCCCTGGAGAATATCCTGCTGGGCTGCCACCTCCAGACCCACACCGGGTTGTCAGGCTCCTTCTTCTTCACCCGCAGCGCGCGCCAGGCAGAGATCCAAGCCCGGCGCGCTGCCGAGGAGGTGATCGACTTCCTGGAGCTGGAGGCGGTGCGCCAGGAGCCGGCGGGAAGCCTGCCCTATGGGGTGCGCAAGCGGATCGAGTTGGGCCGGGCCCTGGCGCTGAAACCTGAGCTGCTCCTCCTGGACGAGCCGGCCGCGGGGATGAATACCGAAGAGAAGGAGGAACTATCCTGGTGGATCGGCGAGATCCGGGGCGGACTGGGCATCACGGTGTTGCTGGTGGAACACGATATGCGACTGGTGATGGATCTGTCAGACCGGGTCTGCGTGCTGGACCACGGCCAGGTGATCGCCACGGGCCGGCCAGAGGAGGTGCAGCAGCACCCGCAGGTCATCGCGGCGTACCTGGGGAGGACGGATCATGCTCTTGCAGGTGGATAACCTCAAGGTGAGTTATGGCCTCACCCGGGCGCTGAAGGGCTTCTCGCTCCAGGTGGAGGCAGGCCAGGCCGTGGCAGTGCTGGGGACCAATGGGGCGGGCAAGACCACCCTGCTCAGGACCATCTCGGGTTTTGCCCGGGTGGCCTCGCGCAGCCTGGATCTGGAGGTGGAGGAAGGGCAGATCCTTTTCGACAGCCAGCGCATCGACCACAAAGAGCCCCGGGCCATTGTGCGCCTGGGCCTGGCCCATGTGCCCGAGGGCAGGGAGATCTTCAAGGATCTGAGCGTGGAGGAGAATCTGTGGATGGGGGGGTACGCCCGCGGCAGCAGGAAGGGCGATACCGAGCGGGTGTACGAACACTTCCCGGTACTGGCCGAGCGCCGCAGGCAGCGGGCCGAGACCCTCTCTGGAGGTGAGCAGCAGATGCTGGCCATTGGCCGGGCCCTGATGGGGAAACCACGCCTGCTCCTGCTCGACGAGCCTTCCCTGGGCCTGGCCCCGGTGGTGGTGGAGCGGATCTTCGCTATCCTGAAGGCCATCCATGCCCAAGGAGTGAGCCTGGTGCTGGTGGAGCAGAACGCCAATCTAGCTCTGGGTTTTGCGGACTTCGCCTATATCATCGAGGATGGCCGGGGGGTACTTTCGGGACCGAGCGCGGAATTGCAGCACAACGAGATGGTGAAGGAGTTCTACCTGGGGATCACCCCTGACGCACAGAGGCGCAGCTATGCCCATGCCAAGACCTACCGCATCCGCAAGCGCTGGCGTTGAACTGTTGGACGCCCTGCCGCCTGACCAGGAGGAGAGAGAAGCGGCGACCATCCCCGCCCTGTTCTGGGAAAGGGTGCGGCGCAGCGGGAACAAGGTGGCCCTGCGGCACAAGGACTACGGGATCTGGAACGAGGTCACCTGGACCGAGTACGGGGAGCAGGTCCGCGCCTGCGCCTTTGGCCTGATCAATCTGGGATTGCAGCCCGGAGAACGGGTGGCTATCCTCTCCGAAGACCGGCCCGAGTGGTTCTACGCGGACCTGGGCACCCAGTGCAGCGGCGGGGTCGCGGTGGGGATCTACGCCACCAATTCGGCCGAGCAGTGCCGGTACATCGTCGAGCATTCCGAGGCCCGGGTCTGGTTCGTGGAGGACCAGGAGCAATTCGACAAGGCCATGCAAGTGCGGGATAGTCTGCCTGAGCTGTGCTGGATCGTGGTCTTTGATCCCAAGGGCCTGCGCCGGGTGGACGATCCCATGGTACTGACCTTTGATGCACTACTGGAACAAGGCCGGAGCCTGGAGCAGGTCGAGCCAGAGTTGTTGGAGCAGCGGATGGCAGCCATTGACCCGGACGATCTGGCCATCCTCTTCTACACCTCCGGAACTACCGGGCCTCCAAAGGGGGTGATGCAATCCCACCGGAGCTTTTTGGAGGGGGTGAGACCCTTCAGAGCAACATTCGATTGGAACCAGGGCGACGAAGTGGTAGTATACATGCCTCTGTGTCACCTGGGAGAGCGGACCTGTTCGTTTTTGCTGGGGATGGTGTGCGGGTACACGGCGAACTTCATCGAAACGCCAGATACCCTGTTCCGGGACCTGAAAGAGGTCTCGCCCACCTTCTTCTTCGGGGTGCCGCGCACCTGGGAGAAGTTCAAGGCCAGGGTGGAGATCGGCATGGAGGAGGCCACCTGGGTCAAGCGGTGGAGTTACAAGCTGAGTTTGAAGGTGGGGTACCACTGTTGTCCCTATCGGCTCAGAGGTGAATCCCCTCCTCTCCCCCTGCGCCTGCTGCACGTCCTGGCAGAATTCTCCGTGCTGCGCAAGCTGCGCAAACGCCTGGGGCTGGAGCGGCTGCAGAATGCCTTTGTCGGCGCCGCACCGGTGGCGCCTGAGGTGGTGGAGTTCTTCTGGGCCCTGGGTGTGCCCCTGCGCGAACTCTACGGTCAGACCGAGACCGGGATCACGGTCATGACCCCGGAGGGCAAGGTGCGGCTGGGAAAGATCGGCCTGCCCCTGCCGGGGGTGGAATTCCGGACTGATGAGGAGCAAGAGATCCTGTGCAGAGGGCCGGGGCTCTTGCAGGGGTACTTCAAGAACCCCGAACTCACCGCGGAGAAGTTGCGGGAGGGCTGGTTCGCCTCCGGGGACCAGGGCTATTTCGACGAGGAGGGGTACCTGGTCCTGGACGGCCGGGTGAAGGACATGATGATCACCTCCCTGGGCCGCAACGTGGCCCCGCAGAACCTCGAGAACATGCTCAAGGCCAGTTCCTACATCATGGACGCGGTGCTGGTGGGGGATGGCAAACCCTTTCTCACCGCCCTGATCGTGCTGGACGAGGAGACCGTCAGTCACTATGCTCAGACCCACAATATCCCCTTTGCCAACCTGGCTGATTTGGCCAGAAAGCCGGAGATCGTGCGGCTGATCGACGGAGAGGTGCAGAAGGTCAACCGGAACTGGTCGGACCGGGAGCAGGTCCGCGACTTCCGCATCCTGAACTGGGAATTGAGCAGCGAGGATGAGGAGCTGACCCCCACCCTCAAGGTGCGCCGGTTCTTCCTCTGCCAGAAGTACGCGGACCTGATCGAAGAGATGTACCGGAAAGCCGAGGCCTGAAGGCCATGACAACCACCTCGATTTCCCCGGCTGCCCGTTTTTCGCCGGCCCTCGAAAGGGTGATGCGCCAAGTCCTGGCCATGAGGCAAGCCGGGGACATCGAGCACCTGGTGGAAAGGGTGTGGGAGGTGCTGCGGGAGTTCGATTTCCAGTTCGTGTCCTGCGCCCTGATGCTGATGGACGAGGGGCGGGACTGGATGACCTCGTACAATATCTGGGATGAGCGCTTCGTCGATCCTTTTGACGCCCAGCACCATGCCCAACCCCTGGGAGAGGGTCTGCGCATGTACACGGCCCAGGCCTCGCTGTCGAACGCGCCCTCGCGCTACCAGAGCGCAGTGGCAGCCTGGCGCAAGGGCACGGTGGAGCAACACACGCTCACGCCGGCGGAGATCCGGGAACTGGTCCGGCTCAATGCCGAGCGGTATGGAAGCAAATTGACCGCTGAGAGCTATCCCATCCGCTTCTATCTCCACGTGCCCTTCTCTCACGGGGCCTTCACCCTGCGCACCGCTGACCCTGCCCCTGGCCAGTTTTCCGGCGAGCAGGTGGAGTTCCTCAAACGGCTGGTGGAGATCTTCTCCGTCGGGTACGCGCGCTACCGGGACTTCCTCCAGGTGGAACAGGACCGGGCCGTGCAGAAGGTGCGTGCCGAGGTCTTCCGCATGGCGCAGAGTTCCCAGATCACCCGCATCGTGCAGGTGATCTGGGAGGAGCTGGAGGGCCTGGGCTATGAGTTCTTCCGCTGCAGCCTGAGCACCATCGACCGGGAAAAGGACCTGTACAGCGGCTATTATGTCACTACCCAGCCGACCCTGGCCGCGGCGGCGTCCACGGCTTTCTGGTCCAGGATCGGCCAACTCTATATCGGCTTCGGGGAGACGCCCCTGTACGAAGGGGGGCCCTTCCGCCGGCCCCTGATCGAGGCCTGGCAGCAAGGCGAGGTGTACCGGCATCTGCTGGTGGGTGCGCAGGAGAAGATGGAGATGGCGGCCTTCCAGCAGCGGATCTGGGGGGAGCAGCAAGACCGGGAGAAGAACGCCCTGGATCAATTCTGCCTGTACGTGCCCTTTGCACACGGGATGCTCGGGGTGGCCTCCGAAAACCTGGACCCCGGACAGTTCAGGGAAGAGGACATCGCCCTGTTCCGGCGGTTGGGGGAGGTGTTCGACGAAGGGTACAAACGCTTCCTGGAGCTGCGCCAACGCGAAATTCACCAGGGAGTGGAACGACTCCGCGCCGAGGTGGCCTCCATGCGGCGCAGCAGCGATATCGTGGAAGTAGTGGTGTTCCTGGCCAGGCAGTTGCGCGACCTGGGCATGGAATTCGCGGCCAGTGCCATCAGCCTCATCGACGAGGAAGCCGGGCTGGTGCGGCTCTATTCGGCCGGCCCTGCGGAAAAGTTCCGCCTGATGCCCCAGGCTGGCACCCGCGCGGCAGATCGCTCACTCATCGACAGACTTGCCGAGGAACCCAGAGGGCCGATCTGGATCCGCGACATTGCCCCGGGATTCGATTTTGCCTGCACGGTCGAGCCGCTGGCAGGCTCGCCTGCCCTGGAGGAGCGCGGCCGGCCCCCGCGCATTGTCCGCCGCACCGAGGAGGAGGCGCAGCGGATGCTGGAAAGGTATCGGCAGCGCTGGACGCCCTTGTGGACCGTGGAGCACATCGCGCGCACGGTCATCCGGGTGCCCTTCTCTCACGGCAGCGTGGCGGTCACCGCCATGGAGCCGGGACAATACAACCAGAAGGACGTGGACTTGGTGGCCTCCTTTGCCGACGCCCTCTCCCTGGGTTTCACCCGCTTCCTGGATTTCCAGCGCCTGGAGCAGCAGAACCGCGCCCTGGAAGCGGCCAGCCGGGTCAAGTCGGAGTTTCTGGCCAATATGTCCCACGAACTCCGCACCCCGATGAACTCGATCATCAACTTCTCTTCCCTTATTCTGGAGGGGGTGTACGGGGATATTCCCGATGATCTGCGCGATGCGGTGGAGGAGATCGACCGCAACAGCGAAAACCTGCTGGCCCTGATCAACGATATCCTGGATCTCTCCAAGATCGAGGCCGGGGCCATGAGCCTGCAGTTGTCAGCCTGCGCCCCCGAAGGGTTTGTCGAGACCGCCATCGCCACCATGGAGCGCAAGGCCACAGATAAGGGGCTGGAGCTGATCAGCGAGGTACAGGGAGAACTGCCGGTGGTGAGGGCAGACGAGCGTCGCATCACCCTGCACGTGCTGATCAACCTGGTCAAGAACGCGATAAAGTTCACGCGGGAGGGTCAGGTGCGGGTGGGGGTGCGAAAGGAAGGGGATGAGGTGTTGTTCTGGGTGGCGGACACCGGCATCGGCATCCCTGAGGAAGAGCGGGAGCGGATCTTCGAGACCTTCCACCAGGTAGATAGCTCCATCACCCGCGAGGCCGAGGGCACCGGGCTGGGGCTGGCCATTGCCCGCAAGTTCGTGGAGATGCACGGGGGGCGGATCTGGGCGGAGAGTGAGCCGGGCCAGGGATCGACCTTCTGGTTCACGTTGCCGGTGAAGAGCTGACCGAGGAGGTATCCCTGTGGCCCTCATCCTCCACGTAGAAGACAATCCCTCCAACCGCAAGGTGATACAGCATATCCTGCGGCGCACCACCCATCGGTTGATCGAGGCGGTGAATGGCCAAGAAGGATTGGAGATGGCCATGAAGGAGTTGCCCGACCTCATCCTCCTGGACATCCAGTTGCCCAAGCTCTCGGGGTACGAGGTGGCTCGCCGGCTCAAGGCGGATGAGAAATTCAGGCAGATCCCCATCATCGCGGTCACCTCCTATGCCCTCAGCGGTGACGACCACAAGGCCATCAAGGCCGGCTGCGACGCGTACATCGCCAAACCCTACAAACCCGTGGAAATCCTGGAGGGCCTGGCAAGGTTCCTGGGCGAGGAGAGCGGTGAGCGATAAGGCCAAGATCCTGGTGGTGGATGACCGCCCTTCCAACGTCAAAGCGCTCAGAGTGCGTCTGGAGTCCGAGGGCCACCAAGTCATCGAGGCGCTCAGCGGTCCAGAAGCGCTGGACATGGTGGCGCAGGAAAAGCCGGACCTGGTGTTGCTGGATGTGATGATGCCGGGCATGGACGGGTACGAGGTGTGCCGCCGGCTCAAGGTTAGGCAGGGGGTGGATTTTGTGCCGGTGATCCTGGTGACCGCCCGCACCGAGACCGAAGCCATTGTGCAGGGTCTGGAGCTGGGCGCGGACGAGTACGTGACCAAGCCCTTTGAGTCGCTGGAGTTGATGGCCAGGGTCAAATCCATGCTCCGCATCCGGCGGCTCTATCGCGAGAACACCCACCTGCGCCAGGAGGTGGCAGGCCGCCACAGTTTTGCCCAGGTCATCGGCCAGAGTGCGGCCATGCGCCAGCTCTACGAGGTGCTGCCCAAGGTGATCGAGAGCCGGGTGACGGTGCTGCTGATCGGCGAGACCGGCACCGGCAAGGAGAAGATCGCCCGCTGCATTCACTACCAGGGGCCCCGTCAGGAGGGGCGGTTTGTGGCGGTCAACTGCGGCGCCCTGCCCGAAGGGCTGCTGGAGAGCGAACTCTTCGGCCACAAGAAGGGCGCCTTCACGGGGGCCACCGAGGACAAGGAGGGTCTCTTTGAGGCTGCAGACGAGGGGACCCTCTTCCTCGACGAGATCGGCGAGACCAGTCCGGCCCTGCAGGTCAAACTCCTGCGGGTGCTGCAGGAGGGGGAGTTCACCAGAGTGGGCGAGACCCAGCCACGCCGGACCCATGCCCGGGTGGTCGCGGCTACCAACCGCGATCTGGAGGCGGATGTGAAGGAGGGCCGTTTCCGCGAGGATCTCTACTATCGCCTGAGCGTCTTCCCCATCCACCTGCCGCCCCTGAGGGCCAGGCGGGAGGACATCCCTTTCCTGGCAGCGCACTTTGCCGAGAAACACGCCGTGGCCCTGGGTCTGCCGGCGCCAGGTTTCACCCCCGAAGCACTGGAAGCTCTGAGTCAGTACCAGTGGCCCGGAAATGTGCGGGAGTTGGAAAACGAGATCGAAAGGGCCCTGGTGCTGCTGCCGGCGGGTGGGATCATAGGCATGGAGATCCTGTCCGGCAAGATCTCCGGGCAGGTGTCTCCGGTAAAGCGCACCGGCGCGCTCCGGGACCGGATGGCAGCGGTGGAGCGCGAGGCCATTCGGGAATCTCTGGCCAAACACAAGGGCAACAAGTCCCGCATGGCTGAGGAGCTGGGCCTGAGCCGGTGGACCTTGTCGCAGAAGATGAAGGAATACGGGCTTTGACCGGGGGGAAAGCGTCTAGTCTGCAAAACCACCGCAGGAGAAATCAAGCGGAGAAAGGAGGAGCGCCTATGGTTCAAAAGCCCCGTTCTGTTGTCTCATAACGAATTGGCATTCACTGAGGTGATGCGCAACTCGCCGCACCCTACTCTCACCAGGAGGACCGCGATGGCAACCCTATACACGAGGACGTTTAACTTCAAAGATTCACTGAGCGATGCCGAGGTGCTCGCCGCCTGGAAGTTCAGCATGGAGGAGGTCCTCCCGGCGATTCAGAAGGTGAGTGGCGTTCGCGCGGTGAAGTTCTATTCCGGCGCTGGCGCGCTGCGCGCGGACATTACCGCCCTCATTGAAATGGACGATGCCGCCGCTTACGAGCGCCTGCTGCTGGATGGGCAGGTGCGCAAACTCCTGGGGAGACTCTACGGCTACTGGGATCTCAAGACCGCAGGCCAGTCGTTTCGCCGTGAAGTGACCCCGGAGTTGATCCGGGCGCTCAGCAGTACCGGATGAGCGGAGTCCGTGCGGGACAACCTCTCTTTCGCTGTCGGGGGCATTGGCAATGTCCACCTCCAGGACGTGGATGTGGTGCGTTGCTTCAATGTGCTCCTCTACTTTGACGATAAATTCCGTGAGCAGGCCCTTGACTGGTTCCAAGGGGTTCTTCGCGAAGGCGGTCTGCTCTTCTGTGGAGCAAACTCGGCGCTTTCGACAGGATTTCGCTACTTCGTCTACCAGAAGAGGGGTGGGCGACTCTTGGGAAGGGAATTCGCCTTGACAATGTCGCCGCGAGAGAGGGTCAGGGGCATCATGCGGGCTCGCCATCCTCTAGGGAGTAAACATCTTCCCCTTCCTGTAGCCAGAAGTCGAAGGCGCCGCCCTGTTCTGCCAGGCGCATCATACCCACCGCAGGTACATCGTCTTCGTGCATCTGCAGTGCGATCTCCTCACATTGCCGTGCCAGTGCGATCAGGCGTTCAAATTCACTGTGGGGCAACAATGCTTTGTCGCCAATGCGCTGTACGTGAATCGTCGTCATACTCATCCGCCTATCTTTAAGAGGGAGCTGTGTTGACTTTACAGCAGATCCTCGTCCTTATAACATGAAGACCCTTTCAAAATATACCATCGGCAAGACAGGGAGAAAAGACTCCAAAATCAATGGCTTTGCGCCAAACTCCTGTTTGCCTGGAAATGATCGCGGGTGCACAACGTCGGGGTTTGGATGTAACGACAGAGGCTTATCCTTATACTGCGGCTTCGACAAAAATCCAATCGGCGTTTTTGTGGTGAGGGATTCCGAGTTGGTCAGTGGTGTTTTCCCAGGCCAGGCAATTAGGCGACCAACTACTGGGGGAATGGGAAGGGAATAGGCCTTTGATGTGGCTGCCGGGGTTCCGGCCACCACCAGGCGGTACCAGGGGGTGATCCACGGGTTTTTCGGCATCCCCACTGAGGGGCCGGTGGAGGAGGTCATCCTTGCTGCAAACGACGCGGTTGAGGCGCTGCAGCGGGCCTTTGGGGAAAGGTAGGAAGATCAAACGATGCCTTCAGAGCGGGTTCATTTCATGACCAAACAGTTACCTTCATCATACGACGCCCTTGCCCCGGATGGCGCTGAGGTGCGGGTCCTGCTGGAACTCAAAGGGGGCAGCATGGCGCATTTCGCCCTGCCCCCTGGCCAGACCTCGAGGGCGGTCACCCACCGGAGCGTCGAAGAGATCTGGTTCTTCCTGGCCGGCTGCGGGGAGATGTGGCGCCGGCAAGGGGCACGGGAGGAGGTGGTATCTGTTGGACCAGGGGTTTGCCTGACCATCCCGGCGGGCACTCATTTCCAGTTCCGCGCGTTTGGCGATGAAGCGCTTGCAGCGCTGGGCGTAACCATGCCTCCGTGGCCTGGAGAAGGGGAGGCCATCGCCGTGCAGGGGAAGTGGGAATCCACTTTTCCTTGACTCCTGGGAAAACTCAGGGATTGTTGTCCCAGATGCCCAGGTTAAAAACCGCCAGGCGGGGACCAGAACGGCTTCTAAGACCTTCCACCAACCTCACCGAGAAAGGATAGTCATGGGCAAAACCACCGTCATCGTCGGCGGCTCGTTCGCCGGCATCAAGGCGGCCTGGGATCTGCGGCACCTGCTCGACCCCGCACACCACTATTCCCAGTACATGTCTGACGGGGATGTGATGGAAATACAGCTGGGCCCCGAGCCCTACGAGTCCAAGATCAGATTCGAGCAGCTTTTCCTGGAGAAGCGGGGCGATATCGGGGAGTTGCACCACCAGATGATCAAGTAGGAGTCAGCCAATGCCCGCTGTCCTGTCGCGGTTGCTCCTCTGCCTCATCGCCATTCCCAGATTCACCGTTAGGCACAGCACCGCCAGCCAGCCCAGGCCTCCCGAGATCCCGAACAGATAGGACGCCAAGATCCCCAGGGTGGGATACTCCTCGGGCAGAAAGGGCGCCAGGGCCACCGGCGCCACCCGCCCCCACGCCGCGGCCATGCCCAGCCAGCCGCTCAGGTCCACCAGCCCCGGATAAGCCACCCGCCGCGCACCCACAAAACCGGGGATCATGCGCGGGGCCATGCCCAAAAGCAGCAGGGTGCCGAAACCGGCCAGGTAGAGATGGCGCAGCGCGTCGGGGGCCCAGGGCGGCTCCTTGCCGCTCAGTGCCGCCACCCCATTCCACAGCTCCATCAGGCTGGCCAGGGTCAGGCACAGGTACGCAGCCCAGAGCAGGCGCTCGAAGTGCCCGAACTCGCCGTAGTCGGGCATCCCGGGCCGGGTGGGAGGGTGAAAGCGGCGGGCTTCGGGGATCACCTCCAACTGGGCGGTCCAGGGCGGCTTGCGGCGCAACAAGAGATCCAGGTTCCAGATGAAGGCGAGCAGGGCAGCGCCCTTGAGGGTCTTTCCAAGGCCCTGGACCACAAAACCGGTTTCGCCAGGGAAGAGCAGCGGGGGCAGGAACTCCAGGGTGCAGGCCCCCAGGTAGCACAGGACAAAGGCCCGCACGGGCCAGCGCGGGGGGGCCAGGCGCAGGTACAGGGGAAAGGTGCGCAGGGAAAAGGCAAAGGCCACCGGCAAGAGCACCAGGGCGGCAAAGAGGTCCAGGCTCAGGCGGTGCCACTGCATATCGAGCTGGGCTTCGCCCTGGAGGGCGGCCTGAAGGGCGGCCCAGGCCCCCAGGGTGGAAGAGAGCAGCCAGCCGGCCAGCGCAGTGAGGAAAAAGGGCTTCACCGCGGCGATGGCCTGGTGGCGGGGGGCGCGGCGCAGGCTGTTGCCCAATAACAACAGGTAACAGAACACCGCCAGGAACCCGGCCAGGCCGGCCAGCCCCAGCAGCCCACGGCCCACAGGCTCTCCGGGGCTATGGCTCAGCCAGAGCTGGCCCAGGAGGCGGCCGGCGATGCCCATCCCCGTCAGCGCCCAGACCCAGGTCTGGAGAACGGGCCAGCGCAGCGGGGTGCCGCTGAAGCGGGGGACGAAGTAGAGGCTGACCCCCATGATGAAGAGCCCCAGCCAGCCGAAGGTCTGGGCAAAGCCGTGGGCCTGGACCAGGGGGAGCCACCACTCGTCCAGGGGGAGTTCAAAGCCCAGCAGCACGGCCAGCAGGGCGGCCCCGCCGAAGCCGGCGCTGAGGGCGGCGGCCAGGGCGGTGCAGACAAAGAAGGGAGTGAAGGGCGCGTGGCGTGGGCTGTCGGACATGGCGGGTCAGAAGGTAGCCAGGGTATGGCGCGCGGGCAAACCCATAGTGCTTCAGTTCTTCCTGGGTCTCCCCTGCCTTGATCGCCTGCCGAACAGGTGGTATAATAGGGCTAACTCGTCAGGGGTTCCTGCGATGGACCTGCGGACAATCGATCTCAATCGAATTCTGAAGTTCAGCATCCGGAGCAAGCTGACCATCGCCTTCGTGGGGCTCTCTGCGCTCTCGTTGCTGATCGTCGGCCTCTACGTTATCCAGATGCATACCCGCTCCCTCCAGGGCAGCCAGCTTCTGCACCTGGAGCGCGACGTGCTGGTGCTACAGGAGCGGACGGCGACCTTCCTGAGCAACGTGGAGGGGGACGTCCGATTTCTGAGCCAGTCGCTCGCGTTCCTGACCCTGGCGGAGGGCAAGAGTGACGGGGTGCTGCGCCAGACCGTCGCGGACCATATCGCGGCCTTTGCGCAGGCCAAGGGCATCTATTACCAGATTTGGTGCGCTGATCGCGAGGGGCAGGTGGTGCTGGACGTGCGCTGGCAGGGCGACCACTACGCCGCGCTGTCCCAGGAAGAGCTGGACCGGATCGGAACGCATTACTACCTCCACCTGGTCGAAGGGCTTGGGCCGGGTCAGTTCGCCGTGGCCCCCGTAGAGTTGACCGGGGATCAGGAGCTGGTCGCGGCGATCAGCTATGCCCTGCCGGTCTTCGGGCGGTCCGGCGCTTTAGCAGGGATCGTCGTGGCCGATGTGTTCGCCCGGGATTTCTTCCAGGTCATCGAGCAGGACCCTTCCAACCTGGGGGGGAAGATCATTCTGGTGAGCCAGGAGGGATATTATCTCTATCACCCGGACAAGAAGCGGGAGTGGCACCGACTGCTGGCCTCTCGCCACGAGGACACCCTCCAGCGCGACTATTCGCCGGAGGTGACCGCCGCCATCCTTTCGGGAAAGACCGGCACCGTCTTCAGCAGTGAGTCGGTGATCGCCTACGCCCCGCTGCTGAACCATGGCCCCACGATCTACACGATCTTCGAGAGCATCCCCAAGGCGACCATCTTCGCTCCGGTGGCCTCCTTCAAGCGGTTCTTCTCCATCTTCTTCATCCTCTTCGTGGGGACCTCGGCTATTCTGGCCTACTTTGCGACCATCCAGTTCACGCGGCCCATCCGGAGGCTTCAGCAGGGGGCAGAGGTCATCGCGGCAGGGAATTTCGGGCACCGGCTGCGCACGGGAACCTACGACGAACTCGAGCATCTGGCCGAGGCCTTCAACCGGATGGCCGAGTCGCTGCAGGACCGGGAAGCGCGGATCAGGAGGCACGAATCCGAACTGGAGGCCCTGGTCGCTGAGCGCACGCGTGAGTTGTCCGAAGAGAAGGGGTGGTTGCAGGCCATTCTGGACAACGTGCCCAGCGCCTTTGTCATGTTGGATCCCGATCTGACCATCCGCTCGGCCAGCGCCGCGTTCGAGCGGATCACTGGGCGCGCCCTGGATCAGGCGAGAGGGAGGAAGTGCTACGACCTCCTCTGGGACGAGCAGGCGTGTGCCAACTGTTCGGCGAGGAGAGCTCTGCAATCCGGACAGATCGTTGCGGAGGTAGATCAGGTGGCTGGCCGGGATGGGGATGCCCGGTACCTCGAACGCGTCGCCATTCCGATCAGGGTAAACGGGAGGATCGAGCGCGTCCTGGAGGTGATCACGGATGTCACCGAGCGGAAGCGGATCGAGGCGCAGATGATCCGGACCGAGAAGCTGGCGGCCGTGGGGGAGATGGCCTCGATCATCGCCCATGAGGTGCGGAATTCCCTGACCTCGGTGAAGATAATCCTCCAGTTGGAGATGGAGCGCCAGGACCTGAACGGGACAGATCGGGAGGCGTTGGAGGTGGCTGCCAACTCCGCGCTCCGGATGGAGTCGATGGTGTCGGACCTGCTCAAGTTCGCCCGCCCGACTCC
>JACPJE010000019.1 GCA_016187725.1 Candidatus Latescibacterota bacterium
CGGTGGGTCCACCTTGGCTCCCTCCAAAGAGAAAGTGGACCTCTGACGCTGATAGAACACTTCCCACTGAGCGCGTCTCTCGACTTCCCCTTTGGCTCCGGTAGGACATGTCGTAGGTCCGCCGCTCCAGGGGTCGCCAACCATCGGATGACCGAGAAGAACGCAAAGGCGATGGGCCTACTGGAATCCTATCCTCTCGCCATGGAGGTGTTTCAGGCCGAGTAGCCCTTGTTGCCTCATCCAGGAGAGAAGCAACCATGACCGTCACCAACGAGTTGGTCGAACTGCGCCGGCGGCTCGCCGAGCTGGAAGCATCTGAGGCCGAGCACCGGCGGATCGAGGAGAGCTTGCGCCAGCGCGAAACGCACTACCAGGACCTCTACGAGAATGCCCCCCTGGCTTACTTCTCGGTTGGCGTGGATGGTCATATCCGGGAGGCCAACCAGTACGCCGCGGAGCTGCTCGGCTGTACGCGGGAGGCGCTGGTGGGGCGGCCGGTGCTTGACCTGTACGCGGAGACTCCAGCCGGGAGGGAGAAGGCGCAGGGGCTGTTCCGGCGCTTTCAGGCCGGCGCGGAGATCCGGGACGAGGAGCTGGAGATGCGCCGGGCCGGCGGCCGCTCGGTGTGGGTCAACCTGACGGTGCGGCCGCTCCGCGAGGCGTCCGGACAGGTGGCGGCCTCCCATTCCATAGCCGTGGACATCACCGCCCGCAAGCAAGCAGAGGAAATACTGGCGGCGAATGAAGCCCAGCTTGCCGGCATTCTGGACACTGCGCCTGAGGCCATCATTTCGATCGATGCCGCACAGCACATTACCCTCTTCAACAAAAGCGCTGAAAAGATCTTCGGCTACACGGCCGTGGAGGCCGTGGCCAAACCCCTCGACCTTCTCCTTCCGGAAGATCTGCGGGACATCCATCGGCATCGTATTCGGGAATTCGCTCGCTCTTCCGAGACAGCGCGCCGCATGGGAGAACGCCAGGGGGTATACGGGCGCAGAAAGAGCGGCGAGGTGTTTCCAGCCGAGGCTTCCATCTCGAAGATCGCGGTGGGGAGAGAGCAAATCTTCACGGCCATCCTGTGGGACATTTCCGAGCACAGGCGCTGGGAGACCGAACAGTCCGCTCTGAAGCAGGTGCGGGAAGAGGTGTTCAAGATGCAGGAGGCAGACGATATCCAGGGGATTCTGTTAGCTGCGAGAGAAGGTCTGGAAGCAACGGGCGTCTCTTTCCGCTGGTGTGGGATTAACGTGGTGGACGAGTCCGGCGAACCGATCGTGGTGAGCTCCCACAACATGACTCGGGAGGGAGTGTGGGAGTCCATAGACAACACAGCAGGAGCAGGAGCGGAGACTATCGTACGGATCTGGCGCGCCGGTGAGACGGCCTACCGGAGGGACCTCGAACGCGAGGATGTCTATCAGGAGCGCTCCCATATTGCAGAATCGTTCGGATACTCCGTGCGCTCGGTCCTGGATATTCCCTTCTTCTGTGGCACCCTGGCGATTAACAATGACAGAGCGGACGCATTCTCCCAACAGGATATCGCTTTTATAGAGGAATTGGCCAAACTCCTGTCCACAGGCTTTCGCCGCCTGGAGGATCTGCGCACCCTGAAAGCTATGGAGCAACAGCTGTCCCAATCACAGAAGATGGAGGCGATCGGCCAACTGGCCGGCGGGGTGGCCCACGATTTCAACAACCTGATCACCATCATCTCCGGGTACAGCGATATCATGCTGCGCGCTCTCAGCCCGGCCCATCCCCATCACCCCCACCTCAAGGAGATCCAGCAGGCCGCGGACCGCGGTGCGGGCCTGGTCCGCCAACTCCTGGCTTTCAGCCGCAAGCAGGTCCTGGCCCCCAAGGTGCTCGACCTCAACACCGTGGTGAAAGACCTGGAAAAGATGCTGCACCGGCTGATCGGCGAAGACGTCGAGCTGGTGACCAAACTGGCTCCTGACCTGGGGCAGGTGAAGGTGGATCCGGGGCAGATGGAACAGGTGCTGATAAACCTGGCGGTGAATGCCCGCGATGCCATGCCACAGGGAGGAAAGCTCATCATCGAGACCAGCAATACGGAACTGGACGAGACCTATGCGGCCCGGCACGCCATAGTCAAGCCGGGGCCTTATGTGCTGCTGGCCGTGAGTGATACCGGGACGGGGATGGATGAGGAGACCCAGAAGCATATTTTCGAGCCGTTCTTCACCACCAAGGAGCTGGGAAAGGGCACGGGACTGGGCCTGGCCACGGTCTACGGGCTCGTCAAGCAGAGCGGCGGGTACATCTGGGTCTACAGCGAGCCGGGAAAGGGCACCAGCTTCAAGATCTACCTGCCCCGGGTGGAAGAGGGAGTGGTGCAGGCGGTGCGCGAAGAGCCCCTCCAGGTGGGGCGCGGCGCCGAGACCGTGCTGCTGGTGGAGGACGAGAGGGCATTGCGCGAACTGGCCGTGTTCATCCTGCGCGAGGCCGGGTACACGGTGCTGGAGGCCGGTCGCGGGGACGAGGCATTGCAGCTCAGCGCCGCGCACCAGGGCCCCATCCACCTGGTAGTGACCGATATGGTGATGCCGGGGATGAGCGGGCGTGTCCTGGTGGAGCGCCTGGTCACCTCGAACCCGGAACTGAAGGTTCTCTACATGTCCGGCTATTCAGAGGAGGTCGTCGAGCGCCAGGGAGCACTGGGGGCCGGCGCGGTCTTTCTCCATAAGCCGTTCATCTCCAGCGCCCTGCTGCTCAAGGTGCGCGAGGCCCTGCACCAAACTAGTTGAGCGAGCAGCTGGATAGGCCTATGACCACTCCTCTCTTTTCGACTGGTACAAGAGCGATTTTCTGGAGCGGTACAGGAGGGTGTTTCCCGACGAAGAGATCTCTCTACTGGCCTACGTGGAGTTCTACCTCCCCCCGGAGCGCCGGGAAGAGCTGCGACAATGTGCCCAGTGCGAGGTCCGCTTCCTCCCCTACGACTGGCAGCTCAACGACCAGCGCGGGCCGAGCCGTTGAGCTGCTGCAGATTCAGCGCGCGGCGCAGTCCGGTGCCGTTCATCTGGCACATAGAGACCATGCTGTTCCCCACCGGCACCTTGAAGACGCAGGCCGCGAGCCGTTCCCTGCCCAGCGGGGTGTCCAGCTCGTGGGGACTCATGAACTGATGGACCACGATGAGCAGGGGCCGGACCTGGACCGGACGCCCGGTCGCCAGGTGCAGCAAGAATGAACCCAGCCAGGAACGCAGGCTCCACAGCCGGTAGCAACCATAGGCGATGAACTCTGCCAGCACCCCCGGGTGGCGCAGCAAGGGCCAGAAGAACTTCAAGAAATTGCGCACCAGGCCAGCGTCCAGGTCCGCGTAGGCGCTGAACTCCCACAAGGCCCGCTGAAAGGTCCTCAGGTCCCACTGGTGGTCCGCGCGCACCACCTCGACGAGGTGGTGACACCTCCCGAAGGAGACCACCAGGAGCGGCGCGGTGATGTTGCACTGGGGATGGCCGAAGTGCATGGCGTGGCGGTTCAGGGGATGGCCAACACCCGCGCACACCTTCTCCCAGACCCGCTCCAGGATCAGGTCTGGACTCCGCCTGTCCTGGGTGCGCCCGACCTCAGCCACGGGCAGGAAGCTGATCAGGCGAAAGGTGTCGAGGTGGTCGAGCACCCAGCGCACCACCTGGGGGATGTCGTCGAGGTTGTGCGGGGTCACCGTGACCGTATGGGCAGCGTGCAACCTCCTTCTCGTCTGTTTTTTGACTTCTTCGAGCAGCCGGGCGAACCGGTCTCTTATGGGGTGGAGCGCCTCCTCTCTGAGCCCCAAGCGCATGCCCGGCCTGCCCTTCTGGGTGGTGTCGATGTGGAGGCCAAGCTTCTCCAATCCGTACTTTACCACCAGCGTTGGCAAGTATTCAGGGATCTGGAGCAGGCGCTGGCCATTGGTCATCACCATCGGATCCAGCCCGATCTTTCTGGCGTACGCCACAATCCGACCCAACTCGTCCACGGGCAAGAGAGTGACTTCGCCCGAGGTGACCTGGACCTTCCCGCCGGGTCCCAGGTAGCGCCGCAGGGCCTCGAGCTGCGATTTCGCCTCCTCGAAGGGAAGAGGGCGGGTATGATTGGCGCTCTCGCTCAGGTAACAGCTGGTGCAGGCGAAATTGCACTTCTCCATGAGGCTGTGGGTCGCCCCACAGGCCACAGCCCTGATGCCAGCCACCTGCTGGGGTGTTCTCAGGTGTTCCGGCAGTTCCTTCCACTTCTCCAGGTAGCGTTGCTGCTGGAGGCGATGAGCGGCAGATCGGGCGCTGAAGTGAACATTCCAGCCCCTGAACCAGGCGAGCATCGACATCGACTGTCTCTTGAGTATTTCGATCAGATAGAAAAATAGTCGTGACCGTCCCTACTTTTACTGGCTTCCGGAATAAAGGCAGCCCAGAACGAGGGGTGAAACCAGACCGGTCGCATTCAGCCAGAGAGAGAGCCCCTAGAAGGGAAGACTGGCTCCGCCGGTGAAGATGAGCCCGTCTTGGCCGACCGCTCCGTTGAGGATTATGCCGACGTTCGGCCGGCTGAGCGCCCGGAAGCTAAACCCTGGGTTGACATTGAATTCCCCCTCGAAATCCGCGCTCTGGAAGACCTGCCCCAGATCCACAAAGGGGGCGATCTCCATATCCATCGGAAAGCCCATCAACACCAGGTGCATCGCCTGCATCCGAAGTTCCGCACTGCCGAACACCGCGTGTTTGCCGTAGAAACGGCCGAAGTCAAAGCCGCGCAGCGCCGTATCGCCCCCCAGGGTCGGCAACTCGAAAAAGGGGATGTCGTCCTGTCCAGTCGTGAGCCTCCAGGTGTTCCGCAGGAGGAGGGTGAAGCGCTGATCTGCCGTGGAGCGGTAGTGGCGCGCTTCCAGGGAGAAGCGGCCATAGGTTGCCGGCGGCGACGGCCGGGCATCGCTGAGGCCGTGGTCGGCCTCCACCAGCAGCCGAGCGTAGGTGCCCGCGGTGGGATTGAATTCCTGGTTGCGGTGGTCGTAGATCGCGCTCAAGCGTTCGCCCAATACCGTCGCTCCGCCAACCCCTGGCACGTCGGGGAAAGCTGCCGCCGTGTAGGGCAGTTTGTCCGCCAGATTGTCCGCACCGCGAGAGAGGGTCGTGCGGCGCACCCGAGACCCAAGCGTGAAGCGGAGGTGAGTGGCCGCATTCCAGTATAAATCGGCAGCGCCGCTGAGTTCCTTGTGGGTGTAATTGCTCTCCGCTTCCTCATCGGCCCCACCGCCGAGCCCGTAGAACCGGTAGCGGGGGTCCTGGAACAGGTCTGCCTGCAGCTCATACCCGAATCGGGAGCCAGAACCCAGGGTCAGATCCTCGGTGTGGAAGTGGAACTGCCGGTTCTTTTCACGCGAGATCTCGGCGGTCAACCAGTAGTTGTGGTAGGCCGCCGGACAACTCACCAGATTGAGCGCGGTGGTAGCGCCTGCGTGTTCGTTGTGATAGACCAGCAGATCCATGGTGCCGGTCATAATCCCCTCCCGAGTCGTATTCAGGAGGGACATCCCTGCCCCCAAAC
>JACPJE010000142.1 GCA_016187725.1 Candidatus Latescibacterota bacterium
TACCTCCACGAGTACGCCAAAAGATACGGGGCGCGGCGGACGGTCACCGTGTACAACAAGGTCTACCCGGACCAGTTCGCGGGGCAGGCCGGCTCCGGGAGGGAGCCCCTCCAGGTGCTGGCGGTCATGCGCCTGGATCCGCAGAAGGATCCAGAGTGCCTGATCCGGGCAGTGGCGCCGCTGGACCTGAGGCTGAAACTGGTGGGCAAGGGGGAACTGGAGGGACAGCTCAGGGCGCTGGTGCGGGAATTGGGGGTGGAACACAAGGTCGAGTTCGTCCCCATGGTGCCCAACAGCCAGATCCACTCCCACTACCTGGGGGCGGATATCTTCGCCCTGGCTACCCGCTACGAGGGTTTCTGCATCCCGGTCCTCGAAGCCATGGCCGCCGGCTTGCCGGTGGTGGCCAGCCAGACGCCGCCTATCCCCGAAATCCTTGGCGGAACCGGTGTGTTGGTGGAGCGGACTCCTGAGGCTTTCACCAGGGCATTGAGAGACCTGGCAGCCGATGCAGCGCTGCGGGCAAGCCTGGGTAAGGCGGCCAGAGAGCGGGCGGCATCCCTGGATGGCCGAAAAATGGAGGAACGGGAAGCAAGGCTCTACGAGGCGCTGATGACCAGAGATCAGGCGGCCCTGGACCTGTTGAGCTCCGATCCCAACTGTTACATTGCCTGAACGAGATGAGGATCCCACCGTGTTCCCCAACTGGCTGGGTCGGCACTACTTGAGTGGGACGTTGATCGGGGTGTTGGTCTTTGTTGTCTACGCCGGCAGCCTCGACAACGCCTTTCAATACGACGATATCCACTCCATCGTCGAGAATTCGCACCTCCGCGCTCTCGGCAATATTCCCGCGTTTTTCTACCAACCGGAGATGTTCTCTGCCGACCCCCGCAACGCCATGTACCGGCCCCTGGTGCTGGTCAGCTATGCGCTGAACCACGCCCTGAGCGGGTACGAGGTGTGGTCCTATCACCTGTTCAACCTGGGGGTACACCTGGGGGCCAGTTGGCTGCTCTGGGCCCTGGTCTGCCAGTTGGGCGGGACCAGACTAGAGGCGCTGCTGGCCGGCCTGCTCTTCGCCCTGCACCCTTTGGCCAGCGAGCCGGTCAATTACATCAGCAGCCGCTCTGAATCGCTCTGCGCTTTTTTCTTTCTGTTGGCCTTTCTGGGGTATGTGCGCGGGGGGAGGCGGTGGCTAGGGGTGAGTCTCGGGGCCTTTGCCGGGGCGCTGCTGGCCAAATCCGTGGGCCTCGCGCTGCTGCTGGTGCTGCTGCTGTACGATTTTCTATTTAAAAGGGGGGAGGTCAACTGGGAGCGGATACGCAGGCGCCACAGCCTCTTCTGGCTGGCAGGCCTGGCCTACCTGGCCGGGATCTGGGGAGCCATAGACACGGCGGTGGTCTCGCATCCGGTGCGCTCCATGGCAGTCCAGTACCTCACGCAGGTCAAGGCCGCGCTATACTACCTCAAACTGCTGTGGATGCCCCAGGGGCTGAGCGTGGAGCACCAGTTCTCTCTGGCGGGGAGTCTGGTCGATGGGCCGGTGCTCGCGGCGCTGCTGTGCCTGGGTACGGCTGGCGCACTCCTGCTCCAGCGGAATGCCAAGGAGACGCTCTTCTGGGCGGCCTGGGCGGGACTGACCCTGCTGCCCAGCAGCGCGGTGCCGCTCAACGTGCTGGTCAACGAGCACCGGCTCTACCTGCCGGCGGCGGCCTTTGCCGTGCTGTTGAGCAGGGTGCTGGTGGGCCTGGTGGCACGGCGGGGGAGGGTAGGGGGTATCCTGGTGGCGGTGTGGCTGGGCAGCTACGGGGGGCTGTCCTGGCAGCGCACCCAGGTCTGGCAGAGCCCGGAGGCCCTGTGGCAGGACGCACTGCGCAAGGGGCCCCACATGCCCCGGCCCCACTTGTACGTGGGAGACTGCCACCAGCAGGCCGGCCGGCACGAGGAGGCCCTGCGCGAATACGCCCTGGTCCGCACCGTGTACCCGGCCCTGCTCAGCGCCGGCGACCAGCTGGTCAGCTACAACAACCAGGGCACCGCGTACCTGGCCCTGGGGCGCCACGCCGAGGCGGTGGAATCCTATCGCCGGGCCCTGGCCATCGATCCGACCTACGCCAAAGCGCGCGAGGCTCTCGACGCGCTGGTCGCCCTGCAGGAGCAGGAATGGGACCCCACGGCCCATGCCCTGCACAAGAAGGGCTTGATGATGCTGATCGAGAACCGCCTGGGCGAGGCGGTGCCAGCCCTCGAAGAGTCGCTGCGCCGCCAGCCGCGCCTGGAGACCTACCTGGCCCTGGGCATGGCGTGGGAAAAAAAAGGGGACGCGGAGAAGGCGCGCTGGGCGTACACCAGCCTGAGAACCCTGGCCCCAGGGAGCAGTTTTGCGCGGACCGCAGAGGAAAAGCTGAAGCAGTTGGAGGGGAAAAAATGAAAGAGGGAGATGAGCTGGCCGCACAGATTCACCTCGACGCCGAATTGCTCGCCCAGGTCAAGGCCTGTCTGGAAGAGACTGGTTTTGCCACGGTGGAAGCCTTTGTCCATTTTTGCGTCGAAAACGAAAAGGAACTCAAGGTGCGCCGGGACGCGGAGGAAAAAGCCCTGGCCGAGCGCCTGCGCGGGCTGGGCTATCTGGAGTGAAAAATCAGGGTACGGGAATTCTGGGCAGGGCCTGGCCTCGTGCTCCATCACGGTGATCTTGACGAGTGCGATTCTGCGGCGGGGAGATGACCCTGCAGGACTTTCCCGGGGGGTGGTTGGGCAGGGAAGTCCGCGTGGCGCAACGCCATATAGATGGCGTTGCGGGGGAAGGGTCTTGGGGGAGTGCAGCGAGTGTTACGCCGCACCCCATACGTTGGGGTGCGGCAGGACGCGCCTGGGGAAAGGCCGGAATGGGTCACTCCCCGACGACACCTCAGCATCAATGTGACCGACTACTAGATGAAAACCTGGCTCAGAAGATACCCGGTGCTGTGGTTTTTCCTGGTGGCCAGTGTCCTGGGAACGGGGTTCTATGCGGGTGGGAGCGCCCACCCCTTCCACTACGACGACCGCCATTCCATCCAATACAATCCCCACATCCGCTCCCTGGCAAATATCCCCTCCTTCTTCACAGATTTGCACACCTTTTCCAGCGAAGGCCCCTGGTGCTGGTCTCCTACGCGCTCAACTACGCCCTGGGGGGCCAGGGTGTGCGGGGGTATCGCTGGTTCAATCTCTTTCTGCATGTGCTGTGCGCGACCCTGCTCTGCGCCTGGCTGTGCCACGCCGTGGATTGGCAGGCCGCCTGGATCGCCGGCCTGGTCTTTCTGGTGCACCCCATCCACGCCGAATTGGTGAATTACCTGAGCAGCCGCTCCGATCTGGTGGTGAGCTGCTGGTACCTGGGGGCCATGCTGCTGGTGGCCCAGGGCCGCTGGGGGGGCACCTGCGCTGCATACGCCGGGGGTTTGCTCTCCAAGGAGGTGGCCATCACCCTGCCCTTGCTGGCGGGGCTGCAGCAGGGTTGGAACCAGGTGCGCAAGAGCTGGCGCCCCTACCTCGTCCTCGGGGCTATAGGGCTGGGGTACCTGGCCCTGATCAGCCTCAACCGTTTCCTGCCCGGATCGCTGGCCAAGGCGCCGCGCGGCTGGGGCGAGCAGGTGCTCACCCAGCTCAAAGCATACGTGTACTATGTGTGGCTCTTCTGCATGCCGGTGCGCCTGAGCGTGGAGCACCAGTTCTTTGTATCTTCGGGTTTGGACGCTCCCGTGGTTCTTTCAGCGTTGCTGCTGGCCTCGCTCGGTGGGCTGGCGTGGCGCCAGCTGCGGCACTTGCCCGCCTACGGCTGGATCTGGTTCGCCCTGACCCTGGCGCCGGCCTCGCTGGTGCCGCTCAATATCCTGATCAGCGAGCGGCGCATGTACCTGGCAAGTGCTGGCCTGTGCCTGGTGGTGGCCTGGTTGTGGCAGCGGGCTGGGGTAGGCCGTCGGACCTGGCTGGTGGCCGCTGTTCTGGGGGGACTGCTGACCGCTATGAGTGTGGCCCGCAATCAGGTGTGGGCCAGCGAGGTGGGGCTGTGGGAGGACGCGGTGGCCAAGGGGCCAGAGATGTTCCGCGCCCGCGCCAATCTGGCCCTGGCCTACAAACACGAGGGCCGCGACGAGGAGGCGCTGGTCCAGCTGCGCAAGGCATTGCAGCTCAAACCCGACTACGCCGATGCCTGGGCCGAACTCGGCAACTTGCTCTTCGACCAGGGGGACGGGCAGGGGGCTGAGGAGGCCTACACCCAGGCCCTCCGTTTCAACCCTTCCCTGGAAGGGGTGCACTACAACCTGGGCAACGTGGCCCAGGGCCGGGGCGAGTGGGAGGCGGCCATCGCCCATTACCAGGACGCCCTGCGCTGCAACCCGCGTTATGCCGAGGCCCGCAACAATATGGGGCAGGCCTTTGAGGCGCAGGGACGCAGGATCGAGGCCCTGGCCGAGTACCGGCAGGCCCTGGCCCTCAATCCGGAACTGGCCCAGGCCTGGTACAACCTGGCCGTTGCCCTGGAGCGCGAAGGGGAAGCGCAGGAAGCCGGGGCGGCGTACCGGCGCTGCCGGACGCTTTTGCTGGCCGATCCCGAGTACCAGGAGAATGCGCTGTACCAGGAATTCGCCCGCCGCGCCCAGGAAGCGGCGCAGCGGCTGGGAGGGAACTGATCAGGCATGTGCGGCATCGCCGGCATCATCCATCGGGACCCGGGGCGGGAGGTAGACCCACGGGTGTTGGACCGGATGACCGATGTGCTCAGCCACCGGGGGCCGGACGACCGGGGGACCTGGGTAGAGGCCGGGGTGGGGCTGGGGCACCGCCGGCTCAGCATCATCGACCTGGTGAGCGGTCACCAGCCCATGACCACGGCAGGCGGGGAGTTGTGGATCACCTACAACGGCGAACTCTACAACTACCTCGAACTGCGCGCCGAGTTGAAGATGCAGGGGCGCTGCTTTGCCACCCAGAGCGACACCGAGGTGCTGCTGCAGATGTACGAGGCCCACGGGGAGAGCTGTCTGACCCAGCTCAACGGGATGTTCGCCTTTGCCCTGTGGGACCGGCGCCGGCAGCGCCTGCTGGCCGCCCGCGACCACCTGGGGATCAAGCCTTTCTACTACTATGCCGATGGCGAACTCTTCCTCTTCGCCTCGGAGATCAAGAGCCTGCTGGAACATCCCCAGTTGCAGCCGGCCCTCGACCCCCAGGCCCTGCAGGACTACCTGGACTTGCAGTACTGCCTGGGCGACAAGACCCTGTTCAAGGGGATCAGGCGCCTGCTGCCCGGCCACTTCCTGGTCTGGGAGGGGGGACAGGTGCGGGTGAGCCGGTACTGGGACGTGGACTTCGCCCCGCAGGAGGACTACGACGAGGAGGAATTCGTCCCGCGCCTGGCCCACCTGCTGGAGGACGCGGTGCGGCTGCAGCTGCGCAGCGACGTGCCCCTGGGCACCCACCTCAGCGGCGGCCTGGATTCCAGCGCCATCGCCTGCCTGGCCGCCAGACAGTTGAACGCCCCCCTGCAGGTCTTCACCGGCGGCTTCAAGGAGCACGGCCGGTACGACGAATCCGCCTATGCCCGGCTGGTGGCCGGGCAGTTGGGCGCGGTGTACCACGAGGTCTTTCCCCGGGCCGCGGACCTGGCTGCCACCTTTGAGCAGCTCGTCTACTTTCTGGACGAGCCCATCGCCGGGGCAGCGGTCTTTCCCCAGTACTGGGCGAGGACTCCATGGTCGAGGGGCTCACCCTGGGCGATTTGAGCGCCGGCCTCTCCTACCTGCGCGGGTACGAGCCGATGATGATGAAGTACTTCGGCCAGGATCTCTTCGGCGACCCGGCCGCCCGGTACTATCTGCTCTTGCGGCGGCCCTCCCAGGATTTGGAGGGGGTGCTGGAGGGCGACTGGCAGGAGGCAGGCTACTCGACCCGGGAGGTGTTCCGCGCCGAGTTCATGGCGCCCCGCACCGGGGCCCTCATCGACCGCATGCTCTACATGGACCTCAAGAACCACCTGCAGTCCCTCTTGCAGTTGGAGGACCGCACCCGCATGGCCGTCTCCCTCGAATCGCGCCTGCCCCTCCTGGACCACCGCCTCGTGGACCAGGTTTGCGCCGTGCCGGCCCACCACCGCTTTGCCGGCGGCCGGCCCAAGCACCTGCTGCGCCAGGCCCTGCAGGGGATCGTGCCCCAGCCCATCCTGGAAAGGCGCGACAAGATGGGTTTCCCGGTGCCCATCTACGAGTGGTTCAAGGGGGAACTGAAGCCCTTTGTCGAGGATATCCTGCTGGGGCCTACCACCCGGCAGCGCGGCTTCTTCTCCATGAAGGGGGTGGAGCAGTGCCTGGGCGGGGAGCAACCCTTTGGGCGCACGGTGTGGGGCCTGCTCTCGCTGGAATTGTGGTTCCGCGCTTTTTTCGACAGGCGCTGAGCGCATGAAACTCCAGCGACAAGGGCCTTTGCTGGCCATCGCCCTGGCCGCGGTCCTGGCCTTTGCCAATTCCCTGGGCAACGGCTTCCACTTCGACGACGAACACTCCCTGGTAGAGAATCCCCACATCCGCAGCCTGGCCAATATCCCGGCCTTCTTTGCGGACCCGCAGCTCTTTTCGCGCAATGCGGGCAGCGAGATGTACCGACCCCTGGTGCTGGTCAGCTACGCGCTGAACTACCGCCTGGGAGGATACGCGGTACAAGGATACCACCTGGTCAACCTCGCCCTGCACCTGCTGGCTGCCTGCGCCCTCTACCAGGTGCTGGGCACCCTGGGTTTGGGCCGGGGGGAGGCCCTGGCTG
>JACPJE010000143.1 GCA_016187725.1 Candidatus Latescibacterota bacterium
AGGTCGATGAGCGTTCCCCGGCCGCAGGTAGGCGAGGAAGGCCTCAGGTCGCAGAGCCCCACCCGGAGGCGCCCGGAGACACAGTGCCAGTAATCCACCTGATGGTGGTGGTAGTGCAGCCCCCGCAGCACCCCGGCCCGCGATTCGGAGCGGTTGCACTGCAGCTGCTCCCAGCTGCGCTGGGGGAACCACTCCTTGCGAAAGGCCTCGGCAAAGCGGCCCCGCTGGTCGCCGCGCGCTTCGAGGTCGACGAGGATCACCCCCTGGATCTGCTCTGAGGCTTTCATCCTGGCCATGCGCCCCTCATTCCTTCCCGCAACATTTCTTGTACTTCTTGCCGCTGCCGCAGGGGCAGGGGTCGTTGCGCCCCACCTTGGGGGCTTCGCGCTTGAAGGTCTCCACCCGGGCGGGAAAGAGCCGGCCTGCTTCGAGCACCTCGGCCGGCTTCTTGCCCTCCAGCGCGGGACGGGGGGTCTGCAGCCATTGCTCGTGCAGTTCCTGGAGCATCCCGCTCATCTTTTTGTGATCGCCACCCTGATCCACCCCCTGTTCCTGGCAGTAGGTGCCAAAATCGGCCAGCAGCATGCCCTGGGGCGAGGCCATCAGCTCCCTGAACTGGCGGGCATCCACCCCGGGGGGCAGTGGAAGATTTTTCAGCTCCTCCCAGGCAGTATCCACTTCTGTCAGTTGGGCCGTCATTTCCGACAGCACCTGCGCTTCCTCCGCTGTCGGCGGCTCCTCTGCCCCTGGCGACCCGGCGGCTTCGGCCAGGACCGGGGCAGGTGCCACCTGAGCCGCGATCTGTGCCAGCAGGACACCCAATTCCTCGACCGCTTCAGCCGGCCCCTCGGGCTGCACCTGGGAGACGATCCACTCCACCTCCTCCCCATCTTGTAGAAGTTCGGTCATCTCCTGGGGGGAAAATCGGTGTATCTGTCTTATTTCACATATACTTTTGAGTTGTTCTATCAGTTCTTCTGTCATCGGTTTCCAACCCTGAAAAGGGATGGAAAATCTACTGACTCCCCCCCTCCCTGTCAAAACCTTCGGCCCTCAGAAAAATGAGAAAAGTCTCAGATTTCTGAGGGCCTTTCAAACCTTCCGCGGCCAAAACCAGTCTGAGAAGGTGAGGCGGCTCACAAAAGTGGCCGGATTCGGTGCCGAAATAGATGGTATGGATATTGCATTATCCCCAGAGGCAATCCAGGACCAGAACAGCCTCGCCCTGCTGGTCCAGCGCTACCGCGTGCCCCTGTTCAACTTTGTCTACCGCTTCGTGGGGGACCGCGAGACTGCCGAGGACCTGGTTCAGGAGACCTTTCTGCGCTGTATGAGACACCGCCACCAGTACGCCGCCATCGAGCAGGTCTCCACCTGGCTCTACACCATCGCCGGCAATCTGGCCAAGACCGAGCTGCGCCGCCGCAAGCGCTGGCACTGGATCCCCATCGGCCCCAATGAGGACGACGAGCACTGCTCCTTTTACGAGCCGGTGGACAAGGAGCAGATGCCCGGCGAACAGACCGACACCCGCACCATCCACCATTCGGTGGTCGAAGCCATCCACCAGTTGCCCGAGGAATTCCGCGAGGCCGTGCTGCTGCGCGACCTGAACGGTTTGTCCTACGAGGAAATCTCCAAGATCATCGACTGCCCGGTGGGCACGGTCAAATCGCGGGTCAACCGCGGCCGCATCCGCCTGCAAAAAGACCTGCGCCCCCTGGCCGAAGAGGTCATCGGCGTCCTGGCTTCCTGAGGGCGTCCTTCCAACATAGTCAGCTACAAATGACACTGAACCCCTCCCAAAGCGGAGGGGCTTTTTTTGCGCGCCCTCCGCAGAACCCCTACATTTTCTGCCCCCGTGGACATTCACCCGCACCCGGAGGTCTGCCGTGCAAATCCCCCTCGACCGCGAGCGCATGTTCCGCTGCCTGGACGAACTGCTCCGCGCCCACGCCCCCTCCGGGACCGAAGCCGAGGTCGACCACCTGGTCCTGGACCAGATGCGCTCCATCGGCGACGCGGTCTGGCAGGACGCCGCCGACAACATCATCATCCACATCCGGGGGCAGAACTCCGACGCCCCCATCGCCGTGACCGCCCACAAGGACGAGATCTCCATGGTGGTCAAGCGCGTGGAAGAGGAGGGCCGTCTGCGCGTGCGCCCGGTGGGCGGCCTGCACCCCTGGGCCATCGGCGAGATCCCGGTGGAGATCCTGGGCCGCGAGGGCCTGGTGCCCGGCGTGCTCTCCATCGGCGCCAAACACGTCTCCGCAGAGAGCCCTGCCGGCCTGCTCAAGGAGGGCAAGGGCCTGAGTTGGGATATGATGTGGGTGGAGACCAAGCTGAGCGCCGAGCAACTGCAGAGGGCCGGGGTGCGGGCCGGCGCCAAGGTGGTGATCGCCCGCCCCTTCAAGACCCCCTGGCCCATGGGCGAGTACCTGTGCGGGTACAACCTCGATTGCCGAGGCGGCCTGGCCGCCCTGCTCGAAGCCGCCCATCAGCTCAAGGCCGAGCGCCCGGCCCAGGACGTGTACCTGGTCGCCAGTTCCGAGGAGGAGATCGGCGCCCACGGGGCCACTTATGCGCTGGGCCAGCTGCCCAGCCACACCGCCATCGCCCTGGACGTGGTGCCCGTGGCCCAGGAATACCAGACCCGCAACTGCGAGGAACCGGTGCTGGGCTGCCAGGATTCGACGGGCATCTACCACCAGCGCGTCAACCAGCAACTGGAGCGTTTGGCCGGCGAATTGGGCTTTGGGTTGCAGACCGTGGTGCTCACCTCCTACAGCAGCGACTCCACCCTCGCCAAAAGCCGGGGCTCCACCGCCCGGGCCGCCCTCATCGGCTATCCGGGCGACAACACCCACGGGTACGAGATCTGCCACCTCGGGGCCCTCTACAACACCGCCCGCCTGCTCCTGGCCTACCTCTACCACCCCCTGTCCTGATCAGCCACTTCCATCTGAGGGAGATCCTCCCATGCCCACCCCCCTGCCCGGCATCAAGATCGGCGACCGGCTCAACCCCCATCCCACCGCTGAGGACCTGCAGGTCTTCAACCAGTTGGGCATCGAGTGCGCCACCATCTGGACCACCATCGAGAACGCCCGCTACGAGTACATGATCCAGACCCGCCACCTGCTGGAAGACCACGGCATCCAGCTCTGGAACATCGGCATCCTCGACCTGCACTGCGACCCCACCATGGTCCTGGGTCTGCCCGGCTTCGACCAGAAGGTGGAGCAGTACCAGCAGTACCTGCGCGACCTGGGACGCGCAGGCATCACCTACACCACCTACGCCCACATGGCCAACATCAAGATGCTGCCCTACTACCAGACCAGGGTGGGCACCACCCGGGGCGGCATCCCCACCCGGGAGTTCGACCTCGACGAGGCAGCCCGACTCCCCCTCTCCCACGAGCGGGCCTACGGCGACGAGGAGGTCTGGGATACCTTCACCCGTTTCATCCGCCAGGTGATGCCGGTGGCCGAGGAGGCCGGGGTGCGCATCGGCCTGCACCCCGACGACCCGCCGGTGGCCTCGCTGGGCGGGGTGGCGCGGGTGATCCGCGACTTTGCCGGGTACCAGCGGGCCGTGGAGATCGCCGACAGCGACAACTTTGGGCTCTGCTTCTGCGTGGGGACCTGGGCCGAGGGCGGGGCGGTGATGGGCAAGGACATCCTGGAGATGATCCGCCACTTCGGCGGCCAGGGGAAGCTCTTCAAGATCCACTTCCGCAACGTGGATACCCCCCTGCCCCGCTTCCGCGAGACCCTGGTGGACGACGGGTACGTGGACATGTACGAGGTGATGCGCGCCCTGCGCCAGGTGGACTTCGACGGAGTGCTGATCCCCGACCATGTGCCCGACACTGGAAAGGGCCGCAGCACCGCCTACACCATCGGGTACATGCGCGCCACCCGCCACCGGGTCTACGCCGAGCCTGATCGCGGGCCGCGATGATCAAACGACTCCACCACCACGGGTTCACGGTTTCCGACCTCGAAAAGTCGCTGGCCTTCTACCGGGACCTGCTCGGCCTGGAGGTGCTGCGCGTCTCCGAGCGCCGCAATCTGCCCTCCTACAACGCGATCCTCGGCTTTGAGGACGTCGCCCTCACCGTCGCGCTGCTCCGGCATCCGGCCGGCGAGTTCCTGCTCGAACTCTTCCAGTACCTCAACCCACCGGTGGAAAAGCGCCCGCTGTCGAACCACTTTGCCGGCGCCTCGCACCTGGCCTTTGAGGTGAAGGATATCGATGGGCAGTACGCGCGGCTGCGTTCAGCCGGGTACCGCTCGATCAGCCCGCCGGTGGACGTGATCCGCGAGGGCAAAAAAGTGGCCAGGGCCTTTTATGCCCTGGACCCGGACGGCATCAGCGTCGAACTCTTTGAGGAATTCGCCGACGTGGTGGCCTCGTGAGCGGGCAGCCCTCTCCCCTGGCCCTGGTGACCGGGGCGGGGCGCGGCATCGGCCTTGCCACTGCCAGGCGCCTGGCCGGCGAGGGCCTGCGGGTCATCGCCCTGGACCGCGACCCCGCCGCCCTCGACGCCGCGGTGCAGGCCATAGGACCGGAGGCGCTGATTCCCTGTGTGGCCGAACTGACCGACACCGCGGCGCTGGTCGGCGTGTTGGCCGAACTGGTCGAGCGCCACGGACCCGTCACCCGGCTGGTGAACAACGCCGGGGTATGGCCGGGAAATCCCATCATCCAATTGGACGACGAGGCCTGGCAGCAGAACCTGGCCGTGAATCTGACCGCCCCCTTTGTCGTGCTGCGCGCCCTGGTCCCGGCCATGATCCGCGCCGGCGGGGGCGGGGTGGTCAACGTGGCCAGCCGCAACGCCTTCCGCTCCAGCACCGGCAATGCCGGGTACGACGCCTCCAAGGCCGGCCTGGTGGGCCTGACCCGCACCGCCGCCGGGGAGTTGGCGCGGCACCGGATCCGCGTCAATGCCGTCTGCCCCGGGGTCATCGAAACCCCCGGCGAGGATCTCCGCCAGCGGCCCTTGTTCAGCCAGGCGTACCAGAAGCAGATCCCCCTGGGGCGCTTCGGCCGGCCCGAGGAGATCGCCAGCGTCATCTGTTTTCTGCTCGGCGAGGGCGCCTCGTACCTCACCGGCCAGGCCATTGTCGTCGACGGCGGACAACTGGCCTGCCAGGACAACGACCGGCTCATGGAGATCGTGGCGCTGGGCGCGCAGGACCATCCTCCACCAGGGAGCTAAGACCATGGCAGATCCCATCCGCGTCGGCATGATCCGCTGCGACACCCACGGCGCGTACTACGCGCCCCTGATGGACCGCCACGACCCCCTGCTCCTGCGCAATCCCATGCCACTGGACCAGCCGGCCCAGGCCAGTTGGCAGACCGGCGGGGCCCACTACTACCACTACATGAACTACGCGGACCCGCGGCGCATGACCGCTGATTTTGTGGGGGGATTCGAGATCGTCAAACTGTGGGATCAGCGCCGAGAATTGGCCGAGATGCTCTCGAAGGTGCTCTACGGCCGCCCAGCGGTGTGCGACCACTTCGCGCAGGTCAGTGACGACGTTGATCTGGTCTTCATCGCCGACTGCAACGGCGACGGCTCAGACCACCTGGAGTTGGCGGCACCAGGCCTGAAGAAAGGCGTGGCCACCTTCATCGACAAGCCGTTGGCGTACACGGTCGCCCACCTCGAGGCCCTGCTCGACCTGGCGGCCCAGCACCGCGCCCCGCTCTATTCTATGTCAATCCTGGGAGCACTCCCGCAGACCCTGCAGTTCCGCAGCCGCCTGGCCGAGGTGGGCGAATTGCAGTTCGGCTCAATCCAGGGCGGGGGCACAGCCATGGCCGGCCACGTCCACGCCCTTGTCCTGGCGCTGGCGGTATTCGGCGGCGGGGTGCAACGGGTCTTCAGCACCGGCCCCAACCCGCTGGATCTCATCCACCTCGACTACGGCAACCAGCCCCACCGCCCGGTCGCCGGGGTGACCATCACCTGCAATGTGGGCAGCGTCTGGCACTGCGCCTTCCATTGCACTGCTTCCGGCCCCATGGGCGCCATCCTCTCCTCTCCCCTCAACGACTTTGTCTTCCCCTTCGGCGCTGCCCAGATCCTCCGTCAACTGCCCGACCTCGTCCGCACCGGCCACCCACCCGCTGACTTTTCCCTGATGGTCGAGGCCGTCTGCATCGCCGAAGCTGCCCGGACGGCCCACACTGCAGCCGGCGGCGTGGCCCTCGATCAGAACGCTGTTCAACAGTTGTTGCGACCTCGCTAGGGAAATACGGCAGGGAGATGACCCCGGAGGTCTTTCCCGGGGAGTGGCTGGGCAGGGAAGTCCGCGTGGCTGGGGGCCGGGTAGCGGAGCCAGAGCGAGCGAGGGGGCAGGACGCGCCTTGGGAAAGGCCGGAGCGGGTCGCTCCCTGACGTCACACCGGACCTTCCAGCTCCACCACCACAATCCACGCCTGCTTTCTCAGGAAGGGCACACGGAAGAGGAGGCGGTCTAGGGCCTCCAGGCCTCCCAGCAGCACCCCGAACCCCGGGAGCCGGCGGAAAGGCACGGCCAGCAGCGAGCTGAGGTGGAAAAAGCAAAAGCGGGCGCGGGCGAAGTGGCGGGCGATCAGCTGCAATTCGCCCCAGCGCAGGGGGTGCTCGTCGGCCGAGCGCAGGCGCGGGGTGAGCCGGCGGTACAGGGCGATGAGGGGATTGTGGCCCAGGGGCTCGAAGAAGACGGCCCGGCCCCCGGGCTTGAGCACCCGGCAGAGTTCGGCCAGGGCCCGCTCCAGGTCGAGGTGGTGCAGGATGCCGCTGCCGCAGACCAGGTCGAAGCGCTGGTCGGGGAATTCGAGGGCTTCGGCGTCCATCACCTGCAGGCAGAGGCGATCCTCCAGCCCCTCGGCCGCCGCCCGGCGCCTGGCCTGCGCTATCCCCTCCGGCGAAATGTCGATGCCCGCCACCCGGGCCCCGCGGGCAGCCAGCTCAAAGGCGTGGCTGCCGGTGCCGCAGCCGTACTCCAGCACCTCTCTGCCCGCGCAATCGCGCAAAATCAGCTCGCGGTAGAGCCCCTTGCTCGAGGCGGTGACCGCGTAGAACTTGCCGGCCGCCGACCGGGTGCGTTCGGCAAAGGCCCGGTCGTGGAAGGCGGCCTCGCGTTCCAGGCGAGTGGGGGAAGCCGGCATGGTTCAGAAGGCCCGCTGCACCAGAAATTCCAGCATCTCCCTGAGCAGTTCGCGGGCCTGGGTGTCGGGAAGGACCTGCAGATGGCGCAGGCTCTGTTCGGCCTGCTGGCGGCATACCTTTTCGGCATAGGCCATGCAGCCATAGCGCTCGACCAGGGAGATGACCCTTTCGATCTGCTCGGGGCTGGTGCCCGGGCGGTCCTGGTGGAGGATCTCCAGCACCTCGGCGGCCTCGGCGGGGGCGCACTTGCGCAAAAGGTCGATGAGGATCAGGGTGCGTTTGCCCTCGGCGATGTCCCCCCCCCGCTCCTTGCCGTACGCCCCGGAGGTGATGCCGGGGGCCACCTCCGCGTCCCGCTCCGAGGAGGTGAGGTTGAGCAGGTCGTCGCGGATCTGGAAGGCGATGGCCATGGCCTCGCCGAAGTCGCCGATGGCCCGCCTGAGTTCCGGCCCGGCCTCGGCGATGATGGCCCCGGCGGTGCAGGGGCCCCGCCCGGTATACCAGCCGGTCTTCTTGCGCAGCATGACCATGAACTCGGCCTCGGTGGGGAGCTGGCGCCGGCGGATCCAGCCCACGTCGTAAGCCTGGCCCTCGAAGGTCTCGCGCGAGCCGCGCACCATCTCCTCGATCAGTTCCAGCGACATCTCGGGCCCCAGCAGCGGGCGGTTGGCCCCCAGCACCTCGAAGACCTTGCAGTAGAGCGCGTCGCCCACGTTGATGCTCAGGGGCACCCCGTGCAGGCGGTGGAGGCAGGGCTTGCCGCGCCGCATCTCCGACCCGTCCTCGATGTCGTCGTGGACCACGGCAAAGGACTGGAACATCTCGAAGGCCGCGGCCGTGCGCAGCGCCCGGCGCAGGTCTCCCCCCAGGGCCGCGCAGGCCAGGAGCACCAGGGCCGGCCGCGCCCGCTTGCCGCCCCGCTCGGGGTAGTCGCGCATGGGCCGGTACATGAACTCCTCGGGCTCCTGCAGCGGCAGAAAGGAGAACATCTCCTCCTCGATGAGGGGGATGTGGGCCTCCAGGAACTGGCGCAGGCGGGGCGGGACTGGGGACATGGCTCTCTCGACGAGGTGGGCGGGTGGTCTTAAATATAACAAAAATAGCCAACCATCTGGCGATGATTGGCCTGGCACCCAACTGGGGCTCAGTTCAAAGGACGCCGCTCACCCGCAGGCGGTTGAGCGCCCGCGCCAGGGCCGCCTCGGCCCGGGCCTGATCCACGCCCTCTTCCTTCTTCTCCAGCCGCTCCTGCGCCCGGCTCCGGGCGGCCTGGGCCCGGGCGCGGTCGATCTCTTCGGCGAACTCGGCGGTCTCGGCCAGCACCGTCACCTGGTTGCGCCCCACCTCGGCGAACCCGCCGCTGGTGGCCATGCGCCGGGCCTTGCCGGCGGCGTCCAGGAAGGTGATCTGGCCGATGTGCAGCGAGGTCAGCAGGGGGGCGTGGCGGGCCAGCACCCCAAAGCTGCCCTCGGTGCCCGGGCCCTGGAAGCGCTCCACCGCACCGCTGTAGACCCGCTTTTCGGGGGTCACGATATCGAGCTGAAAATCCGCCATGGCGCCCCCTGCCTCAGCCGCCGGCCATTTTCTTGGCCTTGGCCACGGCCTGCTCGATGGTGCCGACCAGGTAGAAGGCCTGCTCAGGCAGGTCGTCGTGTTTGCCCTCGGCGATCTCCTTGAAGCCCTTGACCGAGTCCTCGACCTTGACGAATTCGCCGGGGACGCCGGTGAAGCCTTCGCCGACGTGGAAGGGCTGGGTCAGGAAGAGCTGGATGCGCCGCGCCCTGGCCACCACCACCTTGTCCTCGTCGGACAGTTCGTCCATGCCCAGGATGGCGATGATCTCGCGCAGGTCGCGGTAACGTTGTAAGATCTGCTGGATCTGGCGGGCCACCTGGTAGTGCTCCTCGCCCACCACGTGGGGATCGAGGATGCGCGAACTGGAAGAGAGGGGATCCACCGCCGGATAGAAGCCCTGGTCGGCCAGGGAGCGCTCCAGCACGATGCGGCCGTCCAGGTGGGCAAAGGCGGTGACCACCCCCGGATCGGTGTAGTCGTCGGCCGGCACGTAGATGGCCTGCACCGAGGTGATGGAACCCTTCTTGGTGGTGGTGATGCGCTCCTGCAACTCGCCCATCTCGGTGGCCAGGGTGGGCTGGTACCCCACCGCCGAGGGCATGCGCCCCAGCAGCGCCGAGACCTCGGCGCCGGCCAGGATGAAGCGGAAGATATTGTCGATGAAGAGCAGCACGTCCTGGCCCATCTCCTCGCGGAAGTACTCGGCGATGGTCAGGCCGGTCAGGGCGATGCGCTGGCGGGCCCCGGGCGGCTCGTTCATCTGGCCGAAGACCATGGCGGTCTTGTCGATCACCCCGGACTCGGTCAGTTCGTGCAACAGATCATTGCCCTCGCGGGTGCGCTCACCCACCCCGGCGAACACCGAGTACCCGCCGTGGCCCGAGGCCACGTTGTGGATCAGTTCGGTGAGGATCACCGTCTTGCCCACCCCAGCGCCGCCGAAGAGCCCCAGTTTGCCACCGCGCGAGAAGGGGCAGATCAGATCCATCACCTTGATGCCGGTCTCCAGCACCTGGTCCGAGGTGACCTGCTCCTGGTGCGCGGGCGCCGCCCGGTGCAGGGACATGCGCGGCGTGTCGGCGGGCAGGGCGCCTTTGCCGTCGATGGGCTCGCCGATGACGTTGAAGAGCCGGCCCAGGGCCACTTCGCCCACGGGGATCTGGATGGGCGCCCCGATGTCGAAGACCTTGGCGCCGCGCACCAGGCCGTCGGTGGAGTCCATGGCCACGCAGCGCACCATGTTTTCGCCCAGGTGCTGCTGCACCTCCAGCACCAGCCGGTCCTGGCCGGGGCGCTGCTCGGGAGCCACCTCGAGGGCGTTGTAGATGGCCGGCAGCTCCTGGTCGCCGAAATCCACGTCGACCACCACGCCGATGATTTCCTTGATTGTCCCTTCCTTCATAGCTGCCTCATCGATCTACTGTGACACGGCTTCGGCGCCGCCTATTATGTCCATCAGCTCCAGGGTGATGGAGGCCTGGCGCTTCTTGTTCATCTGGCGGACCAATCCTTCGATCAGCTCCCCGGCGTTCTTGGTGGCATTGTCCATGGCGGCCATGCGCGCCGCCTGCTCCCCGGCGCTGCATTCGAGCAGGGCGCGCCAGACCTGGTAATTGACGTGCAGCGGGATGAGCGTGTCCAGCAGGCGCTCGGGTTCGGGCTCGAAGATGTAGTCCAGGGGCTTGCCCTCTTCCACGACTGCGGGCTTGGGCACCACCGGCAGCAACTGTTCGACCACTGGCTGCTGCCTGGCCACGGACCTGAACTCGCTGAAGACCAGCAGCACCCGGTCCACCTGGCCGCTGAGGAAGCGCTGGCCCAGATCGTGGGAGATCTGCAGAGCGTGGTTGAAGCTCAGGGGGCGGAAGACGTCGGCGTGGTGCAGCACCGGGGCCTGGCCCCGCCGGCGGAAATAGTCGCGGCCCTTGCGCCCCACGGTGATCAGGTCGGCCTCCTGGTACTGGCGCAGTTCGACCTGGGCCCGCCGGCAGACGTTGGAGTTGAAGGCCCCGCACAGGCCGCGGTCGGCGGTGACCACCGCCACCGCCACCCGCTGGACCGGCCGCTCCCTGAAGAGCGGGTGCTGACTTTCGAGGCTCTGGGTCAGTCGTTGTAAGATGCGGTCCAACTGCCTGGCATAGGGCCGGGCGGCCGCGATGGCCTCCTGGGCCTTGCGCATCTTGGCCGCGGCCACCAGCTTCATGGCATTGGTCACGCGCTGGATGTTCTTGACGCTGCCGACGCGGGTTCTGAGTTGGCGCAGGGTGGCCACGGGGCGTCTCCTAAGCCCGGAAGTTGCTCTTGAACTTGGCGATGGACTCCTGGAGCTTGGCCTTGGTCTCGTCGCTGAAGGCCAGGGACTTGTTGATCTCCTCCAGGGTGGACCAGTGGACGGTGCGCATGTGGGCCAGCAGTTCCCGCTCGAAGCGCTGCACCGCCGGGGTGGGCAGATCGTCCATCAGGCCGGTGGTGGCCGCGTACAGGGACACCACCTGCTCGCCCAGGGACAGGGGGCTGAACTGGTCCTGTTTGAGCACCTCGATCAGCTTCTCGCCGTGGTTGAGCAGGTCGCGGGTGGCCTGGTCCAAATCGGCGGTGCCGAACTGGGCAAAGGCCTTGAACTCGTTGTAGCGCGACATGTCGCCCTTGAGGGTGCGCGACACCGCCCGCATGGCCTTGGTCTTGGCGGAGCTGACGCGCGACACCGAGGCGCCCACGTCCATGGCCGGCCGGATGCCGGAGTAGAAGAGTTCGGGCTTGAGCAGGATCTGGCCGTCGGTGATGGAGATGACGTTGGTGGGCACAAAGGTGGAGACATCGCCCTCGAGGATCTCGATGACCGGCAGCGCAGTCAACGAGCCGCCGCCCTGCTCCTCGCTCAGCTTGCAGGCCCGCTCCAGCAGGCGCGAGTGGAGGTAGAAGACATCGCCCGGGTACGCCTCGCGCCCGGGGGGCCGGCGCAGCACCAGGGACATCTCGCGGTAGGCCCAGGCCTGTTTGGTCAGATCGTCGTACACCGCCAGGGCGTGGCCGCCCTGGTCGCGGAAGTACTCGCCCATCGAGCAACCCGCGTAGGGGGCCAGAAACTGCAGGGGCGCCGGCTCGTTGGCCGTGGCCGAAACCACGATGGTGTAGGCCATGGCCCCGCTTTCCTCCAGCTTGGCCACCACCTTGGCCACCGAGGAGGCCTTCTGGCCGATGGCCACGTACACGCACTGAACGCCCTTGCCCTTCTGGTTGATGATGGTGTCGATGGCGATGGCGGTCTTGCCGGTCTGCCGGTCGCCGATGATCAGTTCCCGCTGGCCCTTGCCGATGGGCACGGTGGAGTCGATCACCTTGATCCCGGTCTGCAGCGCCTCCACGACCGGCTGGCGGGCGATTACCCCCGGAGCCTTGCGCTCCACCGGCAGGGTCTGCCTGGCGTTGATGGGGCCCTTGCCGTCGATGGGCTGCCCCAGGGGATTGACCACCCGGCCGAGCAACTCCTCGCCCACCGGCACCTCGACGATGCGGCCGGTGCGTTTGACCAGGTCGCCCTCGTGGATGAGGGTGTCCTCGCCGAAGAGCACGCAGCCCACGTTGTCGGACTCGAGGTTGAGGGCCATCCCCATGACGCCGTGGGGAAACTCCACCAGTTCGGTGGCGCGCGCGTTGGCCAGGCCGTGGACCCGGGCGATGCCGTCTCCCACGTAGAGCACCGTGCCGCTCTCGAAGACATCGATCTGCTTCTCGAAGCCCAGCAGTTGCTGTTTGAGGATCTTGGATATTTCGTCGGGCCGGACCAGGGTCTGGGTGGGCATGATCACTTCCTCAAGATTGTGCTTTGCAAGATCATCTGTGGGTTGTCAAAGCCCCTGCCAACTGCTCGCGCAGGTACTGCAGGTGCCTGACCAGGCTGCCGTCGAAGACCGTATCGCCCACCCGGGCGATGGCCCCGCCCCTGATGCTCTGGTCGATCCGGGTGCGGAGGCGCACCTGTTTGCCGGTGTAGGCTTCGAGGCCCTGCCTGAACCGCTCGCGCTGCTCCTCGCTGAGTTCGACCACCGAGCGGACCTCGGCGTTGAGGATGCCCCGGCGGGCGTCGAAGAGTTCGGTGCAGGCGGCCAGCACCTCGTGCAGCAGGCCGGCGCGCCGGCGTTCGGCCAGCAGCAGCAGGAAATTCAGGGTCAGGGACTGCACCTTGCCGGCGAACAGGCTTGCCAAAAGGGCCCGGTGCACCTGCGGCTGGATCAGGCGGTTCTGCAGGCAGGAACTCAGTTCGGCCGAAGACTGCAGGGTGGCCTGCAGGCCCTCGACGTCGGCCTGCACCTGGGCCTCAGCGTCCGTTTCGGCAGCGGCTTCCAGGAGCGTGGTGGCGTAGCGCCGCACGACTTCGGGAGCATTCATCGGCTATCCGTTCAGCGGCGGGATCTGCTTCCAGCCGCCCTCATCAGTTGGTGGCAGGGGCCTGGGGCATGCGGGCGATCATATCGTCGACCAGCTTGCGGTTCCTCTCGCTGTCGAGTTCGGCGTCGAGGATCATGCCCGCGGCCCGCACGGCCAGTTCGGCCACTTCGCGCCGCAGTTGGTCCAGGGCCGCCAGCCGCTCGCTTTCGAGTTCGCGGCGCATGGCCTGGGCCGTGTGCTCGGCCTCCTGCCTGGCCTCGGCGACGATTTCGTGGCTGACCCGTTCTGCCGCCTCGCGCGCCTGGGCCACCAGGCTGCGGGCCTCGGCATGAGCCTCTTCCAGCAGGCGCTGCTGCTCGTCGAGACTGGCCTGGGTTTCGGCCCGGGCCTGCTCGGCGGCGGCCAGCGCTTCGCGGATGCGCTGCTCGCGCTCGTCCAAGGCCGCCAGCAACGGCTTCCAGACCGTCGCCTTGAGCACCACCAGCACCACCAGAAAGGTGATGAGGGTCCAGATGATCGTCCCGGTATGGGCCTCTAAGAGCATGGCTGTCCTCGGCGGGCGCTTATTTGGTGAAGATGATGGCGGCGCAGAGCGCTTCCCCGAAGAGCGCCACCCCCTCGATCAGCGCGGCGGCGATGATCATGTTGGTGCGCAGGTCGCCCATGGCTTCGGGCTGGCGGGCCATGCCCTCCATCGCCGAACCGCCCAGCAGACCGATCCCGATGCCGGCTCCTATTGCTCCCAGACCGGCGCCGATACCGGCCCCCAGATATGCCAGTTCCATGCGTCTAATCCTCCTCAATTTGATGGGCCGGCCTAATCCCTAGTGTTGGGGATGGGCCGCCATACTGATGAACAACGTCGAAAGCAGGGTGAAGATGAAGGCCTGGACAAAGGCGATAAAAATTTCGAGCAGGTAGATGGCCGCGGCAAAAGCCACCGAGAAGGGCGCCAGCCAGAGGGCTTTGAGCAGGATGATGATCCCCAGGAAGACCAGGATGACCATGTGGCCGGCGATCATGTTGGCGAAGAGACGGATGCACAGGGCGAAGGGCCGCGAGAACATGCTCACCAGTTCCACCGGGATCATGATGGGCAGCAGCCAGACGGGCAGGCCGTGCGGAATCAGGCTTTTGCAGTACCCGAAAAGACCGTTGTGCTGGACGCCGGCGGCCAGGGTGAGCAGGAAGGTCATCAGCGCCAGGGCCGCGGTGACGTTGACGTTGCCGGTGGCCGTGGCTGCGTAGGGCACCAGCCCCAGGAGATTGCAGGAAAGGATGAAGAAGAAGGCGGTGAGCAGATAGGGCAGGTAGGCCCGGCCTTCGGCGCCCATGGTGGGCATCACCACCTCGTCGCGGAGGAAGACCACGATGGTTTCGAAGAAATTGCCCAGCCGCCCTGGCACCAGGGCGCGCCGGCGGAAGGCCAGCCACAGGATGCCGATGAGCAGGGCGCTGGCAACCCACATCATCACCACGTGGCGGGTGATGGACAGATCGATGCCGTAGATGGGATCGAACTGGGGCAGGTGGAGTTCGCCGTCTAGGAGATGGCTGGCATTCAGGAAGGGAACCTCCAGGGTCTGGTGATCGAGGAGGTGGCCGATGATGTCTACCTGCTGGTGGGCGGCCTCCGCCGCATGGGTCTCGCCTGCCATCAATGCTGAGGTGTGGAAGTGAAGAGAGATGGCCGAAAATGTGCGCCGGCTGCAAACAGGCTGAATAAACTAAGCAGCCGAAAAAGACCTGTCAACACTTGAACCGCGTTCAGCTGCCCGGGGGGGTGGACCGCTGGTGTTTCCTGCGCAGCAGCAGGGCGATCTCGGCCGCCTGGACCAGCAGGTAGACCGCCACCAACCCCCCGATGTAGGCCCCGATATCGATAGCGGTGAATTTGAACAGCGCCACCGAGCAGCTCCCCACCATGACCAGGCGCAGGACCATGCCTCCCAGCACCGCCTGGACAAAGAGCTGGGGGCTCTTCTCGAAAGACCACTGGATCAACCCCCAGGCCACCAGGCCGTTGCCCAGGGCCACCGCCGCCCCGGCGATCAGGCCTTCCCACACGGATCGCCCCCCTTTTTCGGCTTGCTCTGGGTGCTGGTCAGTATCTTGTAGAAGTTGTAGAACCCCGCCCCTGCCCCCAGGAAGGTGCCCAGGAACAGCAGGAGGGGCGAGGTCCCCCACTGCCGGTCCAACCAGGTCCCCCCCAGCAGGCACAAAAAGGTGGAGACAGCCAGTTGTATGCCCGCCCCCACGTACCGGCTGGACTGGGCATAGGACTGGACCCAGGAGTTGCCCTTGGGTTTCTGTCCGGACTCCATGCGCTCATTTCCCATAGGAGAAGCCCCCAAAAATGTAGGGCTCCTGGCAAGCGCTTGCCAATAGTGGAAAAACTCCCTTGGTTAGAGAAAACCATGCCAGAGGAGCGCGACCGATGGAGATGGAGCACAATTCCTGGACCCGCCCGCAGGTGGCCCAGCTCTACCGCACCCCCCTGCTCGAGCTGATGCACCGGGCCGCCCAGGCGCATTGCCACCACCACGATCCCTGCCAGATCCAGGTGTGCACCCTGCTCTCCATCAAGACCGGCGGCTGTCCCGAGGACTGCGGGTACTGCTCCCAATCGGCCCACTACCAGACCGGGCTGCAGCGCCAGCCCTTGCTGGAGGTCGAAGAGGTGGTCGGGGCGGCGCAGCGGGCCAAGGAGGCCGGCAGCACCCGTTTCTGCATGGGGGCCGCCTGGCGCCAGGCGCGCGAGGGGGAGGAGTTCGACCAGGTCCTGGAGATGGTGCGCCAGGTCTCCTCCCTGGGGCTGGAGGTGTGTTGCACCCTGGGGATGCTCAGCCAGGAGCAGGCCCTGCGGCTGAAGGAGGCCGGGCTCTACGCCTACAACCACAATCTCGACACTGGCCCCCAGTACTACCGGCAGGTGGTCAGCACCCGCACCTACCAGGACCGGCTGCAGACCCTGGCCCACGTGGCCCAGGCGGGCCTCTCGGTCTGCTGCGGCGGCATCCTGGGCCTGGGCGAGAGCGAGGAGGACCGCATCGACCTGCTCCACACCCTGGTCTCCCTGCCCACCCCCCCCGAATCCGTGCCGGTCAACGCCCTGGTCCCCATCCCCGGCACCCCCCTGGGCCAGCAGCCGCGCGTCTCGGTGTGGGAACTGGTGCGCATGATTGCCGCCGCCCGCATCCTCTTTCCCCGGGCCATGGTCCGCCTCTCGGCCGGCCGCGACCAGCTCTCCGACGAGGCCCAGGCCCTGTGCTTTCTGGCCGGCGCCAACTCCATCTTTTCGGGCGACAAGTTGCTCACCACCCCGCACCCAGGCTTCGCCAAGGACGCCGAACTCTTCGCCCTGCTGGGCCTGCAGCCCAGAGCCCCTTACGAAGAGACTTCCGCAGACACCACCTCCCCGATGCAGCGGTAGACCGCCCCCAGCTGCGCCCGCTCCAGGCAGTAAGGCGGCACCAGGTAGATCACCCCGCCCAGGGGCCGCAGCAGGAATCCCCGCTCCAGGAAGCGCTGTCTGAGCCGCGGCCCCAGTTCGTGCAGGTACCCTGCCGCCCCTTCCACCTCCAGTGCCGCGATGGTGCCGCAGACCCGCAGCCGGCGCAGGTGGGGATGGTCGGCCAACTCGGCCAGTTCCTCCCGGTGCCAGTCTTCCATCTCCCTGAAGCGGTAGTCCTCCTTTTCCAGCAGTTCCAGGGAGGCCAGGGCCGCGGCGCAACCCAGGGGATTGGCGGTGTAGGAATGCCCGTGGTACAGGGTGTGGCGGGGATCGCCGCTGCAGAAGGCCTGGTAGAGTTCCTCGGCGCACAGGGTGGCGGCCAGGGGCAGGAAACCGCCGCTGAGCCCCTTGGCCAGGCAGAGGATGTCGGGGCGGGTCTCGGCCTTCTGGCAGGCGAAGAACTCACCGGTGCGGCCAAAGCCGGTCAGCACCTCGTCGTAGATCACCAGCACCCCGTGCCGCCGCAGCAGCACCTCGGCGGCCTGCAGGAAGGAGGGCCGGCACATGCGCATCCCCGCGGCCCCCTGGACCAGCGGCTCCAGGATCATGGCCGCGTACTCCTCCCCGCTGCGGCGCAGCAGGCCTTCCAGGTGCTCTAGTGCCCGGGCTTCGCGCTCCTCCACCCCTTCGTCCCCCAGCCAGGCCTGGGGAAAGGGGACGAAGTCCACCGGCAGGAGCATTTCGGCAAAAGCTTCGGTGAAGAGGGAGCGCCCGCTGAGGGACATGGCCCCCAGGGTATCGCCGTGGTACGCCCCTTCCAGGCTGAGAAAGCGCCGCCGGCCCGCGGCCCCCTGGTTTCGCCAGTACTGGAAGGCCACCTTCAGCCCCACCTCCACGGCGGTGGAGCCATTGTCCGAGTAGAAGAGCCGGGGGAGGAAGGGCAGCCTGCCGGTCAGCCGGCGGGCCAGCTCCTCGGCCGGCTGGTGGGTGAAGCCAGCGGCGATCACCTGCTCCAGCTGGCCGGCCTGGGCGGCGATGGCCGCGGCGATCTCGGGCTGGGCGTGGCCGTGCAGGGTGACCCACCAGCTCGAAATGCAGTCCATCACCTGGCGGCCGTCCTCCAACTCCAGCATGGCCCCTCTGCCCGAGCGCACCATCAGCGGGGTGGGTGCCTCCTTCATCTGGGTGTAGGGCATCCAGATCGGTGAGTTCATCTCCTCCCTCCGAAATAGCGGTCAAAAGCCGTCCGCAACCCCGCCGGATCGCAGTGTTCCAGCGGCTCCACGGCCGCCAGCACCCGGACCTTGCCAAAACGGGCAATGGCCTCTTCGTTGGCTGGGTTTCTGGGGCCGTTCACCACCACCCCCAGCACCTCGACGCGGCGGTGGCGCAGGGCATCGAGACTGAGCAGGGTGTGGTTGATGGTCCCCAGGCCGCTGCGGGCCACCAGCAGCACGGGCAGGCCCAACTGCGCCATCAGGTCGATCATCAGGTGGCGGTCATTGAGGGGCACCATGAGCCCCCCGGCCCCTTCGGCGATAAACCTGGCGGCCTCGGGTGGCCGGAAAGCTCCCAGGTCGATCTCCACCCCTTCCAGGGCAGCGGCGGCGTGAGGGGAGAGGGCGTGCCGCAATCTGTAGGTCTCCCGGACGAAATGGCTTTCCGGCAGCCCCGTGGCCTGCCTCACCCATTCGGTGTCCCCCGGCTCCCCGCTCTGCACCGGCTTCCAGTACACTGCGCTCAGCCCGGACATCAGCACCGCGCAGACCAGGGTCTTGCCCACCCCGGTGTCGGTGCCGGCCACAAAGAAGCGGGGAGGCAATGCTACCGGCATCTCTTCACCATTGCGTAACAGGTCCGCACCGTGATCTCGATCCCTGCCGGGCAGGCCGCGTCCCAGGCGCCCAGCAGGCGGCGGAATTGAGCGGAGGTCAGTCCTGTCCCGCACAGCTTGGTGGCCACCCCAGCGCGCTTCAGGCTCCTGAAAAACTCCAGGGCATCCGCATAGCGCAGACTCATTTCCTGCTCCCAGAATTGCGCCTCCACCGGCCAGCCGGCCAGGCCCTGCTGCAGGCTTTCCAGCCTGGGCAGGGGGTTGGCGGTGCAGGGCAGGTCCAGCCGGCGGCACTGGGCCTCCCACTCGGGAAAGGAACCCTCGCCCTGGCAGGCGCACAGCAGCCAGCCCCCCGGGCGCAGGGCCCGCACCCAGCGCTGCCAGACCTTTGCCCACTGGGCGCACCAGTGGAGCGCGAATCCCGAGGCGATCAGGGCGTATTGCGGCCGGGCCGGCAGTTGTTCGCCGTCCAGCACCTGCCACTGGCGATAGGGCGCCGGTCCGCAGGCCTCCTCCACCCGCGCGCGGCAGATTTCCAGCATGGCCGGCGACAGATCGGCGAAGAGCAACTCCCGCTCCGGGAAGAGCCGGGCCAGCCCCCCGCTCAACTGGCCGGTGCCGCAGCCGATCTCCAGGGCCGGTCCTTCGGCCAGGACCGCCTGCAGGCGCTCTGCCTGGCGCAGCAGTTCCCCGGCAGCCAGGCGCTGGCAGGGGGCGTGCTGGTCGTAGGTGGGCGCAGCGCGGGAGAAATTCCGCGCCAGGCGCTCTTTGCCGGAGGCAGCCATGCTACTGAGCCGCCTCCCAGCCCCAGCCGTGCTGGAGGAGTACTTCAGTTCTTTCCACGCCACCTCCCCAGCAGCTCCACCAGCCATTCGAGCTGGGCCCGGGTGTGGAGGACCGAAAGAGCCAGGCGCAGCCGGGCCTGCCCCGCAGGCACGGTGGGCGGGCGTATCGCCACGGCCAGGGCCCCCTCCTCTTCCAGCCAGCCGGCCAGCGCCACAGCCGCCTCGCTTTCGCCCACCACCAGGGGCACGATCTGAGTGGTGGAAGCGGCGGTGTCCCAGCCCTGCTCGCGCAGGGCGCGGCGCAGGAACTCCCCGTGCCCGCGCAACTGCTCGCGCTGGGCGTCCATCTGGGGAATCAGTTCCAGGGCGGCGTCCACCGCCCCCAGCACTGCCGGGGGCAGCGCGGTGCTGTAGACCAACCCCGCGCAACAGTTGACCAGGTACTCCCCCAGCAGGGGCTCGCAGGCCACGTACGCGCCAAAGGCCCCGCAGGCCTTGCCCAGGGTGCCCATGACCAGGTCCACCTGGTGGCCGCAACACAGCCCGGCGCCCCCGGGTCCCAGCACCCCGGTGGCGTGGGCCTCGTCCACCAGCAGCAGGGCCTCGTATTCGGCTGCCAGCCCAGCCAGGGCCCCCACCTCGCTCCGATCCCCGTCCATGCTGAACACCGATTCAGTGGCGATGAGCACCCGCGAGTGCGCGGCCCGGTATTGCGCCAGCAGCCCCCGCAGGTGGTCCAGGTCGTTGTGCTGAAAGCGCCGCACCTGGCAGGCGCAGGCCTGGGCGCCCAGCAGCAGGCTGCGGTGGGCCAGGCGGTCCACCAGCACCAGGCTGTGGCGGTCGCCCAGGGCCGGCAGCAGCGATACATTGGCCTGGAAGCCCGAGTTGAACACCAGGGCGCAACCCCGGCCCTTGAGCCGGGCCAGCCTCTCCTCGACCGGGGCGAAGCCGGGGTGCGAGCCGCAGATTAGCCGCGAGGCCCGGGCCCCGGCCCCGTACTGGCGCAGGTACTCGGCGGCCCTGCCGATCACCAGGGGATGGCCGGCCAGGCCCAGGTAGTCGTTGCTGCTGAAGTTGACCAGCCGCCGGCCCCCCACCTCCACCTCCACCCCACCCAGCGGGGTTACTGGGCGCAGCTGGCGCCGCAATCCTTCCCGCTCCCGGCGCTCCAGCTCGGCGCTCACAAAGGCGTACTTGTCCGCCACAGAACCCTCCTCAGCTCCAAAATGCCCCTTGCCCGGTGCCGCGCTCCGACCATATAATTAAAAAACTGTCAGCCCATTCCACTATGCCCGATTCCCTCTCCCCCCCCAGGGTAACTCCTTCTTATCTGTGTGCCAAAAAGGCGCAGGGCCAGAAGATCGCCGCCCTCACCGCCTACGACTGCCCTACCGCCCGGCTGCTGGACCGGGCCGGCATCGACATCGCGCTGGTGGGCGACTCGGTGGGCACCAACGTCCTGGGTTACCGCAGCGAACAGCAGGTCACCGTCGAGGACATCGCCCACCACACCCGCGCCGTGCGCCGCGGGGTGGAACGCGCCTTGGTGCTGGCCGACTTGCCCTTCCTCTCCTATCGCTCCGTTGAGGCCGCCCTGCTCAATGCCGGCCGCCTGATCCAGGAAGGCGGGGCCGACGGGGTGAAATTGGAGGGCGGCACCCTGGTCCTGCCGCAGACCGAGGCCATGGTCAGGGCCGGCATCCCGGTGATGGGCCACCTGGGCTTTACCCCCCAGTCCCACGGGCGCGACCTGTACGCCTTCAGCAAGCGGCGCGGCACCGTGGCCCGGGTCCAGGGACGCGACGCCGCCCAGGCCAGGCTGCTTTTGGACGAAGCCCGGCGCCTGCAGGAGGCCGGGGTCTTCGGCCTGGTGCTGGAGATGGTCGCCGAGGAGGCGGCCCAGCTGGTGAGCGAAGCCCTGGAGATCCCCACCATCGGTATCGGCGCCGGCCGCCGCTGCGACGGCCAGGTGCTCATCGTCCACGACCTGCTGGGCTTCAGCGGCGTGGAATTGCGCCTGGCCAAGGTCTACGCCCGTTTGGGCGAGGAAGCCGCCCGGGCCCTGAGCGCCTACCGCGAGGAGGTGGAACAGGGCGCCTTTCCGGGTGAGGAGAACGTCTTCCACATGGAACCAGGAGAGTTCGCGCGGCTGCGCGAGCAACTGGCCGCCGAAAACTGAACCACACACCATAAGGATCTCCCTATGAGAAGCATCCGCTCGCTCCTGGGCGCCGCCCTGGCCGCTCTGCCCTTGGCCGCCCCGGCCGCTGAACCCATCCACCTCGGTGTCGCCGGCCCCTTCACCGGCTCGGGGGCCATGTACGGGGTGATGATCCGCAACGCGGCCACCCTGGCCCTGGAGCAGGCCAACGCCGCCGGCGGGATCGGGGGCCGGACCGTGGAGGCCGAGTACGGGGACGACGAGGGCAAGAACGACAAGGCGGTCACCGTGGCCAGGAAATTCGCCACCGACCAGAAGATCTGCATGGTCATCGGCCACTTCAACTCCACCTGCTCCCTGGCCGGCAAGCCCATCTACCGCGACGCTGAGGTGGTCCAGTTCTCCCCCGGCTCCACCAACATACACGTCTGCGAGGGCAGCGACTACACCTTCCGCAACCTCTACCGCGACGACTACCAGGGCGCCTTCCTGGCTGACTACATCAAAAAGGTCCTCGGCCTGGACCGGGTGGCCATCTTCTTCGACAACGACGACTACGGCAAGGGCCTCAAGGACGCCTTCGCCAAGCAGGCCCAGGCCACCGGCCTGCAGGTGGTGACCACCCAGGACTACGTGCGGGAGAAGACCAGCGACGTTGCCCCACTGCTCGACCTGGCCAAAAACGCCCAGGCCCAGGCCATCTTCATCGCCGGGCTCTACGCCGAGGCCGGCACCATCGTCAAGCAGGCGCGCGAAAAGGGGATCAAGACCCAGTTCCTCGGCGGCGACGGGCTCTTCGGCCCGGGGTTCACCGAGATCGGCGGCCAGGCCGCTGAGGGCACCCTGATCACCACCCCCTTCATGTTCGGGCCAACCTCCAGCGAGGCGGCCAAGAACTTCGCCAAAAAATTCAAGGAGCGCTTCGGCCGCGAGCCCGACACCTGGGCCGCCCTCACCTACGACGCGGTGACCATGGCCCTGGACGGTATCCGTGCGGTGGGCGCTGATCGCAATGACCTGCGCGACTGGATGGCCGGCCACGACAGCCCGGAGCACGGCTTCAAGGGCATCACCGGGGTGACCTATTTCGACCACAACGGCGACTGCCTCAAGCCGGCGATGGTCGCCTTGGTCCAGGGAGGCCGCTTCGTCCTGGCTCCTGAGCAGATGGAGTGAGCCCCTCCCCCGGCGCATGAACTTTTTCCTCAACCAGTTGCTCAACGCCCTGCTCCTGGGAGGGATCTACGCCCTGATCGCCGTGGGCTACACCCTGGTCTACGGGATCGTCAAACTGATCAACTTCGCCCACGGCGAGGTCTACATGTTCGGGGCCTTCCTGGGGGTGGTGTCCATCGCCGCCCTGGGCCTGCCCTTCTGGGGGGGCCTGGTCTTCGCCGCAGCCGGCTGCGCCCTCCTGGGCCTGCTCATCGAATACCTGGCCTACCGCCCCATGCGGCAGGCCCCCCGGCTGGCGGCCCTGATCACCGCGGTGGGCGTCTCCCTTTTTCTGCAAAACCTGGCCATGCTGGTCTGGGGCTCCGAGCCCCGGGCCTTCCCCGCCCTGGCGCCCCCGGGCGAGGAGCATTTCTTTCAGCGGGCCGTCATCGGCACCCGCGGCGATCCCCAGTCGGTGTTCATCCCGGGGAAATTCATCTTCATCTGGGCCGCGACCATCGCGCTGATGTTCCTGCTCGACTGGATCGTGCAGCGCACCCGCATCGGCAAGGCCATGCGCGCCTGCTCCCTCGACCAGGGCGCGGCGGCGCTGATGGGGATCGACGTCAACCGCATCATCAGCTTCACCTTCATGCTCGGGGCGGCCATGGCCGCGGTGGCCGGTGTCTCCTATGGGCTGTACATCGGCAGCCAGGTCGGCTTTCGCATGGGGGTCTATCCGGGGGTCATCGCCTTCTCGGCCGCGGTGCTGGGAGGCATCGGCAACCTGCGCGGCGCCTTTCTGGGCGGGATCATCATGGGGCTGGTCGAGGTGGGCACCCGCGCCTACCTGTGCCCCTGGCTCGACGTCTCGGGCGGGTACTCTACAGCCTTCGCCTTCGCCATCCTGATCGGGGTCATCCTCATCCGCCCCACCGGCATCCTCGGCAGCACCGCGGTGGACCGCTCATGAGCGGTCCCTCCCCGCCGCCCGCCGCCGGCTGGTGGCGCTCGCGCTCGGCGCAGTTCCTGCTGGCCCTGCTGCTCTTCCTGCTGGCCCTGCCCTGGCTGGGCCCCTCGGCCGCAGATTTGCTCTCGGCCACGGGTCAGGGCCGGCTGATGGAAGTCTGCCTGCTTATCCTGATCTACGCCATCCTGGCCCTGGGCCTCAACGTGGTCGTCGGCTTCACCGGCCTGCTCGATCTGGGGTATGTGGCCTTCATGACCGTGGGCGCCTACACCTCGGTGCTGCTCTACCGCCAGCCCGAATGGCAATTCACCGGCTCCATCTTCGCCGTCCTGCTCATCGCCGGCCTCCACTGCGCCCTGTGGGGCGCGCTCAGGGGGGCGCCCACCCTGCGCCTGACCGGCGACTACTACGCCATCGTCACCCTGGCCTTCGCCGAGATCATCTTCCTGCTGGTGCTCAACGAGAGCTGGCTGACCGGTGGACCCAGCGGCATCAAAGGCTACCCGCCCATCGCCCTGAATTACGAAAAAGCCGCCCCTCAGGAGGTGGCCCTGCGCCTGCTGGTGCGCCCCGACCCGCGCGGCCCCACCCCGGAAAACCCGCAGGGCCTGGAGACCGAAGCCACCTTCACCCCCCAGGACCTGTGGCTGGGGCAACTGTCCCCCGACGCCAGCCCGGGGCTCAAGCGGCGTTACGAGAGATCCCGCTCGGACCCCGGGCCAGGGCCGGAGTTGCGCTTCCGCAACTGGGATGCGCAGATGGCTTTTGTCGAACTGGGCGCCGACGCCCCCTGGGTGGTGCTGGGCAGCGGGGTGATCGACGGCGAATCCCCCGGCTCCGCCATGCAGATCCCCCTGGCCCAGCGGGAGCCGGGCGCCTTCCTCAAACCGCTCATCTACTGGAACCTGGACCAACTTTCCCCCGGCGAATACCAGGCCATCATCCGCCTCCGACCCCGTTTCGCCAGGCAGGTGCTCAAGGACGGCACCCCCGGCTTCTTCTACCTGGTGCTGATCCTGGCCGGTCTCACCCTGGGAGCGGTGGCCCTGCTACATCACTCCCGCCTGGGCCGGGCCTGGGCCGCCATCAAGGCCGATACGGTCTCGGCGCGCAGCTGCGGCATCCACGTCAACCGCGAGAAGATGGTCGCCTTTGCGGTCAGCGGTTTCATCGGCGGGGTGGGCGGCTCGCTGATGGCCTTCAAGTTCCTGATCGTCAGCACCAATATCTTCGACTTCTGGTCCTCGATCGTGGTGCTCTGCTGCATCGTGCTGGGCGGCATGGGCAATATCCGCGGGGTGATCATCGGCACCCTCTGCTTCATCGGCCTGGGCGAATTGCTGCGGGAGCCCTTCCTCTTCACCAGCGCCTCCGCGTCCACCCGGGCCTGGGTCGAAAACAGCGGCGCCCTCGTCAAACAGATCTTCAGCGTCAAGGAGGAGGGGGTCGAACTCAACCTGGCGCGCACCCGCTACCTCTTCTTCGGGCTGATCCTGGTGCTCTTCATGATCTTCAGGCCCGGCGGACTGCTGCCTCCCAGTGGCCGGGTCCGGCCCCTCTCGCCCGCGCTGCGCCAGCGCCTCATCGGCCTGGCCGGCGACCTCTTCCACCTGCGCAAGGAACCTCCCCCCGATGCGTGACCCAGCCCACATCCTCGAAGCGGCGGAAATCACCGTGCAGTTCGGTGGGGTGAGGGCCGTGGCTGCGGTCTCCCTGGCCATCCGCGCCGGGGGCATCACCGCATTGATCGGGCCCAACGGAGCGGGCAAGACCACCTTCTTCAACGCCCTCACCCGCCTGGTGCAGCCCGCCTCCGGACAGCTCTTCTTCCGCGCCGCACGGGGGGAGGTCGAGCTGACCGCCATGTCCCCCGATCGCATCGCCCGGGCCGGCATCGCCCGCACCTTCCAGAACATCCGCCTCTTCACCGACCTGTCGGTGCTCGACAACGTCAAGGTAGGCCTGCACGGCCGCACCCATGGCGGTTTCTGGCGGGCCCTGGGCGGCAACCGCGGGGAGGAGCGCCGCATCACCGGAGCCGCCCTGCAGTACCTGGATTTCGTCGGCCTGGCCGACCGGGCCGCCGAGCAGTCGGACAGCCTGTCCTACGGCGAGCAGCGCAAACTGGAGATCGCCCGGGCCCTGGCCTGCGGCCCCCGGCTGCTGCTCCTGGACGAGCCGGCCGCGGGCATGAACCCTCAGGAGACCCAGACCCTGGTCGAACTCATCCGCCGCATCCGCCAGGCCGGGGTCACCATCCTGCTCATCGAGCACGACATGAAGCTGGTGATGCGCATCTCGGATTTCGTCTACGTCCTCGACCACGGCGAACTGATCGCCGAGGGCGAGCCGGCCGCCGTTCAAAAAGATCCGCGCGTGATCGAAGCGTACCTGGGGCCCCAGTATCGCCCTGCCGGGGAGGCCCACTGATGGCCGCCCTGCTCGAACTGCGGGAGGTGCGCGCCGGGTACGGGGCGCTGGAGGTGCTCAAGGGGATCTCCCTGCGCGTGGAGGAGGGGGAGATCGTCACCCTGATCGGGGCCAACGGGGCGGGCAAGAGCACCACCCTGATGACCATCTCCGGGCTGCTCAGGGTGCGCGCCGGCGAGGTGCTCTACGCCGGGGTGTCCCTGCGGCGCCTGCCCCCCCACCAGATCGTCGCCCTGGGACTGTGCCAGGTCCCCGAGGGCCGGCGCGTCTTTGCCGAATTGAGCGTGCTGGAAAATCTGGAGATGGGCGCTTACACCCGCCGGGACCGGGAGGGCATGGCCGGCGACCTGGAGAAGGTCTGCGAACTCTTCCCCCGGCTGCGCGAGCGCGCCGCGCAGAAGGCAGGCACCCTCAGCGGCGGCGAACAGCAGATGCTGGCCATCGGCCGGGCGCTGATGGCGCGGCCCCGCCTGCTCCTGCTCGATGAGCCCTCCCTGGGCCTGGCCCCCTTCCTGGTGCACCGCATCTTCGAGGTCATCCGCCAACTCAATGCCCGGGGCACCACTATCTTGTTAGTGGAGCAGAACGCCAACGAGGCCCTGCAGATCGCCCACCGCGGCTACGTGATGGAAACCGGCCGCATCGCCCTGGAGGACGAGGCCGCCTCCCTGCTGCGCAACCCCCAGGTCCGCGAGGCGTATCTGGGGTACGAATAGTCACTCCAGCTGCTCCCGATCCTCCCCCAGGTACACCTCCTCGATCTGCAGATCCCCGAAGTTGATCCGCCAGGATTCCACCCCCATCAACTCCTCCTGCTGGCTCAGCCGCAACTGGGTGAGGAAGCCGAAGCGGTTCAGCCCGAAGGTCAGGGTCCGCACCTGCCCCCCCTTCAGGTCCACGTCGAGCTGCTTGCTCTTGCCCGCGTAGCGCAACTCCAGCCAGTGCGCCCCCGCCGGCAGATTGTGCAGCACCAGCCCGTGCAGCCCTCCCTTGAGCAGCTCCAGCGAATACTTGCCATCCACGATCACCTGCACCCCGCCCTCCTCCAGCTCCCGCCCCAGGGGCGTCTGCACCAGCGCCAGCGAGGCGTCCAAGATCTCCTGCACCACCTCCTCCTCACCTCCGGCGCTCACCCCCGGCCGCTCGGCCAAAGGGGTTTGGGGCTTGAGGGTCTCCCAGGCCGGCGGCGGCAGCTTTGGGGTCAGGCCGCCCTGCCGGGTGAGCGCGTAGACCACGATGTTGGTGGCCGCCATCAGGTTGTAAGCGATGAAGTCGTCGCTGGGTTGTTCGGGGTCGGTGTTGCTGACCCATCTGTCGTGTATGCCCAGATCGCTCAACACCACCACCAACTGTCCCTTCAGCGCTAACCCCCACAGACCCAGGGGCCGAGGTTCTTCCACCTGCTGGGCCTGTGGGTTGGTGGGGGAAACCGGCGGGGGCGGCGCATCCGGATCCACGTCGCGCACGAGGCTTCCCGGGAAGTACCAGGAATCGCCGCCCGCAAACTCCTTCATTTCCCTTTTGTCCTCGCCGGGGAACCCGCCGCTGAAGTTGTAATAGGCGGTATAGAGCGGATGGGAAAGCGGCAGCAGCAAGAGCCGGCCCTCCCCCTTCAGGGCTTGTTTCAGATAGGCGATCATCTCGTTGAGGAAGTTTCGACCTCCCTCTATGAAAAGGAACCCTCCCCCCCGCAGGTACCGGCCAAGCAAGGCTATCTCCTCCTCGCTCATCCGGGTCAGCGGATAGGGAGTTAGTCGTTTCAGCCCTCCGGGAAAGAAGAAATGGACGGGATCCTTGAGCAGCTGTTCATTGAGAAAGTAGTCGTAGTAGCCGGGCTGGGCCTGGACCAGCACCTGGGTGTAGTCGGTCATGTAGCGGGCTAGTTCGTCTATAGGACCCGATCCGAATCCAACCCCCCTGACCCGGGTGATATTGATATAGCCCTTCAGATCGCGCCGGCTCGCCAGATTGGGGATCACCGCCGCGTGGTCCTTGTTGGCCCGGGCCATGTCCTGCAGCCGCAGCAGATCGAAGGTGCGATCGGCATCCCGCCCGCTGCCGGGCCTAACCAGACCCCCCAGCACCGGCCCCCGCTCCCCCGGGGCGGCAAAAGATCCCGCGCCCCGGCCGCCCGGACCACCCCCACCCAGGGCCAGCACCGACCCCTCGGGGCTGAGCGCAGGTCCGCGCTCCCCAAAGCCAGCGCCGCCGCCGGCCTCTCCGCCCATGGGCAGCTGCGTTTCGCTCAACTGCCGCGGGCCCGCCGCCTCGGGAGCCAGCCGCTCCATCCGCGTCAATGGCTCGGCCTGCCCGCCCGCCATCGGCACCACCTCCAACCGCACCGGCTTCATCCTGGGCGGCTGGACCAGGCGCACCTTCACCAGGCGCTCGTCCTGCACTCCCCACCAGACAAACTCCAGCAGACCGATCCCTCCCAGGTGGAGCACCAGCGAGATCAGCAGGCTGATCCAGAAGATTCTTCGCGAGACGCGTTCACCTGGGGAGGGCATGGCTGGGGTGATGCACCGAAGGTCATGCAGCGTCCTCTAATTGAACCCGGTTTTGTTCCTTTTTGGCACACCCGGCAAAGAGCATTCGACGTTGGGTTTGAAGGGACTTACCTAAGTGTTGATCGGCCCATTCGCGGAGCTTCTGCCTGGGCACGGATTCCAGCGCCTGGCGGATGACCTCACGGGTCGTCGTCGCCACCAACGCCGGCACACTCAACAGCAACTGGGTAAAGCCATGCGAAGCCCGATCGCCTTCCAGATACTTGAGCTTACCCAACACCGATTCCAGGACTTCACTACTACCCAGGAGCCGTTCGTGGTCGTGGGCCTTCTGACTCTCGGTGGCGACGAAGGTGCGCAGGTGCTGTTGGACTCGGGCGATCGATTCACTCGGTGCGACGACCGGCCAGGCCGTTTCCAGCGCGGCGAGGCAGCCACGATCGAGCCCGCGATGGCGGACGAGGTGTTCGGCGGTCATGACCGTATCCAACAGTCCCTGCCATTCAGCCACGTGCGATCGAAACCAGGTCAACCCACCCAGTCGGGCCTGGACCTGCGCCGGATCAAGCCCGGCGTCGACCAGGCGTTGGGGTTGCTCGAGGAGCTGGAGCCCTCGTTGTCCCCAACGGATCAACCCCTCCAGATTCAGATAGCGGGCTTTGCTTCGCTGGTTGGGCGGCGCCAGCGCCGCTACCGAGGTCTGCTGCAGCTCGATGCGGACTTGATGGGCATAATTGGTAAAGGTCTCCCAGGAGGCATCGTGATGCAGTTCCTTTTTCAGCACCGCCGCCGTCTGGTGCTTGATGTCATAGACGGCACAACAGGAAGGATGGGCCTGGCAATAATCGCTAATCCCCGCGTGCAGATCACTCCCATGATCACTGAGGATCTCCCGCGGCATCCCCGTCCGTTGCTGGGTGGCTTCCAACTGCGCACAGACCACCTTCCGATCGGAGTGACGCACCGGCAACACCGCCAACGGCTCCACCTGTTCATGATGCAGGACCAGGTCTTCCGTCGGCAGCTCCGACAGCCGCACCCCGAGGATCACCAGGCATTTCTCCGCCCCCAGCTGGATCGTATGATCGACGATCCACACCCAATCGGTCGCCACCGTCTTGGCCCGGGTCAGCTTGTAGTAACCCAATCGCAACCACCACCCCCGGCCCGTCGTCCACACCGGGGTCCTCTCGGCTTCGGGGGGTTCGGCCAACAGCGGCAGCGCCCGACTGGCACCGCGCAGACTGGTTACCGACGCTTGCACCAGGGTGATATACCGTTCGATCGTGGGCAACCCATAGCGATGGCCGGCCGGCACCATCGCCCCCTCTTCGCCCGAGGGCTGCGGCCGCTCAACCGACCGGTTTTTTTCCCCCCCCCGCCAGGCCGGGCCGGTCGGGGGCCTGTACCTGTCGTTGTAACTGGGCCACTTCCGCTTCTAGGGCCTGGGCCCGGGCTTTCCACTCGGCTTTGCTCTCTTCCAGGTAGCGGATCCGATGTTGTTGCCCTTTGAGCTTGGCTTTGGCCGCCAGGCATTTGGCCTTCCACTGATCGCGGCTCTGTTCGAAGAAGCGCAGCAGCTTGTGGCGGGGGCTTTTATACCCCTCTTCGTTAGCCGACGCCATGGTCTCTCCTCCCCGAGCATAATGAGGGGACCAAAGATACTCCTCCCCCACCCTCCTTTCAAGCCGGGAAGGTCTCCATCAACCGCGGCCCCAGGCGCCAACTAGAGAATAAAAGTGGACTATCAAATTACCCCCCAAAAAATGCCTTGGTGCATCACCCCAG
>JACPJE010000050.1 GCA_016187725.1 Candidatus Latescibacterota bacterium
GCGCGCCCCCGGGGTGGTGGGCAACCTGCTCAATGCGCAGACCTGTACCGAACTGACCGAGGCCAACCGCCAGGAGCAGGGGCGCCTGCGGGCGGCTTTTCTGGAAGGCCGGGAGGAGAAGCCGCTGCTGACCTATGCCGAGGCCCGGACCCGCGCCCCGGTCCTGCAGTGGGAAGCCGACACCCTCAGCACCCCCGAATTCCTGGGCCTGCGCCACCTCCCCCTTTTCCCCTTGGAGGAACTGGGCCCTTACATCGACTGGTCCCCCTTCTTCCACGTGTGGGAATTGCGCGGCGCCTATCCCCGCATCCTCGCCGACCCGGTGGTGGGCCAGGAAGCGCAGCAGCTTTTCTCCGATGCGCAGCACCTGCTGGAGCAGCTGATCCGCGAGCAGTGGCTGCGCGCCGAAGCGGTGTACGGCTTCTTCCCCGCCAACGCCGTGGGCGACGACTTGGCCGTGTACACCAACCAGACGCGCCGGCACGAGCGTCTGCGTTTCCACACCCTGCGGCAGCAGGCGCGCAAACGCGAAGACCAGTACCTGGCGCTGGCCGATTTTCTGGCCCCCGCGCAGAGCGGAATTGAGGATTATATCGGCGGGTTTTCGGTCACCACCGGGGTGGGCATCGAAGAGCACGTGCGCCGCTTCGAGCAGGCCCACGACGACTACCATGCCATCCTGCTCAAGGCCCTGGCCGATCGCCTGGCCGAGGCCTTTGCCGAAAAGCTCCACGAACTCACCCGCCGCCAGTGGTACAGCCGGGACGAGGACCTGCCCAGGGAAGAGCTGATCCGCGAGCGCTACCGCGGCATCCGCCCGGCCCCCGGGTACCCGGCCTGCCCGGACCACACCGAGAAGCGCCTGCTCTTCGACCTGCTGGAGGTGGAGGCACGCACTGCCATCCGCCTCACCGAAAACTTCGCCATGCACCCAGCCGCCTCGGTATCCGGCCTTTACTTCGGCCATCCCCAGGCCCGCTACTTTGCCGTGGGCCGCCTGGGCCGCGACCAGGTGGAAGACTACGCCGGCCGCAAGGGCTGGACCCTGGCCGAAGCCGAGCGCTGGCTGGGGCCGAATCTGGGGTACGTGCCGGAGCGCTGAAGAGACCTCAAACCTGGCGCAGGAGCAGCTGCTCGCGCCGCGCCGAAACCTGGACGATCTCCACCCGCAGCCAATCCCCCGGTTCCCCTCGGCGCTCCCGGGTACCCGGGAGGAAGGTACGCACCTGGCAGTCCTCCACTTCGATCAGGTACCCGGCTGAGGGCCTTTCGAGGATCACCGCTCCCATTTCCTGCCCCACCCGGTCCTCCAGGTATTTCAAACCCCAGTACCGCCTGGCCCCCCGGGTGACGCGTTCCGCCACCTCCCGCGCCCAGGTGTTCTCCTCCAGCACCCGCTCCAGATCCTCGGCGGTATAGTGAGGAGCCCCCTGCGCGAGATGGCTCACCAGCTGCTGCTGCATCAACAGATCGGTGTACCTGGCCAAAGGCCGGCTCATGGGCACGCAGGGTCCGGCCCCGCGGCGCGGGTTCACCTCCGGGCTGACTCCCAGGCGGTCTCTGGACAACCCTCGCTGCACTGCATAGTGGCGGGCAGGGGTCCATTCCCCTCCAGGGTCGCTTCCTGCGGCCGGCAAGGCTTCCACCAGGTACAAGGCGGGTATGCCCTCGCGCACGCACCACTGCCCCACCAGGGACTCGGCCATAACCTGGAATTCCTCGGCCAGCAGGCCCACCGACTCCTCCCACACCACCTGCTCCACCCCGACCTGCCCTTCCCGGACCCGCAATTCCGTCGGCGGCTCGGGCAACAGCAGGGCGCCGGCGGCGAGGCGCTGGGCCCTCAACCTTTCAGCCAGCCCGGCCAGCCAGCGCCAAGGCCTGTCTGCTTCCGCCTCCACTCCCGGTCTGAGCAGCCTTCCTACTCGCACCCGGCGCAGTCCCACCTCGTACCTCTCGATGGCAAAGCCCTTGTTCAGGCGCACCTCGACACTCAGCGCCGGCCGCCTTTCGCGGGTGCTGAACACCGCCTTGGCCGCTATTCCCGGTGGGATCAGCGGCAACTCCCTGTCGGGCAGGTGCAGGGCCACGCCGCGCGCAGCGACCTCCTGGTGCACCGCTCCGCCGGGAGCCAGCAGCAGACCCGGCACGGGAAAATGCAGGCCCAGCTTGTAGCCCGACCAGCTCCGCCTCAGGCTGAAGGCCCAGCCGCAGGACCCATCCTCCGCCGTGACCCCGTACACCCGGCGGCCCCACCAGCGGCGGCATTTGGCCGCCTCGGGGGCCCACGCCGCCCCTGCGGCTTCGGCCAGCGCCCCGGCTGAGAACTCCACGGGCACCTGCCAGCGGTGCAGGTCGAGGTTTTCGTCCGGCTGCCAGTACCCCAGCTTGGCCAGCACCTCAAAGGCAGCCAGCGGCCCGTGCAGGTGGGCCTCCTGCATCAGTCGGGCGACCTCGCTCGCCCTGGGGCTTTCACCTCCGAAGAGGGCGGCTTCCTCCAGCAGGGCGATGACCTCGGCAGCGTGGGCCGGCCTTGGCGCAGGTCGGCCGGCCATCACCTGGCGCAGCCACCGGGCCCCCTCCCGCAGGCGCTCTTCGGCCTGCTGCCGCTTGGCCAGGGCGCTCTGGTGTTGCTCCACCACCCTGGCCGGGAGCGGTGAGTACTGGCTCTCCTGACGGCTGAACCACTTCCCCTCCTCCAGGGCCCTGGCCAGGGCCGCCCGGCCATCCCGGCCCGGTTGCGGCCCGAAGTAGAGAGCCGCCAACTCGTCGAGGGCCCACACCTGCTGTTCGGATTCGGCAGCAGTGGCCCACAGGGTCTGCATGTCGATCTCCTGCTTGGCCTTCTCCCGCTGGGTGTCGATCTGCCTCAGTTGGCGGACCAGGCTTTCGCGGGGCTGGGCGCCGAGTTTTTCCCGCGAGAAGTCGACCACCTTGCGCCCGCGCACCCAGCCCTCCCGCCCCTCCTGGTCGAGCACCCACAGGACCCGCCGGCCATAGGGGGCCGGCTGCACCACCCCGCACAGGTGCCGGTTCCCCCGCAGAAACTCGATCACACAGCCGATCTGATCCTGGGGCCTGGGTCCCTCCTGCTCCAGCACCGCCTTCTTCACCTCGGCGCGCAGGGTTGGGTCGTGGCTCTTGAGGACGCTGGTGTACCAGGCTTTCATAACCACCTCCGGGAAAGGAGAATGCCCCCTATCTCAACCCTACCCCACCCCCTTGACAGTGTCAAGCGGAGCGAGCGGCGCTGCCGGGTGCGGGTTCTCCTCCGGCGTGGAATTTGAGCCTGGTTCCACACCAGTCTGGGGCCGACGGGGAATTCGCGCCCCCGCCCTACTTCTTCGCCCTGGTCGAGGAGGGATTGATCGACGTGGTGCAGCACGATTTCCGCTTCTCCGGCCTCACCTGGTGGCGGGCCACCGCCGCCCGCCTCGAAAAGGGGCCGGCCCGCTGCGCGCCGCACTGCTGGGGCAGCTATATCGAGCGCTACCACCACGCCCACTTCGCCGCCTCCATCCCCAATTACGCCCTGCTCGAAGCCGCCCCTGCCCAGATGCCCGGCCTGATCGAAGAGGGCTGGGAACTGCGCGAGGGCTTTCTCCGGGTCCCCGACACCCCCGGGGCCGGCTTCGACGTGGACCCGGCCCTCTTCCATCAGGAAGGGAGCTGCATCCTCAGCGTTTGAGCCAATCCGGCAACTCGATGGCCGCCGAGATCTCCCAGGCCCGCAGATAAAGGGCAGCAGTGAAGCTGACCGCAGCTCGTGATCGCTCGGTGATCAGGGCCCGCACCCTGGGCGATTCCAGGTTGCCCAGTTCCCCCTCCAGGGCGTAGACCGAATCCACCAGCGCGTTGCTGGCCCGCAACTGGGCCAGGATAGCGGGCATCAGGCTGTCGGCCGCAACCGGTACTAATCCCTTGGCCAGTTCCTGCGGATCGAGCGCGAGCCGCTCGGGCAGGGCATCCATCTTCTCGTGGATGCCGCTGCGCGGGGACTTGCCGTCCGCCCCGGCCCGACCGGCGTAGTGGACGGTAGTGTGCAGGGGCTGGCACAGGTCCTCAGTGTAGTGGGCCAGGTGTCCGGCGGCGATTAGGCACTCGGCCTGCACCAGGGTGTTTTCGGGCCAGCGGCGGTGCTGGGCAAAGGCCAGGGCCAGCTTCTCGGTCCATTCGGCCACCGCGTAAGGGACCAGTCCCACTTGGGCGGGGTCCAGGCCGGCTTCGGCGCACGATTTGACGAAGTCGTACCGTTTCTCTGGGAGCGGTTGCCCCTTCAGCAGTTCCAAGTCCAGGTAGTGCTCGGGATGCTCGGCATTTTGCAGGTGGGGCAGAGCGCGATTCTTCTCCGCGTCCGGCTCTGGCGAGATGAGGGCCATCGCCTCTCCTCCCTGGCGGAAGAAATCCGGCATTTCTGCCGGCAGGGCCTGTACCGCCGCCCGGGTGAGCAGGGCATGGCCCTCCGCCCACCAGCCCCAGGCCGGCGCCCCGCAGACCAGCAGAACCAGGCCGGCCAGCCCAGCCCAGATGGGTGCCCAGTTCTCACTCTGCCTTGCCATAATCCCTCCCGTGATTTTTTTGGTTGACACTGACCGCTGGCCATATATGTTAAGGACATCCATTCCTTCAACCAACCTCAAGGAGGTGCCTCATGGCCATCCGTCTCGGGGACGAAGCCCCTGATTTCTCGGCCCAGACCACCGAAGGGCCCGTCAACTTTCACCAGTGGATCGGCGATAAATGGGCCATCCTCTTCTCCCATCCGGCCGACTTCACCCCGGTCTGCACCACCGAGCTGGGGCTGGTGGCCAAACTCAAGGGAGAATTCGACAAGCGCAATGTCAAGATCATGGGCCTGAGCGTGGATCCGGTGGATTCTCACCAGGGCTGGATCAAGGACATCAATGAGACCCAGAATGCCACCGTCAATTTCCCCATCATCGCCGACCCAGAAAAGAAGGTGGCCAATCTCTACGACATGATCCACCCCAACGCCCTCAACAACCTGACAGTGCGTTCGGTCTTTGTCATCGGCCCCGACAAGAAGCTCAAGCTGACCCTCACCTATCCGGCTTCCACCGGCCGCAACTTCGACGAGTTGCTGCGGGTCATCGACTCGCTGCAGTTGACCGCCAAGTACAGCGTGGCCACCCCGGCCAACTGGAAGGACGGGGAGGACTGCATCATCTCCCCCAGCGTCTCCGACGCCGATGCGGACCAGCGTTTTCCCAAGGGCTACAAGCGGATCAAGCCCTACCTGCGGGTCACCCCGCAGCCCAACAAATGAGACCACCTCGGCCTCAACTGACCAGGCGGTGTGCGCACCGCCTGGTCAGTTTATTTTTATCTGATAGCGTGGAAACCGGTCAGCCAGCCAAAGAGTTCCTCGATGGGGCCGCTGGTTTCGATCTGACTCTTGAGCACTCCGCTGAACATCACCATGGGGATGGCGGCTTCCATGGCGTGACCGGTGACATCGGCCAGGGCGATGGAGAGTTTGCCATCCCCCTGGGATTGAAAGATGCGACCGTCCCAGAGACTGACACCACCACTCCAACTTCCGATCCACAATACCCCTCCGCGGTCCTGGGCAATGGCCCAACCCCAACTGCCCGTTATTCCATCCGCATTGGTAAAGGTGGTGAACCTCTCCCCGTCCCACCGGGCGACAAAGTCGCCGGCGGTGCCGAACCACAGGTAGCCCTTGTCGTCCTCGAAGAGTGCCCTGGCATCCTCTCCCGGCAATCCATTTTCTCTCGGCCAGTCCGTCGGTCTCGTCGTAGCTGACCCAGTGTCTTTTTCCCCGACCAGCCAGCACAGAACGGCCTGGGCCAACGAGGGTGGAGCGGCCCGGGCCTGAAGGCACGGAATAGAGCGCTAGCTCATGGCGGATACGGGCTTGGAGGTTGCCAAAACGAGCCCCCAATTCTTCCAGAGTTGCCCCGAAGACCGAGTCACCCAACACGGCGTCGATGTTCTTGCTCGTGAAGGGCATTGGGACCTCGAACGACCGGCTGAACACGCTGTCCACGGTTGCCCGACCACGTTGGTGAGACTCTGCCAAGAGGACAGACCTCGGCCTCGCAGCCGATCTTGGCCCGGCATGGGTAGCATCACTTCCTCACTAGCAGGGCCAGCACCACGGCCTGGGCCGGTATTCTGCTGAAGGGCCGGTCTTTCCATATCTATGTAATTTTACACTTTTATTATATGCAAAATTACACTATCTTGTTCTAAAAGGAACGCCGATGGCGCTCAGTCAGATCAAGAGGCTTATCGACCAAAACCGCTATGATTACACGGGCAAGATCAGAGACCGGATCGAGGAGGGCGAGTTCACCGAAGACGATTTGGCCACCTGTATCCTCACGGCCACGAAAATCTACAAGAAAGAACGCGATGAATTGAGCCAGTCCGTGGACGGCATGAAATATGTGATCATCGGCAAAGACACCCAGGGCGCTGCCTTTTATACTGCCGGCAAGATACGCAAGGACTACAGCGGCAAGTACTACTTCTTCCTCACTGCCCACGAAGCTCACTGAGGGCCATGCAGAAGGACAAGGATATGTTCAAACCTCACTCGCACAATAGCCCGTGCCCTACCTGTGGCAAGGGCACGGTCAAAGCCACGATCATCCAGAACTACAAGACGAGGATCAAGGGCTATCCCTTTACAGTGCCCCAGGCCTGTATCGGCATCTGCGACCAGTGCGGGGAACGCGTCTTTACTGCCAAAGAGACCCGGCGCTGGGGGGCGCTGTTCGATCAGGCCCTGGAAGCCCGCCACGCCTTGTTGTCCCCTGCAGAGATCGCCCGCCTGCGTCAGCGCCTGGGGTTGTCCAAAAAAGGCTTTGCCCACCTACTCGGCGTCAGCCTGCGGTCTATCCACCACTGGGAAGACCCGGAGCGCCAGACCGCTCCCTCGCGCGGGGCTGATCTGGTGATGAGACTGGTGCAGCAGGGGTTGGATGCCGGGTCAGTGGACGTGATCGATTTTCTGCTGGAGGAGGCCAAGAAATGGGGTGTTGAGCTTCAGGTGCAGCGGGAGGTGGCGGCCTGAACCGGTGCCTGTAGCAGGCCCCGCAGCCTCGGCTACCCTCGGTTGCCCTCCTCCTCGACCTTCAGCACCACCACGGTCTGGTCATCTCCCTGGGGCGTCTCCCCCCGGAACACCCTCACCTCCTCGACGACTCGCTCCAGCAGGGCGACGGCTGACAAGCCGGCAGCGCAGCCGCTCCGCAGGGTGGCCGCGGTGCGCTCGTAGCCGAATTGCGCGCCGGTGCCAGGGAAGTCCGCGGCGGTGAAGGCCCGGAGCTGGTCGCCAAGATACCGGCTTAACCCGGCCCCCGTGCCAAACCAGAGGGCACCATTCGCGTCTGCCAGGACCGCGTAGACCGAAAGATGGGGAAGCCCGGCCTCGGCCCCAACCCGGACAAACCTGGTGCCCTCCAGGCGGTTTGCGTAAGCGCCGTCGGTGGCGAACCAGATCTGGCCCTCCCGATCCTCTCGGATTCGCGGAACCAAAGGAGATGCCAAGCCATCGGAGGTATTGAAGGTTACGAAACGCTGGCCGTCGAAACGGCTGACACCAGCCCCTGGTGAGCCCAGCCAGACGTTGCCCTTGCTGTCCACTAACACGGAAACCGCGAAGTCCGCGGCGAGGCCATCTTCTTTGGTAAAGGTGGTGAACGAATGCCCGTCGTACCGGATTGCGCCGCCACGGGTCGCCAACCAGACGGCACCTGCGGCATCGACATCTATGCCGAATACGGCGGTATTGGCAAGCCCGTCGCTCGTGTCGAACCGCGTCATGGTGGTGCCGTCGTACCGGCAGAGCGCCTCGGTTTCTTGGTCGGGCGGCCTCATGGTCGAGAACCACATGGCGCCCTGGTGATCCTCGGCAATAGCCCAACAGTTGTTACTCGGCAGACCGTGCTCTTGCGTGAGGGTTGAGAAACTCGCTCCGTCGAATCGACTCACGCCTCCGCCCTCGGTACCAACCCACAGACCACCCGCCCGGTCCTGGTAAAGCGACATAACATAGATGCCCGCCAAACCGTCTCCTGGCGTGTAGGTGCGGAAGGCCTGCCGCCGTAGTCCCGGACCTGCCGTACGGACCTTTGGAGGCGGACAGACGACGGTGGTGCCGGGGCCTGCGGGAACCGTTTTCCCCAGTGGTGGTCTCGCAAAGGACATCTCCGCTACCTGCGCGGTCTCCTCCGCTTTCACCTCCACTTCTACGCCTGCGGTCGTTCGGTACCGATAACCAGCCTCGACGCGGTACCGCCCAATGGGCACCTCGGCAGTATACACCCCCTGAGAATCGGGTCGCACCTGCACCCAGAAATCAGCGGAAGCCAGGGAGTGAATCCGCACCTTCCCGTAGGCCCTCCCTTCTTCCATGTCCTCCCACTTCACCTTCCCCTCGATCCTGCCCATCTGCAGTGCGGCAGTCCCGGCACCACTCTCCGTTTCCCCGGTGGCCAGCCACACCCTTCCCAACCGAGCCGAATGCCTGTATTTCTCCACTCCCGGCCCCCAGGCCATCCAGGTAGCCGAACCATCTTGGTCCTTGTCCCACAGGGCCAAATCGAAGGCCAGGCCCGACCCAGGAACGAGGTGCACCTGCCCTTTGCTCAGCCGGCC
>JACPJE010000051.1 GCA_016187725.1 Candidatus Latescibacterota bacterium
AATGCCCTGGCCATCGCCGACGGCAACGCCCGCACCATGTGGTTCCAACACCGCCGGATAAACCGCCAGGTAGATGTCATCTCCCAGATGACCCTGGATCTGGGAGCGGTCTACTGGGTGGACCTGATCCGACTGGTGGGCGACATCATCTCCGCCAGCGGCGCGTACAGCCGGTTCAACATCGACGCCTATGAGGTCCTGACCTCGGACGGTTCGCTGGCGCCGGACGGCACCCGGTTGTGGCACAGGCAATTCGCCGGCAGGGCCAGCAACGAGAACCACAGGCTGGCCATGGCTGACCACCACTTCGCGCTGACGCGGACCCGCTACGTGCGCTTGTCCTGGGTCTTCTGGGACGCTGCCTGCGCCGCGGCCTGTGTCGGCTGCGGCATCACCCCTCCCTGCCAGTTCTGGGCCTACACCCGCGAATTCCAGGTCTATGGCGAGGGGTACCCCGCTATGGTGACCTTCCGCTCTCCCCTGATCGATCTGAGCGGAGACAAACAACTGAGCACCCTTCGCTGGGAGGCGGAGACGCCTCCTGGGACCCACGTGGAGGTGCGCAGTCGCACGGGTGATAAGTTGATACAGCACGTCACCTACTACGACAAAGACGGCAAGGAAGTTACGGAGAAGAAGTGGAACAAATTGATCCCCAGTTTCAGGGGTCCCGTGGATACCACCTCTATCGTGGGCGATGACTGGAGCCCCTGGAGCAATACTTACCTGAGGCCGGGCCAGCCCTTTCAATCCCCCTCGCCCCGGCGCTATCTGGAACTCGAGGTCGTCCTGGCCTCTGAGGTCCCCCAGCAGACCGCGATCCTGGACTACCTGGAGGTGGAGTTCAGCGACCCCCTGGCTGCCCGCACCGCAGGCGAGATCTTCCCCGTCGAAGTCCTCCCAGGAAAGACGGAGGAGTTCTCCTACTTCCTGCGTTGTGGACAGACGGTGGGAGGGGGGTTCGACCGCCTGAAGCTCACGGCCTCCACCCCGGTGCGGTTCAGGAGCGCCTGGCTCGAAGGGGCCTCAGTAGAAGCGGTGGTCGAGACCTCGGCAGCGGGGTTCCAGGTCACCCTGCCCCGGTCGGTCCGCTCTGGTGAACTGGTGGAACTGCGCTTCGACTCGGCCATTTTCCTCCAGTTCACCCTCTTCGAGGTGTTCTTGAGCAGCAGCCGAAGAGCGGGGGAGGTGGAGCAGCGAGTGGAGCCTGGGGACGCCACCGAACAGGTGGAGAGCAACACGAACGTGGTCCGGCTGCCGGTGAGCCGAGGCCTGTTGACCAACATCGCGCTCACGTCATTGACCTTGACCCCCAATGGGGACGGCCGCAACGACGTGCTGAGCATCTCAGCAGATCTGGTAAACGTCCTGGAGGCGCGCCCCTTGCGCCTCCGGGTCTTCGACCTGTCCGGTCGCTTGCTCGCGGAAACAGAGAAGGAGGTACGGGCCGGGAGGCAGGAGTTCACCTGGGATGGGTACGGGGCTGACCGCCGGCTGGTGCCGCCGGGGCTCTACATGGTGCAGCTCCAGGCAAACGGGGATGCGCACGTCGAGACCTTCCAGCGGGTGGTATCCGTGGCCTATTGAAAGAGCGACCTCCTGGATAGCTCCTGACGGCACCGCGTACCCGCCGTCTGCCATCAGCGGCATCCCAATCACGAAAACAGCCTCCGGCAGGCCAGGAAACGTCCCTAATGTGGGGCGGTACCCTCACTGAGCGGTGAACCTACTTTCGCATTTCTCAAGGAGGACCCATGAAGATCACAGATATCCAGGTCACCCGATTCCGGACCACCAGCCGCACCTACCCCACCAAATGGGGCTACGGTTACTGGGGGCAGGAGCATCCAGCCACGGTCTCACTCACCAGGATCGTCACCGACGAGGGCCTCGAGGGTTACAACCTGGGTGGCGACCAGGCGACGATGGAGCAGCTCGTCAAACCGCTGTTGGTGGGCGAGAACCCGCTGGATCGCGAGAAGGTATGGCAATGGATGAGCCAGCACCCCGGCTTTTCCGAGGGCCTGGCGGGGTTCGTGGACAGCGCCCTGTGGGATCTGTATGGCCGCATGGTCGGGTTGCCGGTGCACAAGTGCTTGGGGGGGTACCGCGACCGGGTCAAGGCGTACGCCAGCACCTACCCCAACATGGGCAAGCCGGCGGAGTACGCGCGCCACGCGGTGGCCATGAAGAAGCTTGGCTACAAGGCCTACAAGGTGCACGCTTACATTTACTTCAACCCGTACACCTGGGAACACGGACCGCAACTGCCAGGGTTCCCCAAGGCCGATGTGGAGGTATGTGCGGCCGTCCGCGAGGCGGTCGGTCCCGAGATGGTGTTGATGCTGGACCCCTTCGGCGTCTACACCCTGCAGGAATCGATCTGGGTGGGGCACCAACTCGAGAAGTTGGGGTACTACTGGTTGGAGCACCCGATGATCGAGACGCGCGTCGAAGCCTACCGCCGCCTGTGCCAGGAACTGGATATCGCCGTCTGCGCCCCCGAGCACGCCCCAGGGGGCATCTTCACCCGCGCCGAATGGGTCCTGCAGGGCGCCTCGGACATGAGCCGCATCGATGTCAACTACGGCGGGATCACCGGCAGCTACAAACATGCCATGCTCTGCCAGGCGTACGGTATCCAGTGCGAGATGCACGGGGGCGGTTGGTGTAACAGCCACCTCCTGGGCGCCACGCCCGAGTCCACGTGCGAGTACTTTGAGCGCGGGCTGTTGCGCCCAGACTTCGACTACGACAGACCGGCGCCGTACCTCAAGGCTATCTGCGACCCGCTGGACCAGGACGGCAACGTCATCCTGCCGACCAAACCCGGCCTGGGGATGGAATTCGCCTGGGACTACATTGACGATAACCTGATCAAGGACTAGGAAGTGATTTGGCAGCCGTCGACGCGGTGACCGACCCATCAGTAGATCACGACGTGGAGGACTCATGAGACTTAAGTTGGCCTGCGCTGATTTCACTTTTCCCATATTGCCCCACCATCAGGTTTTGCAACTGATTTCCATGCTGGGATTCAAAGGGGTGGACATTGGGCTCTTCGAGGACCGTTCCCACCTGCAGCCTTCCAGCGAGTTTAAGAGTGTGTCCCGCTCGGCGCGAAGCCTCAAGAAGAAGCTGGATGATAACGGCCTGGCAGCAGCGGATCTTTTTCTGCAACTGGCGTTAGACTACGAATCCTATGCCGTCAACCAACCGCGGCCCCAACGCCGGCGCCAAGCGCGCGATGCGTTCCTCAAGACGCTGGACTATGCAGCCGGGTGCAAGGGCAAGCACATAACCGGTCTACCCGGAGTGCATTTCAAAGAAGAGCGCCTGAGCGACTCGATGGCTCGCGCTGTAGAGGAGTTGGCCTGGCGGGTGGAAAAGGCGCGGGCGTACCGCATCGTCTTTGGCATCGAACCCCATATCGGCTCCTTTGCCGACACCCCCAAGCGCGCTGCCAAGCTGGTGCAGGATGTCCCTGGCCTGACGTTGACCCTGGACTACGGCCACCTTTTTCCGCGCGGTTTTCATGAGAAGGAGATCGAGCAGTTGATCCAGTACTCCAGCCATTTTCACGCGCGCGGCACCAACAAGCACAGCGGATCGTCGTCCCTGGCGGACAATACCTTGGACTGGAAGCGCATCTTCGCGGTCATGGAGAAAACGGGGTACCGAGGCTGGATTGAACTGGAGTACGGCGGAAACAACGTGACGGAGACCATTTGCTTTCGCGATTACTTTCGCTCCCTGTTCCGTTGACGGCGATGAGCGGCAGACTGCTCCGGGCAGGGGAGTGGATCGTCTGTAATCCAGGGGTGTCGGACAACCGATGAGGTGGACTATCTGGGGTACCACCTCACCAGCAAGGTCGGTTTTCGCCAGCAGACGCAGTTTTTTGAAGAGCGGACCAGAACTGGAAATGTGCTTTTTGTCCAGGTCTTCGCCGGCCTCGGGCAGTAGAGGGGAGCGGCATGAGGGTGCGCCAGGTACACCTGCTGAGACCGTAGCTCTTCCAACTCCAGGAGACCCGCCTGGTCATTCCACAAGTGGACTACTAGGAGGCGATCTACTACAAGCCCGGCGATCCCCTGCCTCACCTCGATTTCGAGAAGGTGCGCTGGAATGCAGTAGTGGAAAAAGAACACCGGGCAGTGGTACTGGAGACCGACTACCTCCGGGTGACAGTTCTGCCTGAGAAGTGAAGTCGGGAAAGCCGGTCAGTATCGGGGAACACTCAGAAAGTCCGAATCAGGGGACAGCGGGTTCGGGGACTGATCGATGGACTGGTCGAGCCAGGTGTTGCGGTGCTCCACTGGAATGGGACGGATGACCAGAGACGTCCGGTGGCCTTGGGGATCTACCTTATGGAGTTGCCTGGACATCTGCTGGTGTTGCAGGATGGTCGCTGGTGGGATCACCGATGATGGGCGAACCGCTGCACTGGCGGCGGGAGGATGGTTCGGTACAGGATTGGTGATAACAGCCCCATAAACCTTTGGAGGAGATCATGACCAGGGAAACTACGGACCACGTCAACACCTATTCGCGGCCCTCGCAGTTGAAGATCACCGATCTGCGGATCACCAAACTGCGCGGCGCGCCCTTCCACTCCATCCTCATCCGCCTGGACACGGATCAGGGGATCAGCGGGTATGGCGAGGTGAGGGATGGGGGCAGCGCCACCTACGCTTTGCTGCTCAAGAACCGCCTCCTCGGCGAGAACCCCTGCAACGTGGACAAGATCTTCCGCAGGATCAAGCAATTCGGCCACCACGCCCGCCAGGCCGGCGGGGTGTGCGCCGTCGAGATGGCGCTGATGGACCTGGCCGGCAAGGCTTACGGGGTGCCGGCCTACCAGCTGGCCGGCGGCAAGTTTCGCGACCGCATCCTGTGCTATTGCGACACCACCAGCACGCCAGACGGGACCGAGATGGGCCGGCGGCTCAAGCAACGCATGGAGCAGGGGTTCAGGTTCCTCAAGATGGACGTAGGGATCGGGCTGCTGCGGGAGGTGCTGGATGCGGTGATCGCCCCGCCGGGGATGCTGGCGCGCGGCGATATCATGCACCCCTTCACTGGCATCCAGCTCACCGAGAAGGGGATCGGCCGGCTCTGCGAGTACGTGGCTGCGGTGCGCCAGGAGATCGGCTACGAGGTGCCGCTGGCCGTGGATCACTTCGGCCATCTGGGGCTGGAGTCGTGTATCCGCCTGGGCAAGGCCCTGGATCGGTTCTCCCTGGCCTGGTACGAGGACATGATCCCCTGGCAGTTCACCGACCAGTACGTGCGCCTCTCCCAGGCGGTGGACACGCCGATCTGCACGGGCGAGGATACCTACCTGAAGGAGGGGTTCATGGAACTGTTCCGCCAGCGGGCGGTGGCCGTCATCCACCCGGACCTGGCCTCCTCGGGCGGCATCCTGGAGACCAAGAAGATCGGGGACCTGGCCCAGGAGCACGGGATCGCCATGGCCTTGCACATGGCCATGTCGCCGGTGGCGGCCCTGGCCAGTGTGCACTGCGCCGCGGCTACCGAGAACTTCCTGGCCCTGGAGAACCACGCGGTGGACGACCTGGAGCGGTGGAGCAGCCTGGTGGAGGGATTGCCTGTGCCCCTGGTGCAGGACGGGCACATCCAGGTGCCGGAGACGCCGGGCCTGGGCTTCACTGGGTTGAATGAAGAGGTGATGCGCCAGTTCGCCGATCCGGAGGCGCCGGAGTTGTTTGCGCCCACGGAGGAGTGGGACAAGGAGCGCGCCCACGACCGCCTGTGGAGCTAGCCGCAGTTCGCGAAAGAGGATATGGATCAGTGCCCCGACTGCGGCCAGGCAAGCGAGGATCAGGATAGTGACCCGAAACCTGGGTGGAGGGACTCATGAAACTGAACAAGGTAGCGATTGTCGGCTGCGGACGAATCGCGGGGTCGATCGACGACGAGATGCCGGCAGGCCACCCCTGCCTGCCGTACTGTCATGCCGGTGGATATGCGGCCCTAGCCTCAACGACCCTTGTTGCAGCGGCTGATATCGATGCCTCCCGACGCGCATCCTTCTGCAAGCGCTGGGGAGTGTCCCGCGATTACGACGATTACCGGGTGATGATTGAGCAGGAGCAACCAGATATCGTCAGCGTCTGCACCGGGCAGAAATTACATGCCGAGATCACCATCTTTGCGGCGGAGCACGGCGTCAAGGGGATCTACTGCGAAAAAGCGATGTGCAGTTCGATGGCCGAGGCCGACGCGATGGTCGCCGTTCTTGAGCGCAACGGGGTTGCCTTCAACCTCGGAGTGAACCGGCGCTTTACCGGGCTCTTCATGGCAGCCAGGCGGATGATCGCGGACGGCGAACTCGGGGACCTCAAGTGGGCGCAGTTCACGGGCAATGATTTGCTGATGCATGGCTACTCCCACGCATTCGATGCGATTTGTTACCTGCTAGGCGACCCACCAGCCAAGTGGATCGCCGGCCAGGTCGCTCCCTACAGCGGCCGCACCACGCCCCCCATCCACTGTTCCTACGACCCGAACACCAACCGGTGGGACCGGGATCCCGGGGGATGTTGGGCGACCATCGCCTTTGAAGGAGGGGCAATGGGCCAAGCCGCCAACCCGACCGGTATGCCAATGTACGAGTGGCAAGTCGTGGGCACCGAAGGAGTTCTGCACATCAGAGACTATGGTGAGAAGATCGCCTGGAGAAAGGGGGATGGGTACGAGAAACTCGAGGTTCCGTTCCCGGAATACCCGCGGAAGAGTCCGACGGTGGGGCTGATCGAGAATCTTCTCCTCGGCATGGAGACGGGCGAACCGACCAGGGCGAATGCGCGGGTTTCGCGGGCGGTCACCGAACTCTGCCTGGCCAACGCGGAGTCGCACGTACGAGGTGCTGCACCGGTCGGTTTGCCCTTGGAGAACCGCACACTGTACATCCCTTCACACTGAGAAAACTCGGCAGGTGAATGAGGAGGCCGAAATAAACTGACGGTGCAGCACATTGAACTGATTGCGCTCCAGAGGTTCCTATCAGGTACACCCCCACACGCGCAGGACAAAGACAGAGGTCAAACATGAACTCGCGAGAGCGGTTCCACGCCACCATGCGGTACGGGTCGGTCGATCGTCCCTGGTCCTGGGAGATGGGTCCGTACGCCGCCACCGTCGACCGGTGGCTCAAGGAGGGGCTGCGCAGCAGGGCCGATGTGGCGCACACGGGCAGGTACGACCGCCTTGAGCATGCCGGGGTGAACTTCTGGCAGGACCCGCCTTTTGAGGTCAGGGTGATCGAGGAGACTTCTGATCACACGATTTACCAGGATGCCGACGGGGTCACCAAGGAGAAGAAGAAGGAAGCAGGCGCCGGCAGCAGTTTCCCGGCCATGCCCAGGTACCTGATTTTCCCGGTGACTGACCGGGCGAGCTGGCGGAAGTTCCGCAAGGAGCGCCTCGATCCCGACTCTCCGACCCGGTTCGACTACTTCTTCAGCGACAGGTTGGAGGATTGGCGGACCCTATCGCCCTCATGCTCCACGACGATCCCGCGTTCGTCGAGGAATGCGCTGCGGACATGGCCGAGTACCAGTTGAGGATTCTGGAGAAGATGCTCCCAGGGGTCCAACCCGATTGGATTGAGTTCTGGGAGGACATGGCGTACAAAACCGGCAGCCTGATCGACCCGCGGGTATACCGGCGGATCTTCGTCCCCCACTATGCGCGCATGATCGAACTCATCCGCAGGTACGCCCCCGAGGATCAGACGGTGCTGGTGCTCGACAGCGACGGCAACCTGGATGAACTCATCCCCATCTGGCTCGAAATGGGGATCGACGCCATCCTGCCGATGGAGGTGGCGGCCGGTATGGACGTTGCCAGACTAAGGGCCCGGTTCGGCAGATCGCTGCGGATGTTCGGCGGGATCGACAAGCGGGTGCTCGCCACCGGCGGCAAGCGCCAGATCGAGGAGATGGTCGGTCGGGTAGCGGGCGTGGTCCGCGAGGGCGGGTACGTCCCTGGCTGCGACCACAACATCCCTGAGGACGTTCCCTTCGAGAACTACCGCTACTACCGGCAGCTCATCAACACTATTGGATGAGGTATCCGCGCCGGCCCTGAGCTTGGGAGTTCGCACCTCCGGCAGGGCCGGCGGGCTACAGCAGGGGGAATGACCCCCTTCATGCGACAAAGCCTATCCACACGGCCATCGCCGTCGATTGATCGGGGGAGAGAGATGCTCAACCTGGAACTGATAGACCCGGCCCAGCCCCAGCGGGCAGCGGTCCTCTTTAATCAGCACGGATTTGTGGCCCTCAAGGAGGTCCTCACTCCAGAGCAGCTGGAATTCGCCCGGCAGGGCGCGCGGCGGGTGATCGCCGAACAGCTGGCGGCCACCCCCCTGGAAGAGGCCAACCGGGGCTATGCCCGCTTTTCCTTTGGTTCGCAGATCCATCACCAAGAGTGGGCACAGCTGGTGGACCTGTCCACGGTCCTGCCAGTGCTCGACGCTATCTGGGGTGGCCGGGGCTACATGTGCACGGACGCCGGGGGCGACTATTCAGTGCCGGGGGCCAGGATCCAGTCCCTGCATTCGGACGTGGTGGATTTCTTCGCCGACCCACTGGGGCAGGTCACCTGCTGGGATGTGCCAACTCCCTTCATCGTGGTCAATTTTCTGCTGACCGAGTTCAAGGAGATCAACGGGGCCCTTCGTTGTGTGCCCGGCACCCACCGCACCCGGCTGCGGCCCCCCTCGCTAGAAGAGGAGCCGGAGCACTGGCGCCGCTCCATCCTCTGCGCCCCGGCGGGCACGGCGGTAGTGCGCGACGTGCGCGGCTGGCACGGGGGCACGGCCAACAACTCCGACGAATACCGCATCATGACCAGCGCCAGCTACTACGCCCCCTGGTTCCGTCAGCCGATGGGCGCGCCGCTGCCCCGGGCCCTGTACGAGAAGATGTCGGCGCGCGGCAAGGAACTTTGCCGGTATCTGGTGGATTGGGAGGAGAAGGTCTAGAGTACGCGTCGGGGGCAACGCCACCCTGTGGCGTTGCATACCATTACGGTCTTTCCCAAGGCGCGATCCTTAAGTCACCTTGGAGGAACGAGATGACCAGTCATCCGGTGCGCGTCGGCGTGGTTGGTTGCGGCACCATCGCCCAGTTTCACTTCCAGGCCATCAAAGAGCTGGGCGAACACACCGCCGCACTAGTTGCCCTGTGCGACCTGAGAGAAGAACGCCTGGAGCAGGCGCACCAATTGTGGCCAGCAGCCCGGCTGGCGCGGGAGGTGGGCGAGTTAGTGGCGCCGGGAGACCTCGACCTGGTGATCGTGGGCACCATGCCCCATACCCATGCCTCCATCGCCATCGCGGCGCTGGAGGGAGGGGCGCACGTGTTGTGCGAAAAGCCCTTCGCCATGAACGCGGCCGAGGCCCAGGCCGTCCTCGACGCCGCGGCGGGCACAGGCCGGCAGTTCCAGTTGTGCACCAACCTGCGCTACCTGCCCACCTCCCAGTACCTGCGCGAGCTGATGAACTCAGGCAGCGTGGGCATACCCCTCCTCTGCAAGATCTGGAGCTACCACCTCAACCCGCCCTGGTGGGCTCCCCATTACCACCGGCCCACCTCGGGCGGAGGAGTCCTGGCCTCCACCATGATCCACGCCCTGGACCAGGCCATCTGGGTCAGCGGCTGCCCCAATCCCCTCTCGGCCCAGGCGGTGGCCCGGCGGGTCTTTCCCAAAAAGCGGGGGCCGCTGGCCACCGGAGAGGTTCGGGCGCGTTATGACGTGGAAGACCTGCTGAGCGGTTTTGTCCGTTTCGACAACGGCATGGTCGCCA
>JACPJE010000014.1 GCA_016187725.1 Candidatus Latescibacterota bacterium
ATGCAGGCGTGATTCGCGCAGAGTTGCCCGGTCTCACTCTAGACCAGTCGATCTAGCAGAACCTCCCTTCCCCCAACTCGCAGTGAGCGACAAAACTCCTTCCTCAGGACCAAGCCTGACCGCTCGCGCAGTGGTCCTAGGGCTGTTCCTGGTGCTGGTCGTCAGCTTCGGCGCGCCCTATTCCCTCTGGCTGGTCGGTTCCGTCGAGCCCACCTGGTCCTTTTTTCCCGTAATCGCCGGCTGTCCCTTCGCGCTCCTGTGCCTGGGGAATGCCCTGCTGCGGCGGCTGGCCGGCCGCTGGGCGCTTTGCCAGGGAGAGTTGCTGGTGGTCCTGGTCATGGGCCTGGTGGTGACCGGAATACCGGTCTTCATGGTGGGCACCCTGATCGCCCTCCTCGCCTCACCTTACTATGCGGCCACCCCGGAGAACGACTGGGCCTTCTACATCCAGCCCCACCTGCCGGCCTGGGCCCTGCCCCAGCCGGAAGGCGAGGCCCTGCGCTGGTTCTGGGAGGGGTTGCCCGCAGACCAGGGCATGCCGCTGGGGGTGTGGCTCGGGCCGCTTTGCTGGTGGCTGAGTCTGATCCTGGCCGTCTACTTCGCCTGCCTGTGCCTGGTGGTCATCCTGCGCCGGCAATGGGTGGAGCAGGAGCGCCTGATCTTTCCCCTCACCGAGATGCCCCGGCTGCTCATCGAGGAGGGCCGGTGGTTCCGCTCCTCCCCCTTTTGGATCGGGGGCGCCATCTCCCTGGGCCTGGTGCTCTTCAACATCTTCAGTTTCTTCAATCCGGGCCTGCCCCGCGCGGACATCTGGTCGGGCCTCAGCTTCCAGTTCGGCAGGGATTTTCCCGCGATCCAGTTGCGGGTCATCCCGCCTATTCTCGGGTTTATCTTCCTGGCCAGCACCAGCATTTCCTTCAGCATCTGGTTCTTCTACCTGATCGCAGTGGCCCAGGAGGGTATCACCAATAGGATCGGCTATGACGTGACCAGCCCGGACGCCTTTGTCTGGGGCATGCAGTCCCTGTCTTGGCAGGGCTGGGGGGCCTTCGTGGCCATGGTGCTGTGGAGCCTGTGGGTGGGCCGGCGCCACCTGCGCGCGGTGGTGCGCCAGGCTTTTTCGGGGAAAAGGACGCTCGACGACCGCACTGAGATGATGTCCTACCGGGTGGCCGTGTGGGGGCTGCTGCTCAGCACTCTCTACAGTCTGGCCTGGCTGGTGCGCTCCGGAATGGGACTGCAGGTGGCCCTGCTCTTCCTGGCCGGGGTGTTGATCGGGTACACGGGCATCACCCGGCTGGTGGTCCAGACCGGCATGTACTATCTCACCACCCCGGTTGGCGGCCAGGCCTTTGCCATAGCAGTGACCGGGACCGGGGTCGGGCAGGCCAATCTGGTCTCCCTGGGCCTGTCCTATGCCTGGTTCGGAGACGTGCAGTCGGTGTTTATGCCCTCGGCAGCCCACGCGGCCAAACTGGATGAGGTGATCGACGCGCGCCGCTGGCTAGGGCCCCTCCTGGGACTGGCCGTGGTGGTGGGGTTCGCCGTCACCATCTGGTTCGTGCTCTATTTGTGCTACGAGTACGGGGCCGGAAATCTGAGGTCATGGTACTTCGCCGCCGGGGGCGGGATCGGCGAGATGGCCTTTGGCGGCGTGATCCGCAAATTCAACAACCCCGCTGGCACTGACTGGGGCAAGCTGATGTACTCTGGGATCGGCGCGCTGGTCTACTCGGTGCTGGCCCTGTGCCAGTACCGCTTCCACTGGTGGCCCTTGCACCCGGTGGGGCTGGTGGTGGCCCCGCTGTGGATGACTGGGCTGGGGGCCGTCTCGGTATTCTGCGCCTGGGCGCTGAAGAGCCTGATCCTGCGCTATCGCGGGGTCGCCGGGTACCAGGCAGCCCGGCCCTTCTTCGTCGGGCTGATCGTGGGCTTCTTCACCGGGGCGGGGATCTCCTTCGGGGTGGACGTGTTCTGGTTCTTTGGGAAAGGGCACGGGGTGCCGTGGTGAGCAGGGGTGTTTGCCAGGCTGGCACCGGGTTTCACCTTTCGGCCTGACCGCTGCCTGGTCGATGCCGACGCCAATATTCACGAGCGCCGCAAAGTACACCCCAGCGCCTTATTTCCCGCTGAATTCGACTTGGCGGAACACTCTGGGGCGGGGCCGCGGCCGTGCCAGAGGCGATGGTGGCCGCGATCCGGGCAGCGCTGCGCAGCGCCCTGCTCCTGGTGTCCCACGACCGGCACTTTCTGGACCGGATCGTCAACCGCGTCGTCGAGATCGAGAACTATCAGCTTCAGGAGTACCGGGGCAACTTCACCGACTATGTACACGAGAAGCCCACGCGTATGAAGATGTTGCAGAATCAGTATATCCACGAGCAGGAATTGCTGGCCTATGAAGCTGAGGCCATAGTCGAACGCCGCGAGGACGCCCGCAACCCGTCCCAGGCCCTCAAACGCCGTCTGTCCAAGGTCAAAAAAACCGCAGAGCCCAAACCGGTGGTCAGGATCATCACCGACCTCTATGACCAACTCCGGGTGCGGGACTCTCTGTGCAGGATATCAGAGCTGTCCAAGTCCTATGGCAGTCAACGCCTCTTCAGAGAACTGACCTTTGAGATGCGCCGGGGCCACCGGCTGTGTGTCATCGGTCCCAATGGGTGTGGCAAATCCACCTTGCTGCGCGTACTCGCCCTCCAGGAGCCCCCAACCTCAGGCAGCGTTCTTTGGCAACCTGGGACTGAATTCGTCTTCTTCAACCAGGTCCTGGCTGAGCTAGACCCGGAGGAGTCAGTCACCCGTGCGGTCAACACGGCGCCTCTGGTCGAGAGGGCGCCGCGCCGGCAAGTAAACCAGTTCCTGGAGATGATGCAGTTTTCACAGATGGCCCTGAACCAACCCATCGGCACCCTCTCTGGAGGCCAGCAGGCGCGGGTAGCTCTGGCAAGGTGCCTGTTCTCCGGTGCGGCCGTTATCATCCTGGATGAACCCACCAACCACCTGGACCTGACCAGCACCCAGGTCATGGAACAGGCGCTGATCCACTTTCCCGGTGCGGTGATCGCGGTCAGTCACGATCGGTTCTTCATCGACAAGGTCGCCAACCGCCTGCTGATCTTCTCAGGGGAAGACCACCTCCGCATGGTGGAAGGAAACTGGACAATCTGGCAGGGGGCGGGGGCGGTGTGACAGCCGGCAAAGCAGCTCAAAGCGATTCAATCGCCTGGAGCATGCCTTTCATATAGCCAAGCTGAAAGGCGAAACCGCGCTCCCCGCTGATAGCTGAGCACCGGGATACCGGCACGCCCCATGTTGAGGATGCTGGTGCAGACGTGGTCTATCTCCTCCTCTCGCCCGGGCAGGCCGAACATGGCCTGGTGGTAGAAGGAGTGGGGGAAGCCCTCCAGGACGCGCAATTCGAGGCCGGCACCGGCGAAGAAGTCCCTGGCCTGGAGCAGCACCTCGAGTTCGACCCAGCTCCGACCTCGGGTCTGGAATTCCTGCATGCCCCAGACCGCGTACTTCACCCCGAGTTGCGCGGCGAAGTGGACGGCTTCCTCAGTCAGGCCCAACCCCAGAGCGATCTTCATAACTGCCTCGCTGAACTCACGCGAAGCGGATGGCGTGGTCCTCCGGCAGCCGCTCGCTCCAGAAGTCCCGCCCCTTCACGGTACCGCCGTACTTCTCCAGCGCTTCCTCCCAGATGGCCGCTCCCCCGTACTGTTCCTGCACCCTGGTGGCCTGGTCTGGGCGCTTCTTCGGCTGTTTTTTGTCGCTGCTGGCCATGCCTTCCGCCTCACTGCATCTTCAGCAGTTCATCGACCTGCAGCTGACCACTGTCCAGTTGCTCTTTCACCCGGGCGGCCCACAGCACCAAGGCCGCTGCCTGCCCCAACCGCCACAGGAGGTTGCGCTCTTCCTGCTGCGCTTCCCCATCCAGCCCCCGGACCCACAGTACCCCCAATACCTCCTCCTGGTACAGCAAGGGCAGGGCGGTGCCTTGCCCTGGTTGGTGGTGGCCCTGGCGGTTGGAATACACCTGCACCGCCAGCGCGTTCTTTTTGACCCACTCCCTGGAGTCTTCCGCCAACCCTTCGGTGCCCACCTGCCCTGCTTCGTCAAGGGTGGCTATGGGCACCAGCCCTTTCCCCTCCCCCTCGGACTCGTACAGCACCGCAGCCTCCCCCCCCAACACCTGATACAGGACCTCCATGATCACCTGGCAGGCCTGTTGCGGTGTCGGCCCTTCGGACTGGCAGCGCACCAATTGATCCCGGCCTTCCAGTTCCTTCACCTGTCGTTCCAGGTGAACGTAGGCCGCGCGCAGTTGGCGGGTCTGCTCCTCCACCTTCTGCTCCAGTTCGCGCTGGTAGGAAAGGTTCTCGGCCACCAGCCGCTGCCGCTCCAGGGCCCGGGCCAGTTCGTGGGCCACCAGCTCCAGCTTGAATGGCTTGACCATGTAGCTGTACGCCCCCAGCCGCATGGCCTCGATCACCAGATCCATTTCTCCCAGCGCGGTGGCCATCACCACTCCCACCTCGGGGTGGTACTCGCGGAACCAGCGCAGCGACTGCAGGCCGTCCACCACCGGCATCATGATATCCAGGGTCACCAGGTCGAAGGACTCCTTGCCCATCCAGTCGCAGGCCTGCTCGAAGCTGGAAGCCCGGCGCACGGTGTAGCCTTCTTCGGCCAGCCACAGCTCCAAGAGCCGGCCCACCGGCTCTTCGTCGTCCACTACCAGGATCTTGCCTCTGGGTTGTTCCTTGGTCGAAGCCACTAGAGTTCTCCTACTGCTTTCAGGATTGAAGATCAGGTTGGGAAGGCTAAGCCGCCTGGTCCTTCGGCCACTTGGTAGAGAAACTAACGCTCCTGCTGGAGATCCACCAGGTCGATACTGCGCTGGTAGTACTCCACCAGCGGCCGTAGCTCTTTCCCAAAGCAGAGGAGCACCCTCTCCCAATCCGCCTCGCTCTCCATCGGTGGGCCAGTCTGGAACGCCATTCCAAGGGTATACCTTCCTCGGAAAGGTGCTGGTCAGCTAGGAATCATACTTATTGGGTCACGATTGGGCCATGGAAGAGGACAGAGGCTCTGTTGCACGAAAAGTGCTAACTCATTGGGGCGCAATGAGTTAAAAAATCGCATATCGAAATTATAAGTCGTTGCGAAACAACGAGTTACTGGCATTCATGCAACAAAGCCGTAGCCTCCCTGGGGGACAGGCGGCCATTTTCGGGCTTGTTGATCCAGACGGCTGGCGGCAGTTGGGGCACGGTCGGCAGCCCCCGCACAAAGCGCTCAGGATGGGCCGCATAGGCCGCCTGCAACACCTGCTGCCGCTGAGCCTGGATGCCGTTGGCCTGCCGGTAATGGACCGTCGCTGGGGTCAACAGCCCCAGGCCGGTGTGATAGTG
>JACPJE010000015.1 GCA_016187725.1 Candidatus Latescibacterota bacterium
ACTGGAAAGGCGATCCAGGTCGACTTCAACGCGATCCTGCGCGCCTACGAGGAGTATGCCCTGCGCCACTCCAAAGCCGGCAACCCCTTCCGGCACTCTCACAGAGCGCATATGCACCTGGCTCGCCAGGTGGTGGCCTGGATGCTCAGGATTCGATGCCGCCAGTCAACCGACTCCCACTTGAGCCAGCACATCTCCTCGTCCCTCAAGCCGGCGTACAGCCCCAGGCGCACCGCAGTGGGCAGGCTCCCTGAGATCCACTGCCGGTGATCCAGCGAGATCGTCAGCAACTGCTGCACTTCGTCCGGTCCCAGGATGCGCCGGTCCTGAGCGACTTTTGGCAGGGGTACCGTGATCTGCCGGGCGGGATTCTCTTCGATCATCCCCAGCGTCTGAGCCTGGTCCAGCAGCAACCGCATCTTGGTCAGGTAGTGGTAGACACTCCAGGGGGAGTACCCCTGCCGGCGCAGACCATCCAGCCATTGCTCCACATCCCGGGCGCCCAGACTCAGGGCAGGTGACTCGGTCTGTAGCCAGGCCACCACCTGGCGAGCCAGGTGCATATGCGCTCTGTGAGAGTGCCGGAAGGGGTTGCCGGCTTTGGAGTGGCGCAGGGCATACTCCTCGTAGGCGCGCAGGATCGCGTTGAAGTCGACCTGGATCGCCTTTCCAGTATATCCCCCATCCGGGCGATTCCGGTCTTTGTAGCATCCTCCAGATTTTCGATCTGACGGGCCAGCAACAGGGCGTCGGCACGGGTCGAGGCATATTTACTTTTTCTTGCGGAACGACCCTTCAGGCGCAACGTGTACTGGATTCGCCAACTATCGCGGGGTTCAAAGCGGCTCACCGAGGCCATATTGTAACTCACCTTGTAACTCAGCTGGGTGTGATTTGCCGTGAATTCCGCCGACCTTGCGTGGCCGGAAATGTCGGCTTGTGCTGTCCTCCATTTTAGCGTTGAGATGGGGTGGATGTCAAGAGGCGAGTATCTCGCGTTTTCAGAGGGGGAATGAGGTATCAAGGCAGGGCAATGACTTAGGTGTACAGACAAAAAACAAGGGCCTGGAGAACACGCATTCTCCAGGCCCTTTTCAACTGGTCGGGGTGGACAGATTCGAACTGTCGACCCTCTGCTCCCAAAGCAGATGCGCTAACCGGGCTGCGCTACACCCCGAAAATCCCCCAAAAAGATAGCCGACGAGCCCCGTGCCGGCAAGGGCTAAGAAGTCCGGCAGTCCTCGATCTGCTGGCGCAGGTGCTGAGCGGTCCGGCGGGCGGCCTGGGCGAAGTCAGGGCCGCCCGAGGCGTAGAGGATGGCCCGGGAGGCGTTGATCAGCAGTCCACCTCCCTCGGCATCGACACCGCTGCGGACCACGGCCTCCAAGTCGCCGCCCTGGGCCCCCACCCCGGGGACCAGGAAGGGCAGGTCCGGGGCCAGCTGGCGCAGCTGGGCAAAGGCCCCGGCCTGGGTGGCGCCCACCACCAGGCCGCAGTTGCCGGCGGTGTTCCACTCGCAGGTCTTGCGGGCCACCCGCAGGTAGAGAGGGCCGTCTGCCAGTTCCTGCTGCGCGAAATCCTCGGAGCCTTTGTTGGAGGTCAGGCAGAGGAGGAAGACCCCTTTGTCGCGGTAGGCGAGGAAGGGGGCCACGGCATCCCGGCCCATGTAAGGGTTGACGGTGAGCGCATCGGCGCCCAGCACCTCGAAGAACATCCGGGCGTAGTGCTCGGCAGTATTGCCGATATCCCCCACTTTGGCGTCTACGAGTACCGGGATGGCAGGCGGGATGTGCTCCAGGGTGGCCTTGAGGATGGGCCAACCCCGCTCCCCCAGGGAGCCGAAGAAGGCGAAGTTGGGTTTGTACGCGCAGACCAGATCCGCGGTGGCGTCGATGACGTGTTTGAGGAAGTGCAGGGTGGGGTTGTCCTGGTCGCGGACACCGGCGGGCAACTGGGCCTGGTCAGGGTCGAGGCCCACGCACAGCAATGAGCGGTTTTGGGCGGCGGCGGCGCGCAGCTTTTCCTGGAAGGTCACGGGTTTTCTCTCGCGGTGGAGGGGAAGGGTCAGGAGAATTTAGGGCTGCCGCCGGACCGGCGCAATCCCCGCGCGTCCAGGTCAGTGCGCCGGGGCCGGGCCGAGGACGAAGATCACCCGGCACTGGGCGAGAAAGGGGGAGTGTTTGTCGGCCATCTGCACCCGCACGGCGTCTTCGTTGCTGATCACCGCGTCTGAGCTGTACTGGCCGGCGGCCTTCTCGGCCTTGATGACCAGGGGACGGGCGGTGGCGCCGCCCACGCGGTCACTGCGGCCGGCCCTTTCGAGGTCCCGGTCGTATCCGACCACCCCCCACTGGCGGGCGTACTCCAGGTCCACGCCGCTGGCGTTGAACAGTTCGTTGCCCCCGGTGCTGAGCAGACGGGGCGCCATGCTCGGTTTGAGCGGCAGACCGCGGGCATCGATGATCAACCCGGTGTAGGTCTGCGGGGGGAGGTAGGTGGGCGTTTCGGCAGGGAGTGCGGGAGCCGGGGAACGCCGCGCGGAGGAAAGGAAGGTGGCAGCCAGGTCATCCTGCAGTTCCAGGGTCAGCGCCACCTGGAATACCCCGTCCTTTTCCTGCTGGCTGCCCGGGACCAGACGGGCCCCCCGGATCAGGCCGCTGACCCTGGTGCGGATGGAATCGCTGGCCACCATCGCCTCTCCCACCGTGGTGCTGGCGTCGATGTGCACCTGGCCCACCAGCTCGAGCAGGTTGCGGTAGGCAGTGGCCTTGGCGGCGCGGAAGCCCAGCAACCGGCGCTGGGCGGGATTCTGGATATCTGCGGAGGCGATGCCCTCGCCGTACACGGTCAGGACACCGGTGGTCCAGTCGATGTTGCCCTCGATGGGTTGCTGGCCGGCGGCCTGGGCCTGCAGGGGCTGGATCACGTTCTGGGCCCGGAGATCCTGGCCGGCGGCCAGGATCAGGGCGATGAACAAGAGCGGGTACATGGCAGTAGTTTCCAGGGTGCTGGGGCATTTATTAAGAAGGCCGACGCGAAAAAAGGTTTCCGGGAGAATAAAGGGGCAGCGGAGCGGATCTATAAGCCGAGTTCTGTCTGCGCCTCATGCCGCGCAGGGCGACCATTCATCTGGGGCAGGGGTTACCCGCCTGCCTCGGTGCGGCCTACCCGGGAGTTATAACGAGGCGGACCACCTCTCCTCCCCTATTTGGCCTTGCTCCGGATGAGGTTTTCCCTGCCACTCCCGTCGCCGGAAGCGCGGTGAGCTCTTACCTCGCCTTTTCACCCTTACCGGCGCACAAGGCGCCGGCGGTATGTTTTCTGTGGCACTTTCTGTGGGGTCGCCCCCCCTGGGCGTTACCCAGCATCCTGTCCTGTGGAGCTCGGACTTTCCTCACCCCGGCCCGCAGGCCGGTAGCGCGGTCGCCCGACCCGCTCCGCTACCCTTTTTCATGAAGAGGTCTGGTCGTCCCAGACCAAGATGGCACCGCAGTTCTCGCAGACGTGGACCTCGGTGGGGGTGTATTTGACGTTGTTGCGCAGCTGGGCAGGCAGTTGGCGGAAACAGGTGCCGCAGGCCCCCTTGAGGATGCGCGCCACCCGGCTCCCGCGGTTTTTGCGGCTGCGCTGGTAGCGCTGCAGCAGCCTGGATTCGATGGACTGGCTGACCACCTGGCGGCGCGACTCCACCCCGGCCACTTCCTTCTGCAGGGAGGCGAGGCGCTGCTGCAGTTCCTCGATGCGGCTCTGGTGCTGCTCTTCGATCTGCCCGACCTCCTGCTTCCTGCTCTCGATCTCCTGGCGCAGGCGCTCACTCGACTCGATGGTTTCGAGCACCTCGGTCTCGTACTCGGAGATCCGGCTCTTGCAGGCGGCGATTTCGATCTGGAGCGCGTCGTATTCCTTGTTGGTGGTTACGGCGGAGAAGCGCTCCTCGTGTTTCTTGAGATCCGCCTTGGCGTCATCGATCTCGCGCTCGTAGTGGCGCTGCTCGCGGGCCAGGTTTTCCAGTAAGTCGACCTGCTCCTGCAGGGTGGCCCGGGCCTGGTCGATCTGGCTCTGCCGCTCGTCTATCTCTGCCGGAAATTTATCCCTGGCTTCCTCCAGCGCCTGGAGTTCCTTGTCGACTTCCTGGAGGGCCAGCAGCTTCATTAGGCCTTCTTTCATCGGGGGCGTATCTCCTGAGAGTGATAAGGCATAAACTAGGGCCTTTGGCGGAAATATCAACACAGGCCGCACGCCGCCTCGGCCATGTGCCTGGGGGTGAGTCCGTACTTCTCCAGCAGGTCGCTGTTGGCCGCCGATTCGCCGAAGCAGTCGCGGATGCCCAGGCGCTTGAGCGGGGTGGGGTGGTGCTCGGAGAGGACTTCGGCCACCGCGCCGCCCAGGCCGCCGATGATGGTGTGGTCTTCGGCGGTGAGCACCCTGCCGGTCCTGGCCGCTGCCGCCACCACCCCCTCCACATCGAAGGGTTTGATGGTGGGCACGTGCAGCACGTGGGCGGACAGGCCCTGGGCGGCCAGCAGTTGGGCGGCCTCCAGGGCGCGCACGGTCTGGACCCCGGTGGCCATGATGGTCAGGTCCTTGCCTTCGCGTACCACCACGGCCTTGCCGATGGCGAACTGGTAGTCCTGGGGAAAGATGGTGGGGTGGGGGTCGCGGGTGAGGCGCACATAGACCGGCCCCTCGTGGTAGGTGGCGGCGATCATGGCCTGGCGGGTCTCCACCCCATCGGCCGGGGCGATGACCGTCATGTTGGGCATGGCGCGCATGACCGCGAGGTCGGCGACCTCCTGGTGGGTTTTGCCGGTCTTGCCGGTCAGCAGCCCGGTGTAGCCGCCGCCGAGCTTGACGTTGAGGTTGGGCTGGGCCACCACCACCCGCAGCTGGTCTAGGTCGCGGTTGACCAGGAAGCAGGCAAAGCTGCTCAGCCAGGGGAGCAGGCCGCAGGAAGCCATGCCTGCAGCCACCCCCATCATGTTCTGCTCGGCGATGCCCATCTCTAGAAAATGGGCCGGCCGCGCCTTGGAGACCTTGTCGGCCTTGGTGGAGTTGGCCAGGTCGCCGTCGAGCACGTAGACGCGGTCGTCGCGGTCGATCAGCTCGATCAGGGTGTCGCCGAACACCTCGCGCTGGGCGATGTCGGTGAGCTGGGCGGTCACAGCGCGGCCTCCTGGGCGGCCAGTTCCTCGCGGGCTACCCGCAGGTCCTCGTCGGTCACCGGCTTGGAGTGCCAGTTGAAGTCGTTCTCCATGTAGGAAACCCCCTTGCCTTTGACGGTGCGGGCGATGATGATGGCCGGCCGGCCCCGGGTGGCGCGGGTCTGGCTGCAGGCTTCGACGATCTGCTGGAGGTCGTGGCCGTCGATCTCAATGGTGGCCCAGCCGAAGGCCTGCCACTTGGCCACCGGGTTTTCCTGAGCCGGTTGGCGGGCCAGGGACCCGTACCCTTGGCCGGTGGCCCAGCCGTACTGCTGCAGGCCGTTCCAGTCGAGGATGGCGGTCAGGTTGTCCAGCCCGTAGCGCTGGGCCACAAAGGCCGCCTCCCAGATCTGGCCCTCCTGGGAATCGCCGTCGCCGATCATCACCCAGGTGTGGTAGGAGTGGCCCTTGAGCTTGGCCGCCAGGGCCATGCCCAGGCCGGGGGAGAGCCCCTGGCCCAGGGAGCCGGTGGACATGTCCAGGCCGGGGAGCACGTTCATGTCGGGATGGCCCTGCAGGCGCGAGTCGATGGCGTCGAAGGTCTTCAGTTCCTCCACCGGGAAGTAGCCGCGCAGGGCCAAGACGGCATAGAGGCCGATGGAGGAGTGGCCCTTGGAGAGGATGAAGCGGTCACGGCCCGGAGCGCGCGGTGCAGCCGGATCGATGCTCATGACTTCGAAGTAAAGGGCGGTGAGGATTTCCGCCGCCGAGAGAGGGCCGCCCAGGTGGCCGGCACCGGCGTGGTGGACCGCTTCGATCACCAGCCGCCGCAGCTGGATGGCCAGGCGCTGCAGTTCGCGCCGGCGCGCTGCAGCGAGGGGAGGGGCACTCATGTGATCATCTCCTGTGAAGGTGCGCTAAAAAGGTACGGCTGGGTGTCCGGGATCACAACCAGCCCGGCCTGACGCCGAACTCCTGGCCGGCCTTTTCGAGGGACTCCAGATCCTCCAGGGCCACCGGGATGCCCTTTTTCCGGTACTCCTGCTCCTTGCGGAATTCGATAGTGCCGGGCAGGGTGGCTTCCTGGTAGCCGCGCACCGGGGCCATGGTTTCGCGCACCCCGCGCACTAACAGATCTACCCCGGCGCGGACTTCCTCGGGCGAGGCGAAGACCCCGATGTCCATGACGATGATCAGGCCACCCTGCCTGGCGCCGGGCCACTGCTCGTTGAGGGCGGCGGCGCGCGGATTGCTCATGCCCACAAAGGTGCCCCCCAGGGCCATGGCCACTCCGGTGTAGCCCATGGATTTGAAGAAGGCCGCCGGGATCAGCTCCTGCAGGGCGTCGAACTGGGGGCCGCGCTGGTAGTCGGCCATGATGCAGGTGGCCGCGTCGAGGACCAGGGGCGGCTCCTCCTGGCTGGGCAGGCCGAAGCAGATGGGCGGATTGCCCCAGTAGGCCGACTGCTGCCCCTTGTTGCCGCCGCCCTCGCCGAACCAGGAGGGATGGTGGCCCTGCACCGAAAAGGCAGTGCACCCTGCAGCCATGGCGCGGCGCACGTAGTGGCCGGCCGAACCGTAGTGTCCCAGGTGGCGGGCGGCGCCCAGGGCCACGCCCTTGGCCTTGGCCTTGGCGATGGCCAGCTCGGTGGCCATCATCATCGGGGCATAGCCCAGGCCGCCGTCGCCCTCGACCAGGACGGTGGTGTCGGTCTCCTGCACCACCTGCAGTTGGGGGTTGGGATTGACTCTCTTGTCGCGCAGGGCCCGGCTGTAGCCGGGCACCTGGCGGGTGCCGTGGGAGCGCACCCCGCGCAGGTCGGAATTGGTCAGCAGCTCGGCGAGTTGGTCGGCGTGGTCGGCCCGCAGGCCGGCGGCCTTGAAGCAGGCGGCAGCAAAGGCTTGCAACTGGGCGGCGGGGATGGGTTTGAACTTTTCGGGAGGTCGATTCATGGAATCTCCTGCGTCGGGTCAGGGGGTGGAGTGCTCATAGGTCTGGCGGATCTGGCGGGCCCGGTCCTCGGCGGCCTGGGCCTCGGCGTCGCGCTTGCCCTTCCTCAGGAGGAGGGCGTAATTATCGAGCGTGCGGGCCAGGTCGGGACGGTCGCCGAGGTTTTTTTCCTGGATGGCCAGAGCGCGGCGGTAGAAGGCTTCGGCCTGGGCGTAGTCGCCCCGCGCCTGGTTCAGCATGCCCAGATCGCGGCAGGTGCGGGCCAGGTCGGGATGGTCGCCGAGGTTTTTTTCCTGGATGGCCAGGGCGCGGCGGTAGAAGGTCTCGGCCTGGGGATAGCTTCCCTGCAGATAGTACTCATAGGCCTGGGCGCTGAATTTGCAGGCCAGGGCGCGCTTGTCCAGGGAATCGGCCAGGCCGCGCTGGCCCCGGGCTCGGTACAGATCGGCCAGCTGGTCGAGGATGGAGGCCAGCTGGGGGGCGCGGGGATCGAGGAGCTGTTGCAGGGCGAGGGCCTGGGTATAGAGGCTCTCGGCCCGGGCGTAGTTCTGCTGGTCCAGGTAAAAGGCGGCCGCCTGGGCCTGGAGCAGGGCGCGCTGGGGGTCGAGGAGCGGCAGGGCGTGCTGGGCCAGGTTGAGGATTTCGGCGTAGAGGCTCTCGGCCCGGGCAGGGCGGCCCTGGAGGGCGTGCAGGCCGGCCAGGCGCTGCAGGGTGGGAACCAGGCGCGGATCTGCCGCATCTGCAAGGTCGCCGCGCGCCGCTTCGTATTGCTGCTGGGCCTGGGGGTAGTCTCCCCTCTGCAGGGCTTCTTCTCCGGCGCGGTAGTGGGTCTGCCAGGGCGAGGGCTGGGGCGCGCTGTCCTGGTGCGGGCCGCAGGAACTCCACAGGGCAGCGACCAGGAATGAGGGCAAGAGGAACTGGTGGATCGACATATCTCTAAAACAACTAGACTAATACCTCCGCGCAGAAGCGTCAAGGGAAGGGGAGGTCTGGGGCTGATCTGGCTGGGTCTGAGCCTGGCCGGGGAGGCCTGGGCAGGCCAGGTGCAGTTTGTGGACGTGGCTGCCCAGGTGGGCATTCACTTTGTCCATCACAACGGCCCTAGTCCCGAGAAGCGCATGCCCGAAACCGACGGCTCGGGCGCGGCCTTCTTCGACTGCGATGGCGACGGAGATCTGGACCTGTACCTGGTCGATAGCGGCGACCTGGTCAAGGGGCGGGAGGACCACTGGAACCACCTCTACCGCAACGAGGGGAGGCATTTCGCCGAGGTTGCTGCTGCCGCCGGCGTCCCCGGAGGGGCGTACGGCATGGGGGCCCTGGCCGGCGACTACGACAACGACGGCGACCAGGACCTCTATCTCACCAACCTGGGCCCGGACATCCTCTACCGCAACGAGGGCGGGCATTTTACCGACCAGACCGCCCGGGCCGGCCTGGGCAGCCCGTTGTGGGGCAGCAGCGCGGCCTATCTCGACTGCGACAACGACGGCGACCTGGATCTCTTTGTGGTCAACTATGTGGACTTCAAGCTCGAAGAGCCCCACTGGTGCGGCCGGCGCGACATGAACCTGCGTTTCTACTGCGACCCCCGCCAGTATCGGCCCAGCCACAACCTCCTCTACCGCAACAACGGGGGGGGCACCTTCACCGATGTGAGCCGGGAGGCCGGCATCATTCACCAGGGCAACGGCCTGGGCGTGGTGTGCGGCGATTGGGACGGGGATGGGGACCAGGACGTGTATGTGACCAATGACCTGACCCCCAACTGGCATTACCAGAACCAGGGCAAGGGGCGTTTCGACGAGATCGGCCTGATCGCGGGCACTGCCCTCAGTTCCGACGGGGCGATGCAGGCGGGTATGGGGGTGGACGCGGGTGACTACGACAACGACGGGGACCTCGATTTCTTTGTCGCCAATTTCCAGCTGGAGAACAAGAACCTCTACCGCAACGACGGCAGCTACTTCCCCGACGTGAGTTTCAAATCCGGGCTGGGCGAGGCCACCCTCAACTATTTGAGTTTCGGGACCTTCTTTTTTGACTGCGACAACGATGGCTGGCAGGATCTGTTCGTGGCCAACGGGCACGTCCACGACAACATCGAGGTCTACGACAAGCTGGCCACCTATGCCCAGCAGGCGCAGATCTTCCACAATGAAGGCAAGGGGCGCTTTGTGGAGCAGACGGCGGCGGCGGGGCCGGGATTGGCGGTGCCCTACGTGGGGCGCGGGGCGGCTTACGGCGACTACGATCAGGACGGGGACCTGGACATCGCCCTGATGAGTTCGGGGCGGGCGACGGCGCTCTTGCGCAACGAAGGGGGCAACACCGGCCACTGGCTGCAGGTCCAACTGGTGGGCAAGCAGAGCAACCGGGACGGGGTGGGGGCCAAGGTCTACGTGCAGGCCGGCCAACTGCGGCTCTTCCAGCAGGTCAAGGCCGGGTCCGGGTACCAGTCAACCAACCAGCAGGCCCTGCACTTCGGCCTGGGGCAGCACGCGCAGGCGGCCCGGGTCGAGGTGCACTGGCCCTCGGGGGCGGTGCAGGTGGTGCAGCAGGTGCCGGCTGACCAGGTGCTCCGCCTGGAAGAAACCCCCTGAGTTATTTCAGGCTTGCCAGGGCCACCTCGATCTGGGGCCGCAGCGGATGGTCGGGCGGGCACAGGCTGAGGGCCTTTTCCAGGGCCTGCCTGGCCTCCGGTCCATGGCCGGCCCCCAACTGGCCTATGCCCAGGTAGTACCACGCCCTGGGTTCCTGGGGCGTCAGCCCCACGACCCGCTGGTAGTAGACCAGGGCCTCGGCGTGGCGCTGCCTGGCGCTCAGCAGGCTGGCGGCGTTGACCAGGGCTGGCACATAGGTCGGCTCGGCGTCGATGGCCTGCCGGTAATAGGCCAGGGCCTCCTGGGGATGCTGGTGGTGGAGCAGCAGGCCGCCCATCTGGTTGAGCAGCCCTGCCGGCGGCTGGAGACGGGCGGCCTTGGCCAGTTTGTCCAGGGCTTCGTCGAGGTACCCGTGCTGGGCGAAGAAGGCGCCCAGCCGGTAGTGGTGGACCGGATCTTCGGGGGCATTGAGCACCGAGGCGCGCAGCTTTTTCATCTGCTTGGGCACCTCCGTATCCCCCCTGCCGATGGCCTGCAGATGCTGAAAGCGGGCCAGGGCCGAGTCGGCCAGGGCGATGCGGTCCTGCTTGCGGGCCAGGGCTGCCAGGCGGTAGAGGGCTTCGGGGAAGCCGAGGTCCAGGTGCACCGCCTGGGAAAAGGCATTGAGGGCGTCGGCATTGCGGCCGGCCCCTTCGAGGGCCTGGGCCAGAAAGAAGTAGAGGGTGGCGTCTTCTGGATAGAGGGCCAGGGCCTGGCCGAACTGCTCCACGGCCTCGGGGTAGCGGTCGGTGCCCAGGTACACCTCGCCCAGCCGGCGGTGCACGGAGGGCTGCCTGGGATCCAGCGCCAGGGCCTGCTGCAGATGCTTCTCAGCCTCGGCGTACTGCCCCAGCTTGGTGTAGATCCCGCCCAGGTTCACGTGGGCCACGGCAAAGGCGGGCATCAGGCGCAAGACGTGCTCCAGGGCCTCGATGGCCGGGGCGTAGCGGCCTTCTGCGGCATAGGCGTTGGCCATCAGGTTGTAGAGGGGAACCGCCGCCGAATCCTGCTTCAGCCCCTCCTGGCAGACCCTGATGGCCTCGGCGAAGCGGCCCTCGGCCAGGTGGCTCCTGGCCTGCTCCACGTAGCGGGGGATGGGCGAAGACGAACGCGCCGGTTGGGCTGTCGCCGCCGGTTGGGGCTGGGGTTCGGGGGGCGGGGCTTCTGGTTCGGAGGCGCATCCCAGCGGGAGCGCAGTGAGCAGGAGCCAGTAGCAGCGCATCATTCTTTGAAGTGGAGTACCTGGTTCAAACCGGCGACCGGCAGCTGCTGGGTCTTGCCCGAAGGCCAGCGGACTTCCAGTTCGTCGACCCGGGTGCGGGGGCCCAGGCCGAATTCCACCGGCAGGCTGTTGGTGCAGCCAAAGCCGTCGCCGCTGCTGATATGGGTGTTCTGCACCAGGTCGCCGGCGCGCAGGCGCAGCTGGGCGCCGATGGCGCTGCGGTTGGAGGGTGCGCTGCCTTCGAGAGTCACGGCCAGCCAGTTGTTGGCGTGGCCGTCGTTGCGGTAGAGATGGTTGCGCCACAGGTCTCCGGGATAGTGCCCGCCGATGCCGGCGTAGAGATCGAGATCGCCGTCCTGGTCGTAGTCGGCAAAGGCCACCCCGTGGCCCTTGCCGATATTGCCCACCTCGGCCGATTCGGTGATGTCGGCGAAGCGGTTGCCCAGGTTGCGGTAGAGGATATTGGGCTCGAAACGGGCCATGTTGGGGCCGCCATTGGCCAGGTAGATGTCAATGCGGCCGTCGTAGTCCACGTCGCCCCAGCCGGCGCCCATGGCGCCGAAGGAGCGGGTCAGTCCCATCTCCTCGGCCACGTCGGTAAAGGTGTCGTGCCCGTCGTTGCGGTAGAGGTAGGCGCGCGCCGGGTGGGCTGAACGGCCGGTGATCTGGGATTCGACGAAGTGCTCGTAGTAGGACATGGCGGAGACAAAGAGGTCCAGGTCGCCGTCGTCGTCGGCGTCGAAGAAGAAGGTGACGTATCCTCCCTGGACCGGCTTGCCTACCCCGGCCCGTGGGGTGATGTCGGCGAAGCGGCCCTGGCCCTCGTTGCGGAAGAGGGTGTTGGGATTGGCCACGTCGGCCACGTACAGATCCTGGTCCCCGTCCCGGTCGTAATCGCCAAAGGCCACCCCCAGGGACTTGCCCCTCAGGTCCACCCCGGCCTGGGCCGCCCGGTCGGTGAAACGGCCATTCCCCTCGTTGTGATAGAGCTTGTTGGCCGCCCCGGCGCCGGTGATGCCGTCGGCCACGTACAGGTCCACCCAGCCGTCGTTGTCGTAGTCGGCCCAGGCCGCCTGGAAACTGTCGTCCGGGTCGCCCACGCCCGCCTCCTCGCTGACCTCCTTGAAGGTGCCGTCACCCTGGTTCTGGTAGAGGGAGTTGGGCGCCGTCCCCTCCCAGGCGTCGCGGGTGGCGTACAGGTCCAGATCGCCGTCGTTGTCGTAGTCGGCGCAGGTGGCGCTCCAGCCCCCGCGCGGGTCGTAGAGCCCGGCCTGCCTGGCGACGTCGGCGAAGCGCCCGCCCTGGTTGAGGTAGAGGGAATGGGGGATCTGGATGCCCGCGGTGAAGATGTCCAGGTCGCCGTCGGCGTCGTAGTCCCCCCAGGCGCTGCCCCGGTTGCGCCCCAGCTTGTCCACCCCGGCGGCGGGGGCCACGTCGGTGAAGCGGACCGGCGACTTTTCGCCGATGGGATAGAGGTGGATCTGGTAGCGTTCGGCCAGGTCGCCGGGGTAGGTGCCGTAGGCGGCCAGCCAGGCCAGGCGCAGGTTCCACTGGCGGGGGGGCTTCATGGGAGAATTGGCGGGGATGGCGTCGATGGACTGCTGGTACGCCGCCACCGCCTTCTCGTACTGCCTGAGCCAGTAGTAAGTGGTGCCGGCCAGAAAGGTGAGGTACTGGTCCTTGGGCTGCTGCCTGAGCAACTCTTCCAGTTCGGCGGCGGATTTCTCAAATTCGCCCAGGTGCAGATTGGCCGCGGCCCGGCCGGCCCGGGCCTTGGGATGGCCGGGCTTCGCTTGCAAGATAGCCTCGTACTGGGCCAGGGCCCCCCGGGGCTCGGGGGGCGACTCGGTCATGTAGAGGTTGGCCAGTTCCAGGTGGGGGGCCACCTGGTCGGGGAAGTCGGCGACGATCGCCTCGACCAGCTTGCGGGCTTCGAGCTGGCGGTCGAGCCTCAGATAGGCGCGGGCCAGCTGCATGCGGGCCTCGTGGCGGCCGGGTTGCTGCTGCGCGGCCACTTCCAGGTGCTGGCGGGCCAGGTCGTACTGCTGCTGGCGGTAGTGGACCTCTCCCAGCCCGAGCCGCGCCTCGTAATGGGTGGGGTCCAGGCGCAGGATTTCCTCAAAGGTGGTGCCAGCCCCCTTGAAGTCGTAGTTTTTGATCTGCTCCAGGGCCTGTTGGTAGAGCTGGGCGGCGCGTTGACGATCCGCTTCGCTGGGTCTATGTTTGGCTTCATCGCCGCAACCGGGGCCGGCCAGCAGCCAGAGACCGAGCAGGAGCAGGCGGGAAAGAGACATCCGTTTCGAGGGGCAGGTGGTGGACGGCAGGGTGGCAGAACAGTCAGACAATGGTAAATAGAAAGACCTGCCGGGGCAACTGGCCCCAGGGCGGTGCTGAATGGGCAAGAGAGATGCCGGGGTAGCGGGGCGCAAGTGGGGATGGGTGCTGGTGCTGCTGGCGGTCCTGGGGGCCGGCGGCTGGTTCGGGTACACCCGCTGGAAGGCGGTGCAGCTGGAAAAGCAGGCCCAGGCCGCCTACCAGCAGGGAGAGACGCTGCGCGGCCAGGGCAAGATGGAGCAGGCCGCCGGCTTCTACCAGCAGGCGGTGGATCTCAAGCCGGATTACGCCCAGGCCTGGGCTGAGCTGGGGGTGGTGAGGGCGGCCCGCGAGCAGTACAGCGAGGCGGCCAGTTCCTTTGACAAGGCCCTGGAGTTGAATCCTGGTATCTTCGAGGCGCGCATCGGCCTGGCCATCTGCATGGGAGGTCTGGGGAATTTCGCCGAAGCCGAGGCCAACTACAAAAAGGCCATCGAACTGCGTCCCGACTTTGCCGAGATCTACTACAACCTCGGGTACCTCTATCAGCAACAGAACCTCTATGAGGAGGCGGCGTCCCAGTACGAAAAGGCGCTGCAGCTGAAGTCGGACTTTGTGCAGGCCCTGGCCAACCTGGGGCAGGTCCACGATCTGAGGCACAACCCCGGCGAGGCGATCGCGGTGTACCAGCGGGCCCTGGCCCTGGCCCCCCGCGAAGGGCCGGTGTTCCTGCGCCTGGGCAACAGCTACATGGATCTGGCCGACTACACCGCGGCCAGGACGGCCTACCAGCAGGCGGTGGAACTGGGGGTGCAGAGCGGCCGGCTCTTCCACGATCTGGGGATGATCAGCCAGCAGGAAGGCAACCTGGAGGTCGCCAAGAACTACTACCGCCGGGCCTTGCAGCTGGACACCACCTATGCTGAGACCTATTATCGGCTGGGGACGGTGCTGGAGCAACTCGGCGAGGAGATGCAGGGGGCAGCGCTTTACTTCAAGACCCTGCAGGTGGACCCGGACCACACCTCGGCTTACTACAATCTGGCCCAGCTCTACTTCGAGCAGGGAAGGCAGGAAGAGGGCCAGCAGCTCCTGAAAGTCTTCCAGCAGCTCAAGGAGTACGAGCGGAAGCGCAAGGACAAAGGGGCCACCCTGGAGAAAAACCCCCGCGACCCGCAGGCCGCCTATGAGCTGGGCATGGTCCATTTTGAGTACCGACACTACAAGAAGGCCAGGGAATCCTTCGAACGGGCCCTCAAGCTCAACCCTGACTTTGGCCCGGCCAGGGATAAACTGGCCGAGATCGACAAACTCAAGCCGCCTGCCGCGGCAACCCCCAACTGATGGCGATGAAACCCTGGTGCTGGACAGTCCTGCTCTCACTGTTGGCGTGCAGCACCTCTCCCCAGGGGGAGGGCACCCGCCGCATGGCCGCGCGCCTGGCGCAGATCGCCAGGGAACAGGACGTGGCGGTCAACTATTTCCTGAATGGCGCGCGGGTCGAGTATTACCGCAATCAGAAACCCCCCGCCGACCCCCTGAAAAGACTGGAATTCGACGCTAATCTAGCCAAGGAATTGCTCTACGCCGGCCAGACCGAGGAGGCCATCGCACTCTTCCGCAAGGTGCAGCCCCAGGCCGAGCGCTACCGGCTCAAGTCCAAGCCCAGCATCGAGGAGATGCTGGCCCTTTCGTACCTGCGCCTGGGCGGGCAGGACAACTGCATGCTCCAGCACAACCCCCATTCCTGTGTCTTTCCCATCGCCGGTGAGGGTATCTACAAAAATCAGCGCGGTCCGCGCCAGGCCATCCCCGCGTACACCGCTCTGCTGGAAAAGGACCCCGCAGACCTGGCCTCGCGCTGGCTGCTCAACATCGCCTACATGAGCGTGGGCGAGTACCCCCAGGGGGTGCCGCCCCAGTGGCTCATTCCGCCCCAGACCTTCGCCTCCGACTACGATATCAAGTACTTCCCGGACATTGCCCCCTCCCTGGGGCTGGATCTGCTGAGTTTGGCGGGGGCGGCCATGCTGGAGGACTTCGACGGGGACGGGTTCCTGGACCTGATGGTTTCGGCCTGGGGCTTCAACGACCAGTTGCGCTACTTCCACAACCAGGGCGATGGCACCTTTGCCGAGCGCACCGAGGAAGCCGGGCTGACCGGGATCGTGGGCGGCCTCAACATGAACCAAGCCGACTACGACAACGACGGCGATCCCGACGTGCTGGTGCTGCGCGGGGCCTGGTTCGGGGAGCAGGGCCGCATCCCCAATTCGCTGTTGCGCAACAACGGGGACAATACCTTCGAGGACGTGACCGAGGCCGCCGGCCTGCTCAGCTTCCACCCCACCCAGACGGCGGCCTGGGGCGACTACGACAACGATGGCCGGCTGGACCTGTTCATCGGCAACGAGACCATGCCCAACAGTCCGCGCGAGCGCTTCCATCCGTGTGAGTTGTACCACAACGAGGGGCAGGGACGTTTCCGCGAGGTGGCCAGGGAAAACGGACTGGCGGTGGTGGGTTTTGTCAAAGGGGTGGCCTGGGCGGACTACGACAACGACGGGGACCAGGACCTCTATTTGTCGCGCTTCACCGAGCCCAACCTGCTCTTCAGAAACGAGGGCAGCGATGGCCAGGGCCGCTGGCGCTTCGCCGAGGTCAGCCGCCAGGCCGGGGTGAGCCTGCCCCTGCGCAGCTTCCCCACCTGGTTCTTCGATTACGACAACGACGGCTGGGAGGACCTCTTCGTCGCCGGGTACGAGACGATAGTGGGCTGGGCTATTGTCCAGGACGTGGTGGCCGACTACCTGGGCCTGCCCACCGAGGCCGAGCCCTGCAAGCTCTATCACAACCGGGGGGACGGCACCTTCGTGGATCTCAGCCAGCAGGCCCAGGTCTCCAAGGTGATCTACACCATGGGCTGCAACTTCGGCGACCTGGACAACGACGGCTGGCTCGATTTCTACCTGAGCACCGGCAACCCGGACTTCCGCTCGATGATGCCCAACCGCATGTTCCGCAACGCCGGCGGGCAGTTCTTCCAGGACGTGACTACTGCAGGGGGCTTCGGCCACCTGCAGAAGGGCCACGGGGTCTCCTTCGGCGACCTGGACAACGACGGGGACCAGGACCTCTACGCGGTCCTCGGGGGGGCCTATACCGGAGATCTGTTCCAGAACGTGCTCTTCGAGAATCCCGGGCATGGCAACCACTGGATCACCCTCAAGCTCGAGGGGGTGCAGTCCAACCGCGCGGGCATCGGGGCGCGTATCCGGGTGCGGGTGGCCGAACCCCAGGGGATGCGCGACATCCGCCTCACGGTGGGCACCGGCGCCAGCTTTGGCGCCAACAGCCTGCAGCAGGAGATCGGCCTGGGCCAGGCCACGGCCATCGAGGAGATCGAGGTGCGGTGGCCCAGCGGCGAGGTCCAGCATTTTTCAGAAGTGGAGATGGATCATTTCTATCAGATCCGCGAGGACCGCGACGAACGCGTTCCCCTGCAGCGCCGGCAGTTCTCGCTGACCGCCAGTGGGGGAGATATGCACGCCCAACACTGAACCCCGACATGCCCGGGCCTCCTCTGGCGACCAGGCCCATGACCAGGATGGTGACCAGTTCCGGGGGAGCCAGGCCCAGGGAGGAGCGGCAGCGCTTCAGCAGGACCAGACCGAGACCCAGGAACAGGGAGCGGAGGGACAGGCTGGAGGCGGGTGATTCAGGGGCCTGGCACTGCGGCATAGGGGTTGGCCCCCATCTCCAGCAGCGCGTGGCCGCTGCCCTGGCGGAATACCAGCAGTTGGTCGGCGGGCAGGTCGGCAGCGGCCTCGGTGGTGCCGTCTGGCCAGGTGATTTCGACCAGTTCCACCTGGGTGCGCTGACCCAGCCCGAAGTGCGCCCGCAGGTCGTTGATCGCCAGGTAGCTGCCGGCGCTGCTGATGGTGCGCCACTGGGAAAGGCCGCCGGCCTTCAGGTGGATGCGGGTGCCCACCCCGTCGCGGTTGACGCGGGTGCCGAAGACCTGGACCATGAGCCAGTGCTGTCGGTTGCCGCCCTCGTTGCGCAGCAGGGTCGGGGTGTCGTTCAGGTTGTTCACAAAGACATCCACGTCCCCGTCGTCATCGTAGTCGCCGAAGCAGGCGCCCCGGCTGACCTTCTCGATCTTCATGCCCGGCCCCGCCTGCAGCAGTTCGGCGAAGCGCCCCTTCCCCTGGTTGAGGAAGAGCTGGTTGCGCTGCCGGTAGGGGCTGCCCGTGGGCACCTGGTCCACCTGGGGGTAGACATGGCCGTTGGCAGCGAAGATGTCCAGATCGCCGTCGTTGTCAAAGTCGGCGAACTTGGTGCCCCAGCCCAGGAAATTGAGGGTGGGCGCGGCCAGGCCGGCCTGGACCGTGACATCGGAGAAGCGGTTGGGTCCATCGTTGCGGTAGAGGGTGTCGCCCTCGCGGAAGAAGTTGGTCTTTTGGATGTCCATGTCGCCGTCGTTGTCAAAGTCCCCCGCGTCGATCCCCATCCCCGCCTGCTCATCGCCTTCGCCGTTGTAAGCCACCCCGGCCATCACGGCGAGGTCGGTGAAGGTGCCGTCGCCCTTGTTGTGGAAGAGCAGACTGGGGGTCTCGTCGTCGGCGACATAGATGTCCATGTAGCCGTCCTGGTCGAAGTCCTCGGCCACCACCCCCAGGCCGTAGTACTCGCTGGGCCCGGCGATCCCGGAGGGTTTGCTCACGTCGGTGAAGTGGCCATCGCCCTCATTGCGGTAGAGCACATCCGGGGCGCCCGGCATGCCCTTGGGGCCGCAGTAGACCTGGACCCCGCCCATGAACACGCAGTCGCTGCGCTTGGCGGCATCGACGCGGGCGCGGTCGAAGACCACGTAGTTGGCCACGTAGAGGTCCAGATCCCCGTCCTGGTCGTAGTCGAAGAAGGCGGTGCTGGTGCTGAAATCGTCGCCGGCCACGCCCGCCCTGGCAGTGATATCGGCGAACTGGCCCTGGCCTTCGTTGCGGTAGAGCACATTGGGGCCGTAGTTGGTCACGTAGAGATCGCGGTCGCCGTCGTTGTCGATATCCCCTGCGGCGCAGCCGGTTCCCCAGCCGGCGTCGCCCAGCCCGGCCTGGACGGTGACCTCGGCGAATTTTCCTCTGCCTTCATTGCGGTAGAGGGCGTTGCTGGGGCCCGACTTCTGCTTGTAGGTCTCGAAAGTGGCGCCGTTGACCACGTACAGGTCCAGGTCGCCATCCCCGTCGCAGTCGAAGAAGCCGGCGCCGCTGCCGTGGGCTTCGACGATGTACTTCTTCTCGGCGCTGCCAAAGGTGTTGTAGAGGGTGGTGCCGGCGGCGGCCGTCTGGTCCGTGAACTGTACTTGGGCCGGTGAGGCGGCAGCACACAGGAGGAGGGCGGCGAAGAGAAGGTGCCCCAGGCTCATTCTACCGCGTAGTCCATCCCGGTGAGGGTGCGCAGGGCCTGGCGTGCGGCTTCGTAGTCGGGATCTTCTGGATCGCTGCCCCCGAGCAGGTGTTCGAGGTCAGGGACCACCCGGGGATCGCCCAGGCGGCTCAGGGAATAGGCGGCTTCGGCCCGGATCCAGGGATTGGGGTCGCGCAACACGGCGCGCAGGATTTCGAGGCCCTGGCTGGTCTGGCGCTGTCCCAGCATCTGGACCGCGATGTAGCGGATGGTCTCGTCAGGGTCCTTGACCGCCCGCAGCACCACCCGCTCCACGGAGGGGTTCCACAGGCGGTTGAGCACCTGCAGGACATGGTGGCGGACCAGGGGCATCGAGTCCTCCAGCGCCTCGATCAGCGGCGCCACTACCGAGGTATCGCGGAGATTGCCCAGGCCCTGGGCAGCGGCGATGCGCACCTGTGGATGGGGATCGCTCTTGAGCATCTGGACCAAGGTGGGGATGAGCGCGGCCTCGCCCATGCTGCCCAGGGCGCGCACCGCCTCCTGGCGGACGAAGACATTGCGTTCCTGGGCGCACCGGCGCAGAAAGGGGATGGCGTCTGAGTCGCCGATGTTGCCCAGGATCTGAGCGGCGATGTACTTCAGGCTGTCCGATCCCCGGTCAGCAGCCTCGATCAGCGGTCTCACCGCAGGGGGGCCGATCTCGATCAGTTCGATACTGGCATCCTGGCGGATTGCAGCGCTGGGGTCTGCGAGCCGGGCGACATGGTCCCTGGCGCGCCTTTCAGCGCAGCCCGAGAAGGCCAGGCAGAGGAGGACTACCCAAGGGGCAAGAGACATACGCGATTGGAGCGCTGTAGCAAAGAGGGTGGGATAGCCGGGCTATCCCACCCCCGGGCAATGACAGAAAAGTAGGGGCGCACGGCCGTGCGCCCCTATCAGTTGACCATCTGCATGAGGCGCTGGGTCATCGATCCCTCCTGGGTGAGGGCGTAGATGATGATGTTGACGGCCATCTGCAACTGGCGGGTGGAATCGCCGCCGTAGAGCTGGTTCTGCCAGCCCCAGCCTCCTCCGGCAGGCGACACCCCGGCCAGCCGGCCCTTGACGAAGTACCCGGTCAGATAGTTCCAGGTGGCCACGCCGAACTTGCCCTGGCCCATGGAGGGCGGATACCCAGAAGGTATGCCGCCTTTCAGGTCGAAGAAGGAGGAGAAGACCGGGTGGTTTTCCGGCAGCCGCTCGTTCCAGAAATCCCGCCCATTCACCAGGTGTCCGTACTTCTCCAGCGCCTCCCCCCAGATCCCGCCGAACACAAACCCCCCCGCCAAAAGATACTTGGACAACTGCGCCATTTCGCTCTCGTTGGGCGCTCCCTGGGGGATGATGATGGGCACCTCCAGCAACCGTTCGTCGTCAAAGGTGATACTGCCGATGAAGTCCGCGTGCAAGCCCGTGTACTCGTTCACCGCATCCCGCAGGGCGTCGACCTCTTTGACATTGACCGCACCCCAACCCACGGTGCCGGCCGACACGGCGCTGGCCGACATCACCTGGGCGAACTTGACAAAGCCCTTCAAAGACTGCCGGTCCTTGGAATCCTGGATCACCATCGCCCTGTACCGGCCCGTGTCCATGCTGTTGACATCCAGCATCTCCAAAGCCATGTCGATGCGGTTCTCCACGGTGCGCGTCTCGGCTAGCTGGCCCACTGCCAGCGCCGGCTCCAGGGCCATCCCACTGCTGGTCACATTGCCCAACTGCCGCGGCAGGCTGATGGCGCTCACCCCCCCCCCGTGACTGGCGATCAGCCCGCGCGTGTCAAAGGCTGAGGTGGCCTTGACCTGATCCATGCGCGCTGCCGCCAGCCGCACCTCCCGCCGGATCATCTGCCGCTTGGGCTGGGGCACCTTGCGCAACTCCATGGGCTTGGTCAGCCGCGGCTCGCGCTTGATGAACTTGGTGGTCATCGGGCGCACCGTCTTCTCGGTGGTCTGCTCGAAGGGATCGATGGCAGCCATGCCCAGGTGCAGTCCCAGGGCCAAGAGCAGCGACAGCCCAAAGGCCCGGCGCAGCCGGTGCAGCAGCGCATCCAGGTCCAAAGCCGAGGTCGGGCAGGCAAAACGAGACGAGGTAGTCATAGGGAACTCCTCCTACCACTGAACAGAGGGAGAGGGACGTTTAGGGGAGATGACCCGATCCAGGAGGTGCAGGCCTTCACCCCGCTTGCGCAACTGTTTCTCAAGCCCTTTGAGCCGGGCAACAGCAGTAGTAGAATCAACTTGCATGACCTCGACCTGCCCCACCTTCTGGACCGCGGGCAAAGGCCGCCACACCTCCAGGCGGAGCCGCGGCACAAGGCCGTGCTGCGCCCCGATATTCAACCGGACCAACTGCATCCCCTGCTCTGCGGGCAGCAGAGCACTGATCTGCCCCTCCAGAGGCAGGTTGAGGTCGAGTGCTCCGGAAAAGGACTTTGCCAGACTGGTCAACAGGGCCTGTGCTATCTGCAAGTCATTGATCGGCCTGGAGATGAACCAGCGGTCCGCCACGTCCAGCAGGCGGTCTACCGCGCGGTTGGTCTGTTGCAGCCGCATGAGATCAGCCAGGTAATCCCGGATCAACTGAGGGTGGGTCATCCCCGGGTATTTGCGGGGATTGAAGATGAAGACCCTCCCATCGTAGGGCACGATCGCAGTGCTGTCGCCCAGGGCCGACCATAACACTATGTTTTTCTGCAGATTTACCAGCCTCACCTCCAACCGCGCGCTTATGGCAGGCAAGGCGACCACCTCGTAGTCGAGCCCTCCTTCCTGAGGACCTTTGTACTCAGGAGCTGTTCCATAAGAATAGATGACCTGATTGCGGAATATCTTGTTTGCCCTGTGCAAGATCACGTGGACCACCGCATCGATGGTTCCGGATCCATAGTAAGTATAATGGTTCTCCTTTGCGGTAGCATCCCAGTTGAGGATTTGGAAACGGCCCACCTGGGCGAGCGAGACCCGCATCTTCTCGCGCAGGTCGTCTACCAACAAAGGGTGTTGAGCCTGCAGGTGATCCGGCAACCCAGCCAGGTCGACCCGGTCGGTGATCACCAGGCCGAGGGTGCAGGTCCGGGGCTGTGCGGCGGCCGGCTCCCAACCTGCCAGCAAGAGGGAGGTCATGCCTGTTGCGAAGAACTTTTTCACGACGCCTATAGACCAGAGGAGTCATAGGATGCAATCTTCTATCTCGGCTTATAATTTAAACGACGCGCCGGACAACTTCAATTTTTTTCTTGACATTTACGTTTTAAAAAATTAGACTATTGAAGCCTCAAAGGCAGAATTTCATGCTTTTGTCAGGGTTATTGCTTTCGTAATTTTAGAAAAATTAATCTGCTATAATGCTTAGGCAAGAGGACTTCAGGAGCGGGTAGAAGTGCTCTTGCCCAAGTTGATAACACTTAACCCAAAGCGAGGGAGAAAGATGAGAAAATCGGCGCTCATAGTTACGGCCTTGCTGGTTGCGACCAGCGCGGGAGCTCAGATAACGCCGGGTACATACGAATTGCCCAAGCTCACTCAGCCACCTACCCTGGATGGCAATAGGTTCACGGTCCCGGGCGAATGGACCGGTGCCCTGGAGCAGGAATGTTCTTCTTCCCAGATCCTCAGGGATGGCGCTCAGTACGGGTGGCGCGACCTGCAATTACAGGTCAGTGAGGTAAGCGCCAACCAGCTCAACCAGAGCGAAGGCGAGGATGCGGCCATCGCCAGGTCGGATAACGATGCCTTGGCCACCCTCTGGCAGGCCTGGGACGACGATGCCTTCTACTATGTCGCCGAGGTGCGCGACAATGTCCGCGATGTGACGAGCGGCGAGCGGCTGGAGAGTTGGTGGGAGCGGGATAGTATATCCCTCTATCTCGACCTCAACAACGAGAATACGGGTAACGATGCCACTGGCACTTATGTCAATCTCAACATCGTCAACTTCGTGGCGGCACCCCAGAATTCCAGCCCGGTGACCGTCACCCTGGAGACCACCGTGCAACAGGCGCGCCAGGCCACCCAGGATCCCGACGCGACCGAAGGCTTCACCTACGCCTTCCGGGACGCCGGCGACGAGTTCGGCGGCGAGGCCGATTATGCCATCGAGGGCAAGATGGAGTGGGATGCTTTCCTGCGGGTCAACCTGAACAGCAAGCCCACAGTGGGCACCACGATGGGCTACAGCTGGATCCTCCTGGATCCAGACAACGACGGCGGCTATGGTGGGCAGTTGGTGTGTTGGGGGTTTGCCGCAGAGATGGCCAGTTATGCTGACTACCTCTTCTCCAGCACGAAGGCCGGCCCTGGAGCAGGCACCCCGGTCGAAGCGGATTCCTGGGGCCGCGTCAAAGCCACCTTTGCCCAGTAAATCTTCCAGTTCATAAGCGCCTGAAAGAGCGGGAGTGGTATCCACTCCCGCTCTTTTTTTGTTTCTTCAGGCAGCGCCGATACTTTTCCCTTGACGGGCAGTAGTTGTCAATATATTTTCCCCTCATAAATTTCCAGGCTGCGCGCCCATAGCTCAACGCCCTGCCCAGAGATCGACAGATGCTACGACTGCTTGCCAGGAAAAGCGGATGGCTGCTCGCCCTGTGCCTGCTGTGGACCCACGCAGGGGCGCAACGGCATCCAGAATCACAAGGTGCGCTGCCCTACTACCGGGACGAGCCAGGGGTGTCGCGGGAGCCAGAGTGGAAGCGGCGCCCTCCTTTCATCCGCGGCCCCCTGGATCGCTATGGACGGGACCAGAGCCGCCTCTTCCTCGGCACTGAGGATGGGGTTCCTTACACCAACTACGCTGAACAGCAGTACATCCTCCCCTTTCGCGAACTCGTCTCCTGGGCGGTTCTGTCGGGCCGGCCCGAATACACCCGCTTTGTGCGCTGGGATCGGCTCGGCAATTATATGGGATCAGGCTATAATCGGATCTTCTCCCTCGAAGAAGGCCGCAGCAGTTCCGGGACCGGGACCAGCTACCTCGATCATCGAACTTTCCAGTTGCGCATCGGCCACTACGCGTACAAGAACCTCCACTGGACGGCCACGGTTGGCGCAGGGCAATTGGGAGTCGTCCGCACCCGGTTTACCCCGCTCACCCTGGTCAATAACCTCATGGAGGTGGCCCGCCTCGATCTGGATTACAAGAACGCCAGGGAGCGGGCTACCCTGCTCTACAGCCGGGGGGGGCGGGCCGGGACCAGTGTGTTGTTTTCCAACTGGGGCGAGGAGGGAGGGGATTCAATCCAGAAATCCCCGGTGTTTCTGTACGGCCTGCACTGGCAGCACAATGTGGGGGATTACGCCACCTTTGGCACCACCTTTGTCAACCAGCTCATGAACTACACCAGTTCGCGCAACAGCAATGCCTTCCGCGGGGACCTGCCCTACCAGATGCAGGGCCCCAAGACCATCAAAGTGATCGTGGCCGACGACTCACCTGCAGAGGTCCAGCACAACGCCAGGGTTTATACATTGGACATCGTCCTGGAGGGCAAGCGGGATGAAGCCTCTGTACGGCTCACCAGCATGGCCGGCCAGGCCGACTTCGACGCCCGACTCCAGCCGGTTATTTCAGGAGGGCGGGCCCTGGCCGACGGGGGGAGGGAGGCCGTGGGCAAGGAGAATGTGATCTTCACCTTCACCCTCCCTGCGGATGTCACGACTCATTCAGTGCGGTTTGTGGCCGACGTGGCCGACGACTACCGCATCGGGGTGAGTCAGACCCACGATTTTCTGGGGGTCGATACCAAGGGGAATCCCCAGGTTACGGAGATGGCCTGGCCGGCGTCCTTCAACGTGGGGGAGGCCGGTAGCCGCCGGCCCTTCAAATGGTACATCGAGACAGGCGAGGTGCCTTACTTTACCGTGGCCCGCGCGACGGGCAAGGGCGCAGCGGGTTCTAATCGCAGCCTGGTCAGTTTCGACTACGGCATGCCCACTGGCCAGAACCTGGCCTCAGTGAACTGGCAGGCCGACCTGGTGGGGCTGAGATTGAGCGGCGAGCTGGCCCATAATCTGCAGAACTACATGTTCCCACTGGGGGCCGACGAGGGCCAGCGCAGCACGCAGAAGGCCCTGGCCTACTGGGTCAAGGGGAGCAAGGATCTAGTGGCTGGCCTGCAGTTGGGAGCCGAGTTCTATCGCATGGAACCGGATTACAGCGGCGGGTACGACAGCTATCGCGGCGGCATGCCCTTCCACATCGACCGCCAGAAGACCCCCAGCACCAAGCCAGAGGGGATCACCCAGGAGTACGGCCTGGTGGAGGACAACGACGACAACGACAGTTTCCCGGACGACCACGGGTACGAGGTGCCCACCAATACCGCAGACCTTTACCCGGGCTGGCCCAATGCCTATGTCTATCCGGGCCTGGACGAGAACGTGGACTCGGTCGTCGACCCGGACCGCAACGAAAATTTTGTCCCGGACTGGGAGGAGTCCTTCACTACCTACGAGACCGATCCGCCCAACTTTGTCTACGGGATCGACTTCAACAACAACGAGATCCCCGATTTCCGCGAGAACGACGACCTGCCAGACTATCCCTATCGCCGCGACAGCAAGGGGCAGCATTTCCTGCTTTCCTTCACCCGCCTGGGCAAGCTGGGGAAATCCATAACTCTGGGCAGGTACACCAACCAGGGAGTGGCCGGCAGCGGCAAGTCCGAGGCGCTCTACCTGCGCTACCACTACGATTTCCAGAAGACCGGGACGGGCGCCTTCCAGATTGACTACGACCTCAAAAAGGTGAAGGATAACATAGCAGACCACAGCTATATCTTCATCATCCCTCCAGATGATCTGGCGATCATCCCCTGGTTGGACAAGCCAGACACCCCCCCGGAGCTGGCTGGTCTGTACCGGCCTGCCACCCCTGATCTGTTGACCATGCGCGACAGTTGGGTCAGCACCTTCTATGTCAACACCAAATTCAAATGGCGTCGCCGCACCAACTTGGCCAATGGGTTGGTGTGGTCCCGCAACAGCCAGGCACAGGTGGAGCTGGACGATGCCAGTGGCCTGCTGCAGCCGGAGGATATCCGCTCCCGCCTCACGGTGATCAACAAGGTCGACTACACTTGGACCAGAGGCTCTTGGTCTGTGCAGCCCAAATTCAAACACCGCCTCATCTACGAAGCAGTGGACAGCGAAGGGGAGCCGCGCAAGTCCTACTCTGAATTCATCCCGATTGTGACGGTGGACTACCGGCTGACCACCAACACCTTCATCCAATTGGGCGCGCAGGGCTTTGTGCCCTTCATTCCCTACCACTGGGACCGCGTCTCCATCGCCTCTTCCCTCGCCAGGGACAATGTCTACCGGATGGTCTCCGATGGCGTCTATTATCCGCCCAATGCGCCCAATACCTTCGGCACCTTCAAACAGAGCGACTACCTGGTCATGTTCAGGCTGCGCGCCGAGTACTTTGGCATCCGCGACAACTCCTTCTATTTCGGCTACCAGCGCACCCGGCGGGAGTACGACAGTTTCAAAGAGCGGAATACCAAGAAAAACACTCTCTTCGTGGAACTCATCTCTCCCTTCTAGGCGCTATGGAATGGATGAAGATTCATATCTGGCCGGGGTTGTGGCTCCTGGCGACAGGGTGTGCGCTGCAATCCGTGTTGGTGCCGCCTCCTGAGCTGGAGTACTACCTCGAGGCCAAGGCGGTCCTGCCCGAGGGAGAGGTCTATTATACCGACCCGATCGACAGCTCGGTGGTGTGGAGCCAGGAAGGGGTTCAGGTCAAGGTCAAGTTCTTCACCGACAAGATGCTGGATGCCCAGTACAACCCCAAGTTCAGCCCTTACACGCTCACCCCCTGGAAAGATCCCCGCCTGGGGTACACCCCCCCGCTGTGGACGGTCTTCGAGGTAACGGTGATCAACCGCACCCGGGAGCGGGTGGAACTCGATCCCACCCAGGCGGTCCTCCAACTGGAGGACGGCAATTTTTACTACTGCCGCCAGGGAGCCGGGCTGTGGTGGGACCCTGCTCATTATTTCGATTACTCCTACGTGAAGTGGACCAGCCGGGACGGCGACGTGCAGTACTATGCCAACTTCGACCGGAACGACATCTGGAACAAGAGCGAGTACAAGCGCGAAAAGCCGGTCGCCAAGGGCAATAAGTACTCGGGAAAACTCACCTTCCCGCGCCTCCCTCCACAGGTTGAATCGGTCGATCTGGAGATCCGGAACTTCATCCTGGCCTTTGACAAGTTCGCGGTGGGATATGGAAATCCGGCGCAATTCACGGACCTCAAATTTCACTTTGAGATCAAACAGGGAACCCGAGAAGTAGCGAGAAAAAAATAAAAATGTGCAGGATAGAGCTGGTAGCCACGGCGCTGGCGATAGGGTTGGGCCTGGGGGGGTGCAGCCTGAAGTACGACTTGTTGAGTGGGACTTCGGTTCCCAATCCTCCCTCTGGCCCGATCAAGATCTACATCAAAGAGTTCAAGGTAGAGAGCAAAGCCAGCGTGGTGGACCCATCGGCCGCGGTGGGCGGAGCCAGTGTCGAGTCCGGTTCGAGCGGGATCAATGCGCTGGCCTCGTCGGCGGGCAACAAGCTGATCGAGATCTCGCGGCCGACCCGTATCGAGGATCTCTCTGGCGCCATTGCCCGTGAACTGCGCCGGGACAAGGTGCGGGTCTTCTCCCAACTGGAGGTGATCAAAGACCTGCAGACCGTGCGGGTGGTAGCCAATCCATTCCAGTTGGTTTCCTCCGATGCCGAGGCGCAACTGGAGATCAGCGGGAGCGCCCTGATCTCCAGCCAGCGGATCGGCAAGGTCTTTTCACAGGAGACCAAGAGCATCGAGGTCGCGGTGACGGTCAAGGATCTCAAGAACGGCGCCGCGAATAAGAAAACCCCTCTGCGCGCGGGGGTCAAGATGGTCTTCAATTCCAAAGAACTGGAGGAGGCCATGGCCATAGCAGTGGTGACCAATATGGCGCAGAAGATCCTGTTCTGAGTGGCGCAGGGCTGTTGGGCATGGCTGGTGCTCCTGGGGTGGTGGGCCTTTCCCTGCGAGGCTGAATTGCGGATCTGGGCCCTGGGTGGCGCAGAGGGTTTCAGCCAGGCCGCGCTGCAGGGGGTGCGGGTGCATCCCGACAGTCTGGCGATCCTGGCGCCCCTGGACGAAGAAGAAAACCTGGCTCTGGGTCGTGCAGCCGTGGACGAGTTTGGAAAGAGGGTTCCCTTGAGCGATGGCAGCGCAGAGGTGGGACGGAGTGAATGGCTCTCCGGCACCCCGAATGTATTCGGGCGAACCTTCACCGTGGACCTGGGGCTGGATCGGGCGGTCACCCGGGTGCGGATTTTGCCCGGCGGCACGGCGCTGGCCAAGCCGGAGTACTTCATCCGCGGCTATCGCCTGGAGATTGCCACCCAGCTCCAGCCGGACATCTGGCACCGGTTGGCTGAGCAGCGGACCAATTTTGTGCTGACCGTGGATACGCGCCAGGATTCGACCTGGTCCGTAGTGGATTCGATGGGCCGGCCCCTGCCGAGCCTGGGCCGCTATGTGCGGCTGACCCTGATCCGCCAGGACCGCAGCAACTGGGTGGCCCTGGGGGATATCGAGGTCTTTGGTACGGGTTACGTCAGCAGGGGCGAGATCGCCGGCGAGTTCGCCCTGGAGCAGCCCGTGAACGTGGGCCAGATCCGCTGGCAGGAACAGGTTCCACCCCAGACCGCGGTGCTCGTGCAGTTGCGCGGCAGCAATGGCATCCAGGAGCTGCCGGCCTGGGATGAGACGGCTCATACCTCTGGGGGGGAGGTGTTCGCCGGCGCCGAACCTGTCGCGCGGCTGCAGTACCGGGGAGTGATGCAGACGGCAGACCCTTTTGCCACGCCTGCGCTCCGCCGCCTCGAGGTGGATTATGATCCGGTCCTGGTAGCCCAGGAGGTGCTGGGCGCGGTAGTCCCTGATACGGCGAGGAAAGGTGTTGAGACCGCATTGACCTACAGGGTCTCCATCGAGGTCGATCCCGGCGATTACGGCATCGACCTGCTCCGCCTGGATGCGGCGCTGGCGGTCGAGGGGATTCGCTTCAAGGGCGTGGAGCTGGGATACGAGTGGCACTCCAGCGCCGAGGAGGGGCGCACCTTCATCGCGCTCCGGGAGCGGCTGGGCACCTCGGGGATGCTGGAAATCGCGGGGAAGGCGGTCTTCTTGGAGGACCGGACCGCGATCCCCTTGGCGGTGGGCAGCCTGGAGCAGGAACAGCGGGATGGGTACGTAAACTGGCAAAACGCCCGGGAAGCCTCTGATGCCACCTGGACAGTGCGGGGATTTGGGGCGCCGCCCGAGCTGTTGAGCAAGGTGGATTTGAGCCCGCGTCCTTTCTCCCCCTTCCGTGACGAGGCAGTGAATTTCCGCTTTGTGGTGAGCAACCTGCAAGAGAACACGGAGGTCGCTGTGGAGGTTTTCACCCTCACTGGAGAGCGGGTGCGCCGATTGAGCCAGGTAGGAGGGGCGCGCCTCTACCACTTTGAGTGGGACGGGCGAGACCATGATGGCCGGATCGCAGCCCCGGGGCTTTACCTCTATGAGATCCGGGTGGAGGCGGGGGAGAATGCCGCCAGCCACACAGGTACGCTGGTCGTGGCGTATTAATAGTTGCCTCACAGGCGTGCTGTTCGCCTGCTCTGCAGCCTGCGCAGCGTTTGAAATCAGCGGCGGTGGGGCGCGCACCGCTGCCCTGGGCGGGGCGTTTGGCGCCGGCGCGGATGCCACCGAAGGGATCTGGATCAACCCGGCCGGCAATGCCCGGGTGCATAAATGGCGGGTGGGCACCACCCATGTGCTGCTCTATCCGGGGCTGGAGGACAGCCCGGCCCTGAATACTCTGGCGGCCAGCTCGCCGGTGGGGGGTGGGGCGCTCCAGTTGGGGGTTTCGGGGCTCAGCGCCCGGGACTGGCAGGAGCAGGTGGCGGTGGTGGGCTATGGCAGAGGGGTGCATCCGCGCGTGGCGCTGGGAGGGGATGTGCGTATGGGCGGCTGGAAGACGGTGGGGCTTTCGCACCGCGCCTGGAGCGCAGACGTGGGGGGGGTCTACGAGGCGGGCTGGATTCACCCCCGCCTCTACCTGCGCCTGGGGCTGGCGCTGCGCGAGTTGACGCGGGCCAACCTGGCAGCCGGCGGGCAGGCGGCCGGCAGGTCCCCCAGGGTCATGGCCCTGGCCGCCTGCCTGAGCACCAGGGAGCAACGGCAGCTGGTGGTGGATGTCGAAATGCGGGGAGGACGGACCTTGATCAGGGCGGGCTACGAGACCCTGGTGGCTGACCTGGCAGGTATGAGGTTGCGCGTGGGGGGCAGCGCTTTCCCGGGCAACTGGGAGGGCGGCGAGATGAGTATGGGGATCGGGCACAACTGGAGACAGTGGCACTTTGACTTTGCCTATACCTACCCCCTGGGGCCCAGCAGCGGTCTGGGAGGCGTGCACCGCCTCAGCCTGGGGTACAGACAGCCGTGAAGCATCAGGAGAGGTACCGGTAGCGAATAAGCGCGTTTTGACTCGAATCTTCATCTGGTGAGGGTGTTGCCATGAAGTACACGAGAAAATGCCTGGAACTCACGGTGCTGGCCATCTGGCTCGGTGCACTCCTGCCGGCCACCGATGTCGCGGCTCAGACCTATTTGCGCAACCGCGAGTTCCTCAACCTGGGAAATCCCGAGCCCTACCTGAACTACGGACGCAAGGAGTACGATCCGTACCCTTCGGTGATCAATGCCCGGAACAAGTACGACCGCCTGGGGAATTTCCTATCGCGCGGATTTCAGGTCTTCACCTGGGAGTTCTCGCGCCCCGGCTACAGCAATATCAACACGCGTACGGCCCAGTACCTGGGGTGGTTTAATGACCTGATCATCCTCTCCGACACCTACCGGGGCTGGAACTACAGTGTCACCATGGGCGAGGATATCCGCGCCAAGCTCAGCGATCTGACCCTGAAGGATCCCCGGTTCTTCGGCGTGCTGCTGGACGGGGCCTCTTCGGACAACAAGTTTACCCTGTTCCTGAGCCAGGGTGGGGATCTGATGAACAGCCCTAAGTTCTCCACCTTCCGGATCACCAACGAGCGGTCACCGGTCCTGATCTTCGGCGGGCACTGGGAGACCAAGTTGGGCGACGTGCTGCAACTGGGCGCCACCTACTTCAACCAGCACATGGCTAACACCTTCGACGAGAATGGCTCGTTCCTCAAAGGGGATACACCCTACAGCATGCTGCCGCCGGCGACGATCACCGTGATCGTCGAAGACGACTCGCCGGATGAGGTCGGGACCGCGGTGGTGGCCTACGACATGGATATCGTGGTCATGGGCGAGTCCCAGGGACAGCCCGGGCGTCTGACCAGCAAGCAGGGCGATCCCAACTACGACCCCACCCTTGAACCGCTGATCCGGGGGGGGGCCGCGGACAACGGTGGCCGCCGGGTGGCCGGCCCTGGGGATCGGGTGCTGTTCCAGTTCAACATGCCCCAAGCGGTCTTCCCGTCGGCAGAGGAATACGCCAAGAACCCGGATACCCCGCTGGCCGGGATCACCCTCAAGTCGGTGCACTTCGAGGCCCAGGTGGCCGGTGACTATCGGATCGCCGTGCGGCAACAGCATCCTTACTTCAACACCGCCACCTACGATAAAAACGTGCAAAAAGGCTATGTGCCGGGCGACAATAACTACGTCAACCCCTACACGGGTCTCAAAGGGGACGATGCCTCTCTCACTCCGGCCCAGGCCGAGGCCCAGGGCAAGGCGGTGTACCGGAACTGGCCGGTCAGGCCCGATCCCACCACTGGCCTGGTCAATCCCTTCCTGCAGTTCAGGTGGGAGATAGAGAACCCAGCGGACGTGGCCTATACCATCGTGCGTTCCGATGGCAAGGACACTGACATGACCAGGAAGGTGGTCTCCTTCAACTACGGCATCCCCACGGGCCAGGCCCTCTATGGCCTGGATGGCAAGCTGACCCTGAAGGGGCTGACCTTGAAGGGCGAGTTCATCACCAACCCACAGCATTTCATCTTCCCGGTGGGCAGCAACGCTGGCGAGCGCTTCGACAAGCGCGCCTGGGGCTATTTCCTCACCGCACAGAAGCAGGTGGGCGCTCTGGAGCTGGGCGGGGAATGGTTCAACCTGGATCCCGACTACAGCGGCAACTACGACAGTGTGCGCGGGGGTATTCCCTTCTTCACCGACGAGTGCACCACCTGCCCGCAGATGCAGGAATTCAATGTCATGGCCGACAACGACGACAACGACCAGTGGCCTGACGAATTCAATAACGAGAAACTCACCGCGGACAAGAGCGACTCGGGCATCTTCCCTGGGCTCGACGACAACCAGGACCTGGTGCCCGACAGTGACCAGAACATCAACGGCATTCCAGACTGGACCGAGCCGATCCTCTTCTACGACGCGGAGCCGCCGGAGTTCACCTACGGGATCGATTTCAACAACAATGGGCTGGTCGATTTCCGCGAGAACGACGCCCTGCCCGATTATCCCTACCGCCGGGACCGCCGCGGCCTGCACCTGTTCGCGATGTGGGACAAGCTGGGGATTTGGGGCAAGTGGGTCTCGGTGGGCACCTACCGCACCAAGGAGCCGGCCGGGGGCAACGAGGCCAACGCGCTCTACGCCCGCTACGAGCACGAGATCTTCTCGCCTTATGTCGGCCACCTCAAGATCAATGACGATATCAAGCTGGTGAAGGACGGCATCCGCGACGACGTGTACATCTGGAGGGACGTGGGCACCACCGAGAAGGTCCCCAGCCCATATCCGCTGTTGACCGGGCCCAATATCGAGGCGCGCGACCTGAACACCCAGCTTTTGCCGCCCACTCGCGACCCGCTGAACATGCGGAACAGCCTGGTCAACACCCTGTTCCTCGAATCCCGGATCACCCAGTTGACGGGTTTCACCATCACCAACGCCCTACAGTGGGTGAACAACAGTCAGCGGGAAGACGAGTTCGCAGACGGGACTGTCCAGGCGGACGGCACGGTGTCGTTGGTAACTCTAGTGAACAAGGTGGACTACACCCTGCAGGCCGGCAATCTGGTCGTCCGCCCCATGTTCAAGAACCTGATCCTGCGCGAGAACTGGGACCGGCTGGAAGAGGCGGTCGGAGAAGGCAAGTTGCAGAAGGTCACGGCGCGGGCCCCAATCTTGAGGACGAAGTACATCCTCACGCCCAAGACGAACCTGGAGCTGGGGTTCCAGGGGTTCCCGTTCTGGCGCCATTCCGTGGACCGGGCAGACCGGCGTGCCAAGCTGTATAACTGGACCCCCAACGCCGACATCGACGACAAGTACAAGGAGTGGACCTTTGTGCTGATGATGAGCAACCGCTCGGATTACTATGGCTACAACCTCGCTTCTCAGTTCGGCTTCATCAAGACCGACCGGAAGTACGACGATGAGGCCAGGGAGGACGAGAACTTCAATAGCGGGCGCATCTTCTTCGACATCGTGGCCGGCTTCTGAGCGCCGCCCGACCTTGAGTTAAGGAGAAAGGGCCATGATACTGCTGAACCTGCTGATCGTCGGGGTGCTGGCCGCCACCGTCAGCCTGAGCAACCGGTTCTTCTCGCCGGTGGAGCTGCAGGACCGCTTCACCGAAGGCCAGAAGCTCTATGCCCTGGGCGACTACGACAAGGCCACCCGCCACTACGATGCCATCCTCTCCACCCAGAGCAACTCCATGATCAATGTGGAGGAGGTGACGGTATCGGTAGATGAATTTATCCTGCCGGTGAGAGTGGGAGCCACCTATCAGTTGGCCAACAGCTACAACAAACTGGGGCTGGAACTGCTGTTGCGCTCCAACTTCCTGCGCAGCGAACAGAAAGAGGCCGAGGCCCAGGAGCGCTACCAGGAGGCGGTGCAGAAGCTGAACACCAGCCTGGATTACTTCCGCCGGCTGGCCGGGGATCCCAAGGTGGAAGAGCGCACACGGGTGATGGCACAGTACCAGATCCTGGAGACAAACTATCAACTGAAGAATTACGAGCAGACCATCCAGGAAGGACAGCAACTGCTGCGCGACTTTCCCAACAGTGTGTACGAAGCCTCTACTTACTATGATATCGGCTGGTCGTACTTCGAGCTGAAGGACTACCACAAGGCCATCGAGAGCTTCGAACAGGTACTGATCCTGGCCCCCAGAGGCTCCAATGCCGACCGCTCCCTCTTCCAGATCGCCGAGAGCTACGGCGAGTTCGAGCAATACGACAAAGCGCTGGCCTATCTCGATCGGTTGATCGGCCGCTACGACTTTGGGGCGATGAGCGAAGAAGAGCTGATCGAGATGACTACCCTGAAGCTCAAGGGACTGGTCAAGGAGACCGCCCGCGAGCTGCTGGCCAAGGCTCAGATGAGAAAGGGCGATATCTACGCCAGCAGCGGCCAACTCGACAAGGCTCTAGAAGCCTATGCGGTCATTCCCCAGGCGTACTCGGCCGAACCAGTGCTGGTGCAGAACTCCTACATCCGGGTGGCGGAACTGATCCAGAAGCAGCGGGGTACTCAGGCAGCCATCGCCGCGTACAAGAACGCCATTGAACAGGTCGAGGACAAGCAGTTCCAGGCCCGCACCCAGATCACCGTGGCCCTCCTGCTCTTTGACGAAAAGGAATACAAAAAGGCCGTCGACGAGTACCAGATCTACCTCGATGCCTATGGCGACGTGGCCGCCAGGGTGGGCTTTGACCGCGACAAGGTGCTCTTCCGCCTGGGGCAATGCCACCAGGCCCACGGCCAGCAGTTGCGCGATCAGAACGCCGCTGAATCGGGAGTGGCGTTCGACCGGGCGCTGTCTTTCTACCGCCAGATAATGGACCAGTACAGCGGGAGCCCGCTGATCCCGGACGCGATTTTCAGCACGGGTTTCTCCCACCAGATGAAAGGGGACGACAGCGCCGCCAAGCCCTTCTACCAGCAGATGGTGGACCGCTATCCGCAGCACCCGGCTACTCCCAGCGCCCTGCTCCAGTTGGCGCGCATGGAATACGGGGCAGGCGAGCTGGCGGCGGCCAGGGACATCTATCTGAATTTCCTGAGCAAATACCCCGAAACGGAGTTGGAGAATTCGGCCCACATGGAGCTGGGCCTGGCCTACAAGAAACTGGGAGACCTCGACGCGGCGATCCAGTCGCTGGAGGCGGTGGAGGCCGGCTGGTCCCAGTGGGGCAAGGTACAGATCGAGCTGGTCGATCTCTATCTGACCCAGAACAAGGACAAGCAGGCCGAGGTGGTGCTGAACAGGGCCCTGGGCAAGGTCGAGGAAGGACAGCTCGAAAGCCAGTTGTACTACACCAAAGGCAAGATCCTCTTCTCGCGCCACCAGGATTACACAGGGGCCATCCGCAACTTCGACAGCACCCTGGCCCTGTCGCCGTCCGACCAGATCTTCAACAGCGCGCTGTTCTCGCGCGGCGCGGCTTACTACGAACTGGCCAAGAGCCAGGATGCGCGGGGCGATTCGGCGCGCGCCAGGGCCAATTACGAGGCCTCGGTGGAGGACATGAAGGTTCTGCTCAGCCGCAACCCGGCGCCCAATCTCAAGGACAGCGCTTTCCGCACCCTGGGGGCCGGCATGATCCGCCTGCAGCGCGAGCAAGAGGCGGCGGTCTACTATCGGGAACTCATCACCAGCAGCGCTGACCTGCAGGAGCGCGCCACCTTCCAGATGCTGCTGACCGAACTCTACTACGACAAGCAGGACTTTGACCAGGCCCAGAACTCCGCGCGCCAGTTGATCGCCATGGATTTTGCGGACGACAACAAGGCGGGCTACTACCGCAAGGAGCGGGCCTATTCCATCATCGGCAACGCGCTGATGCAGGAAAAGCGCTACCAGGAGGCCGGCGAGGCGTTTGCCGAGGGGCTGAAGCGCTACCCCGCTTCGGGGGAGAGCGGCAATCTGGCCTTTTCCAAGGCTTTCGCCGAGTTCAGCGCCGGCGACTACGAGAAGTCGATCCAGAGCTTCAAGTCCTATATCGCCAATTACCCGAATGACCGCAACCGCATCCACGGCCAGTACTACTTGGCCCACAGCTACCAGACGCTGACCCAGTTTTCCCAGGCGGCTGCGGCCTTTGAGGAACTCGCCAGGCGCTACCCCGAATCGGAGTACATGGAAGAGGCGATGTTCCTGGTGGGGGAGAACTACTACAACGAGCAGAACTACGCGCAGGCGGCCAACGCCTATCAGCGGCTGCTCGAAAAATACCCTCAGGCCCAGCACGCCCCGGCAGCCCAGTACGCCCTGGCCTGGTGTTACTTCGAGCAGGAGGAGATGGAGGAAGGGGTGAAGGTGATGGAGGTCCTGGTGCAGCGCTATCCCCAGGACCTCGAATACGCTGCCAAGGCGCAGTTCACCGTGGGCGACTACTACTACAACAACCGCGTCTACGACCAGGCCCTGCAGAGCTACCAGCGCGTCGTGGCCCACTATCCCGACGCCCCCGAGGCTGCCAAGGCCAGGGCCCTGATCGCCGAGCTGAACGAGATCCAGGCCAGCCTAGACTACAACCAGGCGATGGAGCTGCTGGAAACCAAACAGTACGGCGAAGCCGTGGCCGGCCTGAAGCAGATCGTCGACAAATACCCCGGAACCTATACGGAACTGGCGGCCTATTCCAACCTGGGCCTGGCCTACGAGATCCTGCGGGTATGGCGGGAGGCGGTGGAAAACTACCAGAAGGTGCTCGACAAGGGCGGGGACAAGCCCGAACATGCCGACGTGGTGAGCTTTGCCAAGATGCACCGGGACTGGATCGTGGAGAACAGGCTCTGAAAACAACGCCTGAAGGTTGGCAAATTAAACCCTCTGGGAGGAGTGCCATGGAGCAGAATTTCTTAGTAGATCAATTCATCAAGGGAGGGCCGGTGATGTGGCCCTTGTTGCTCTCTTCGCTGGTCGGCCTGGGGGCGATCATCGAGCGGATGTGGACCCTGTTCAGGGTGCCCAGCGAGCAGGCGGCCGAGAGCGAACTGACCCAGGCCGAAAGCCTGCTGAAGAGCCAGGGCGAAAAGGCCGCGGCCGAGCACTTCCAGAAGGGCAAAGGCCCCCTCAACTATGTCTTTGCATCGCTGCTCAAGCGCCACGATACCCTGGTGCTGGAGAATCGCACCGACATCGAGGATATGCGCCAGGAACTGATCCTGGCAACCGAGGAAGCAGGCGAGGCGTACCTGGGGCGGCTGTTGAGCACCCTGGCCACGGTGGCGGTGGTCTCGCCGCTGCTGGGGCTGCTGGGCACCATCACCGGGATGATCAAGGCCTTCGATGCCATTGCCCGCGCCGGCGTCGGCGATCCGGCAGCCGTGGCCGCCGGTATCGCGGAAGCGTTGATCACCACGGCCGCCGGGCTGTTCATCGCCATTCCGGCGATTGTCTTCCACCGCTGGCTGGCCGGCCGGGCCGACAGTAGCTTCAAGCGCATCGAACTCTACTGCCATGCCTTCTCCAACACGCTGCTGACGCGCTTCCAGGCAGGCCAGCGGGCCTGAATGAACCGAGAGGAGGGTGGGAATGGCACACCGAAGACGTTCGCGACGAAAGAGTCTTTTCGATTTGAGCTCAGATCCCGATCTGACGCCGTTGATCAACTGCATGTACCTCCTGCTGATCTTCTTCATGGTGGCCACCACCTTCGTCAACCCCAAGGGCCTCAGCGTGGACCTGCCCGGCGGCCAGGGCGAGTCCAAGGCCAGCAAAGACATGAACATCGTGATCGACCGGGACGGGGTGATCCAGGTCAACGGCGAGATCACTCCCAGGGAACAACTGGCCGAGAAGATCCACCAGGTGATGCAGACCGACAACACCAAAACCGTGATCCTGGAGGCCAATCGCACCGTGCCCCATGGCCAGGTGGTGAAGATTATGGATATCGCCCGCAGCCAGGGCATCGAGGGCATCGCATTCGCCAAGAGCAGCGAGGGGTGAAGTAGTATGGCTCGTCGCACCAGTTCCAGAGGGGACACCAAACTGGACCTGACACCGCTGATCGACGCGGTCTTCCAGTTGCTCATCTTCTTCATGGTGACCACGACCTTCGTCGAGGTCACTCACCTCAAGATCGAGCTGCCGGGGACCGAGCACCATTCTCCCCTGCAGAAAGAGAAGAAGTTGAAAATACTGATCGGGGCTGACGGCCAGTTCGAGGTCAGCGGCCAGCTGGTGAGCTTGAACGACCTGGACACCTGGCTGTCGCGGGAGAAGAGCCAGACGGCCTCCACCTCGCTGATCATCGTGGCGGATGCCAATACCCCTCACGGGTTCGTCCTCGACGCGATGGAGGCGGCCACCCAGGCAGGAGTGGAGAAGATCGACATAGAGACCAGAGACGAGACCAAAAAATACTAGGCACCACAGCGAGTCAGGCGATCAATGGAAGGTTGAGGTCTACCTATGAAATCAGCGCGCGCATGGGGTGTTTTGGCGCTGCTGCTGGGGGGGATCCTCTGGGACTGCGCCGGGGGGCTGATTCCCACCAAGCAGAAGTACCTGGTCGAGATGAAGCCCATCCTGCCCGAAGGGCGGGGGGATTACTATATCGACCCTGACGACAGTTCAACCGTATTCAGCAAGGAAGGCGTGCTCATCGAGATAAAACCGCTGACCGACGACGAGCTGAACCGCCGTTTTCCGCCCCTCTTCGACGGCCGCCACATCAATCCCTATACCTTCTCTCAGAAGGAAGTGCAGAGCAGCTATATTCCGCCCCGCTTCACCGTCTTCGAAGTCACCGTCATCAACAAGACCTACGCCAAGATCGAGTTCGATCCGGCCAAGGCCCTGATGGTCACCAGCGACGGGCAGACCTATCGCTACTACGATCCCGGGCGCGAGGGCTACCTGGCCGAAGGCGGCAACAGCTTCAGCAAGTACTACCGCGTCGAGCTGGGGATCTCGGGGTACGAAAAGACTTTGGCACTGGAGCGCATGGGGGTGGTGTACAAGAGCGTGTACCACCGCCAGCGGCCCGTCTTCAAGGAAGATCAGCGCCAGGGCTTCCTGGTTTTCGACCCTCTGCCCCAGGAGTACCAGGAGGGCGAGGTGGTGGTGCGCTTCAACCAGTTTGTGCTTTCCTTTGACGTCAGCGGCAACCCCGAAAACACCCTCGATGTGGAGTTTCGCTTCCAGGTGAAGCAGCAGATCGTCAAACTGCCTCCCGTGGGGCAGACCTGAGGGGGCGCCAGGGACAAAAGGCCGCAGAACAGGCTGAGAAGAATCAGGAGCTGGACTCGATCCGGCTCCTGATTTACTTTGTGAGGGCGATGAAAAGGATTATGAAAAGGACCTGGAGCCACGGTGTGCTGTTGGCCTGCCTGGGCGGCTGCGCCCTGTCCGAAGATCCCGCGCTGCTGGCCAGGGTGGGCGAGGCGGAGATCACCGCGCAGATGCTGCAGGCTTTTGAGGCCAGACTGTCTGCCGCCGGCAAGGGGGATCATCGGGCGCACCTGCAGACCCTGGTGGACAGGGAACTCCTGCTCCTGGAGGCCAGGGAGCGGGGGCTGGACCAGGACCCGCAGGTCTTGGAGTACCTGGAGGCGCGCGAGGTCAAGGAACTGGCCAATCAGATGATGCGCCGCCAGGTCCTCGAGCGGATCTTGGTGACCGAGGAGGAAATCCAGCAGGCCTATGCCCAGGGGGGCTGGAACCAGCAGGTGGTGACCCAGGAGCTCTTTATTCCCGACCAGGCCAGAGCGCGCCAGGCAGCGGCGCTTTTGAAGGGGGGCAAAGAATTCGCCGAAGTGGCAGCCCAGTACGCGACCGACCGCGTCTTCAAGGTGCCGGCCAAGGGAGCCCAGCAGTTCATCTACTCCCCCCAGGATGCCCCCAGGGCGGTGGTCGAAGCGGTGATGGGCCTGCCGGTGGGTGGGATGACCCAGCCCCTTTTCGTCAGGGACGGGTACGTCATCGCCCGGGTGGAGGAACGGCGCCCGGTGGCGCTGGAAGCGGTGCGCGACAAGCTCCTCAAGGCGCTCCAGCGGGCTGAGAAGGAAGCGCTGAAGGACGCCTATCTCCTCCACCTCCAGCAGGAACTCAATGTCCAGGAACAGGCCCAGGGCATGGAACTGGTGATGCGCGTCCTGAAAGGCGAGGTGGAGGAACTCTCTGCCGCCGAACGCCAGCTGCCGGTCTACACCTATGGAGACCGCCAGGTGAGCGTCGAGGAAGTGCTGGAGGTGGCCCTGCCGGCCAGGGACGAGTGGCCGGCCGTGACCAAGCAACAGCTGGTGGGCGAATTGACCAACAGCCTCTTCCCCAGGGCGGTGATGGCCCAGGACGCCCGCCGCAAGGGGGTGGACCAGCAGGAAGACTTCAGGCAGTGGCGCCTGCGCGAAAAGCAAGACCTGATGATCGCGCGCCTGCGCGCCCTGGTGGTGGAGCAGGTGGAGGTGAGCCAGGCCGATCTGGAGGCCTATTACCAGGCGCACAAAGAGGCTTACCGTTCCCCGGCCGCAGCGCAGCTCCAGGAGGTGCTGGTCGAGGACCCAGACCAGGCCAGGGCCATCGCCGAGCAGGTAGCGCGCGGGGCGGACCTGGCCGCCCTGGCGCGGGCCAGGAGTATACGCAAGAATACTCGCGGCGACACCCTGGCGGTGTACGGGCTCCAGGGTCCTCTCTATGGAGAGGAGTGGCTCAAGGCGGTGCTGAAGGTCCCCCTGGGCACCCTGCAGGGGCCGCTCAAGTGCAAGGGGGGATATTCGGTCTTCAAGGTGCTCGACCGCCAGCCCGAGAGCTACTTCGGTCTCGAGCAGCAAGGGGTGCTCAGGTCGGTCAAGCGGGAGGCGACCGAGGAGAAGGAGCGCCAGGCCTTCAACGAGTACCTGGAAGGGTTGCAAAAGAGCAAAGCCGGCCATGTCGAGATCTTCGAGGACCACCTCGAGCAGCTGGCTGCCGTCAAAGAGGCCGTCGGTGTCTGATCCCAATCCGGGCGAGGCAGGGGGATGACAGAGGTTCTGGAGCGTCCGGCGGCGGAGACCCTGGAAGCGAAGCCCTTCGAGCCGGGGTTCAACCTAAAAACCCTCTGGGCGGCCCTCTTCGTGGGGCTGGTCATGCTGCCGGGGGCCATCTATCTGGGCCTGGTCACCGGCCAGAGCATGGCCGGCGGCGCCGAGTGGGTCACCCTGATCCTCTTCATCGAGATCGCCAAGCGCACCTTCGTGCGGCTGCGCACCCAGGAGATCATCGTCCTCTACTGGGTGGCTGGCGGCCTGGTGGCCATCGGCGGGAAACTGGGCACCGGGGCGGATCTCTTCGGCGGTCCCTTCGGCAGCCTGATCTGGGACCAGTTCTTCATCCAGTCGCCCCAGGCCGACGGTCTGCACCAGCACATCCCCGCCTGGGTGGCGCCCCCCCGCGACTCGGAGGCCCTGCTGGAGCGCACCCTCTTCCACGCCGCCTGGCTCAAACCCATCGCCATCCTGCTGGCGGTGGTGATCCTCCAGCGCATCAACGGCCTCTCCCTGGGCTATGCCCTCTTCCGCCTCACCCACGACGTCGAGCGCCTGCCCTTCCCCATGGCCCAGGTGCAGGCCGGGGGGGCCACGGCCCTGGCCGAGACCTCCTCCAAGCAGGAGGGCTGGCGCTGGCAGGTGTTCAGCACCGGGGCCTTCATCGGGGCCATCTGGGGGCTGCTCTACGTGGTGGTGCCCACTCTCTCCGGGGTGTTCCTGACCGAAACCGTCTCCATCCTGCCCATCCCCTTTTTCGATTTCACGGTGCCGATGAAGGCCGTGCTGCCGGCCGGGGTGCTGGGCCTGGCCACTGATCTGGTGCACGTGCTCATCGGTCTGGTGCTGCCCTTCTGGATCGTGGTGGGCAGCACCGCCGCCTCGCTGCTGGTCAACCTGGTGGCCAATCCCCTGCTCTACAGCGCCGGGGTGCTGCACACCTGGTCGCCGGGCATGTCGGCCATCCCCACCATGATCTCCAATTCCTTCGACTTCTGGTTGAGTTTCTCCATCGGCGGGGCGCTGGTGGTGGCCGGGGTGGGTTTCTGGGGGGCGGGCAAGGTGCTGGCCAGGGCGGCCGGGGAGCGCCGCGGCGAGTCTATCCGGCCGCCGCTGGGCCGGGGCGACCTGGACATCGCCAAGGCCCTGGGCCTGTGGGCGGCCAGCACCCTGGGTTTTGTGGCGCTGGTCTGGTTCCTGGTCCCCGAGTTTCCGGTGTGGATCACCCTCTTCTTCGGCTTTGTGTGGACCCCCGTCTATTCCTACATCAGCGCGCGGATGATCGGCCTGACCGGCAGCCCGCAGGGGGTGAGTTTTCCCTACCTGCGCGAGGGCTCCTTCTATCTGTCGGGCTACCAGGGGGCGGCCATCTGGTTTGCGCCCATGCCCCTCTTCCAGTGGGGTTATGAGGCCCAGGCCTTCAAGCAGCTCGAACTGACGCGCACCCGCTTCGACAGCCTGGTGAAGATGACGGCCCTGGCCCTGCTGATCCTCTTCACCTGCAGCTTCCTCTTCTGGTCCTTCATCTGGAAGCTGGGCCCCATCCCCTCCTCGGCCTATCCCTTTGTGCAGAAATTCTGGCCTTTCCACGCCACCATGCAGGCCTTCTGGGCCAAGTCCACCCTGCCGGGGGCGGCGGCCAAGGGCATGGTGACCCAGATCATCAGCTGGGAGTACATCGCCGCCGGCCTGGGTTTCAGCGGCCTGCTCTATTGGGCGCTGGGGGCGCTGGGGGCGCCCATGGGCCTGTTCTACGGCTTTGTGGGCGGCCTGGGGCAGTGGCCCCATTTCGCCATCCCCAATTTCCTGGGCGCGCTGCTGGGGCGCTGCTACCTGCGCCAGCGCTTCGG
>JACPJE010000016.1 GCA_016187725.1 Candidatus Latescibacterota bacterium
TGCGCCGCACCCAGGCCCATTCGTCCTGGGCATAGGCGGCGTGAGCCTGGCTGAGGGCGGCCTGGAGCTGGGCCAGGTCGGCGATGCGGCCCTCGGCGAGGGCCCCGGTCAGCTCCTGCAGGCGAAGGCGGCCCACCAGCATGCCCCCCACGTCGGCCCACGATGGGCTGTAGATCCCGGTATCGGCCAGGGCCTGGCGCCAGGCCTGGAGGCCCTGGCTGCGCACCGGGGCCAGGCGCTCCAGGATCTTTTCCTTGAGGTAGAGTTCGGTGGCCGAGGCGTAGCTGCGGGCGCTGGGGCGCAGCAGCAGGCGTTTGATGAAGGCCCCCTTGTAGCGCACCTGCTCCACCTCCCTGGGGGTCCGTGCGTGCAGGTCGAGCATCAGGGCCTCGGCCTGGATCATCTTCTGCACCAGGTAAGGGCTGAACACCGGAAAATGGATCAGGTCGCGCTTGAGGGTGCCCTGGCGCCGGTCGCGGGCGGGCCACTTGTCCCCGTCGCGCATCACCCCCACCGTGTGCATGTTCATGGCCGGGGTCAGCATGCTCTGGCCTTCCACCTCGGTCAGGTAGGAGAAGGGCAGCTCGCTGGTGTCCAGGTTGCCCAGGTGCTTGCCGATGATCACCGAGAAGGGGCCCACGACCGTGGGCCAGAGCATGTACGAGAACGACCCGTTCTTGCTGCCCCGCTGCACGATGCCCTGGTGCACTGGCCCGAGCTTGTACATGTGGTTGCTCTGGTTGGTGCCAGATCCGGCGTTGTAGAAGGAGTAGAGGCCGGCGATCAGCAGGGTGCTCTTGTGATGGGTCACGGTGTAGGGGCCGGCAAAGACCGAGCAGGCCTCCCCGTGGAAGCCCTCGCAGTTGGCGAAGAAAAGGGAGTTCTCCCCGGAGAACTGCTTGCCCAGCTGCACGCCCTGGCCCACCAAGCAGCGGCTCAGCACCACCCCCTCCCTGACCGAGGAACCTTCGCCGATGACGAAGTCCTGGGCCACCACCCCGGCGCCCACCTGTACGGGGGCCTGGGGCTCGCTGAGCAGGGTGCCGTTGCAGAGCCGCAGCGCCCCGCGCACCTGGGCGGCCGGCCCGATGGCCACGTCGATCACCTCGGGGACCTGGGTCACCACCGCGCCCTCGCCCACCCGGCCCCGGTCGGCCCTGGCCTGGTCCACGTAGGCGGCGACCATGGCCTCCAGACGGGCGATGAGTTCGGAATGGTGGCGGTGCATGCACAACAGATAGGCAAACTGGCTGGACATCTCGGCGAAGATGGGGAACTGGCGGCCCCCCCCCTCGTTGACCGCCTCCACCTCCACCCCGTTGCCAAAGGTGGCCCCCGGCCCGGTGGCCATCGCGCCCACGTCGCTGATTACCACCCGGTCGCCCAGGTCGTAGTTGGCCAGGTGGCTGCCGATGCGGGTCACCCGCACCTCGTCGCCCAGGGTGCAGTTGACCAGGGTGGCATCGGCCAGTTCGGCCGGCAACTCCACCCCGCCGTCGAGGGTCACCCGGCCCTGCAGGCTGCCGATGCGCACCTTCCCATAGAAGCGGACGCGCTGCACCCGGCGCGGGTCAAAACCCTCCCTGACCTGCACGGCGGACCAGCTCTGTGCCGCGCAGCCGGCTTGCTTCAGGATTTCGACTTCGGCACGGGTCAAGGCGCGGTAATCGCCCATGGGAGTTCTCCTCTGGCCGGGGCAATAGCACTCTTCTATATTCTCCAAGGGGTGAAAGATATCCGTGCGCGCGGCGCTGTCAAGGTGGAGCCGCGCCGCTTTACACCGGAGGGGGCGTTTTCTACATTCTGTCCTCCAAACCTCATAGAGCGAGAGTTGCGCCATGGCTGGAAATATTGAGGTGATCGTCTGCCCGGATGCCCAGGGCGTGGCCCGCAGGGCCGCCGGGATCTTCGCCGCGCTGATCCGTTCCAAGCCCAGTGCCGCCATCGGCCTGGCCACCGGTTCCACCCCCGAGCAGACCTACGCCGAACTGGCCCGCCTGCACCGGACGGAGCATCTGAGTTTCGCCAAGGTCACCTCCTTCAACCTCGACGAGTACTGGGGCTTGGACGGCGACCACGACCAGAGCTACCGCCATTTCATGAACACCAAGCTCTTCAGCCACGTCGACATCCGCCCCTGGAACACCCGCGTGCTCAACGGCCGGGCGGCCAATCCCCAGCTGGAATGCCAGGCCTTCGAGACCCAGATCCTCTCGGTGGGCGGGGTGGACCTGTGGCTCTTGGGCATCGGGGGCAACGGGCACATCGCCTTCAACGAGCCGGGCAGTCCGGTGGACAGCCGCACCCGTCTGGTCAGCCTGACCCCCAGCACCATCGCCGCCAACAGCGACGGCCGCTTCTTCAAGGACCCCGCCGAGGTGCCCCGCTGCGCCCTGTCGGCCGGCATCGGCACCATCCGCGAGGCGCGCCAGTTGATGCTGCTGGCCACCGGCTCCAAGAAGGCGGCGGCCATCGCCGCTGCGGTCGAGGGCCCTTTTACCCCCGATTGTCCGGCCAGTCTGCTGCAGGACCATCCGAGCTGCACCTTCATCGTCGACCGGGAAGCCGCCGCCGGTCTTAGGAGCCACTGACAAAATGACCTTTCTCATTCCGTTAGGGGCTATAGCCACCCGCAACTGAGGCACAGGAGGAGGCATTGTCTATGGAGCGCGCCCAGATCAAGGACCGGGTCTACCGCGTCATCTCCCAGGTGCTCAAACTGGAGCCTGGACAGATCCAGGAGGGCCACACCTTCACCGTCGATCTGGGGGCCGAGTCCGTGCAGTCAGTGGAGTTGATGGCCGGCTTCGAGGAGGAGTTCGCCATCGAGATGGATGAAGACGAGGCCCTGCAGGTGCAGACGGTGGGCTCGGCCATCGATTTCGTCGCCCGGTACCTGAAGTGAGGGGGGAGACGGAGATGACTGACATGACTGCCGCCGCCAAGCAATGGCCGCTGGTGGACGCCGGAGCGCCCAATCTGCTCGACGAACAGTTCGACTACCGCCTGCCTCCCAAGATCCTCTTCGACGGACCCCTCTACGAGGAGATAGACGGGCAGGTGGTGAAATTCGACCCGCAGGAGGCCCTGGCCCGAGATCTGGTGATCACCGACACCACCTTCCGCGACGGCCAGCAGGCCCGCCCCCCGTACACCGTGGAGGAGCAGGTCAAACTCTACGACATGCTGGCCAAACTGGGCGGCCCCCGGGGCGTCATCCGCCAGACCGAGTTTTTCCTCTATACCAAGAACGACCGCCGGGCCCTGGACGAGTGCCGGGCCCTGGGGCACCGCTACCCGGAGATCACCTCGTGGATCAGGGCCGACAAGGGGGATTTCCGCCTGGTCAAGGAGGTGGGGGTCAAGGAGACCGGGATGCTCACCTCCTGCTCCGACTACCACATCTTCCTCAAGCTCAAGAAGAACCGCCGCCAGGCCTTTGCCGACTACCTGGAGGTGGTGGAGGCGGCCTGGGAGGCGGGCATCCGGCCCCGCTGCCACCTGGAGGACGTGACCCGCGCCGATATCGAGGGCTTTGTGCTGCCCTTTGTGGCCGAGCTGATGCGCCGCTCCGAGCAGGTGCCCCCCGCACTGCGCGCCAAGGTGCGGTTGTGCGACACCATGGGCTTCGGCCTCAGTTTCCCCGGCGCGGCCCTGCCCCGTTCCATCCCCAAGCTGATCTTTAGGATGACCCACGGCGCCGGGGTGCCCCCCGAATGTTTGGAGTGGCACGGCCACAACGATTTTCACAAGGTGCATATCAACGGGGCCAGCGCCTGGCTCTACGGCTGCAATGCGCTGAACACCACCCTCTTCGGCTTTGGCGAGCGCACCGGCAACCCTCCGCTCGAAGGGGCGGTGATCGAGTACATCGCCCTGCGGGGCGGGCTGTGCGGCATCGACACCCGCACGATCCAGGAGATCGCCGAGTACATGCGCGCCGCTGGGGTCGAGATCCCGCCCAACTACCCCTTTGTGGGCCGGGACTTCAACACCACCCGGGCCGGCATCCACGCCGGCGGCCTGCGCGCCGACGAGCGGATCTACAATATCTTCGACACCGCCGCCCTCTTCGGCCGGCCGCCCAGGGTGTCCATCACCGACAAGTCCGGAGTGGACGGGGTGACCATCTGGGTCAATGATTTTCTCGGCCTCAAGGGCGACGAGCGGCTCAACAAGATCAAGGTGCACAAGGTGGCGCGCTGGGTGATGGACCAGTACGAGGTCCACCAGCGCATGAGCGCCATCACCGACGAGGAACTGGAAGTCCAGGTAAAGGAGCATCTGCCCGAGTACTACGCCCGCCACTCCAAGAGCCCCTGAGCAACACCGGGGGGCGTCGCGCGCTTCGCCGCGTCATGGAAATCCTGGTCCTCAACTGCGGCAGCTCCTCGGTCAAGTACCACCTCTTCGACATGGAGACCGAGCGGGACGAGGCCGGCGGGATGGTGGAGCGCATCGGCCAGGCCGGCGCCCTGGCCACCCACCGGTGGGCCGGCGGCAGCGCGCGGGAGGCGGCGGCCGTGCCCGACCACCGGGCCGCCCTGCTGTGCATCCGGGAGGCGCTGCGGGCCCACGGCGAGGGCGGGGCAAAGGTGGCGGGGGTGGGCCACCGGGTGGTGCACGGGGGGGAGCGCTTCGTGCAGGCGGCGCTGATCACCCCACAGGTGGAGCAGGGCATCGAGGAGTGCGCGGCCCTGGCGCCCCTGCACAATCCGCCCAATCTGGTGGGCATCCGCGCGGCCCGGCAGTTCTTCCCGCAGGTGCCCCACGTGGCGGTCTTCGACACGGCCTTTCACCAGTCCATGCCGGAGCGCGCCTTTCTCTATCCGCTGCCCTACGCGCTCTACCAGGCACGGCGCATCCGCCGCTACGGGTTCCACGGCACCTCGCACCGCTACGTGGCCGGGCGCGCCGCCCGCCTGTTGGGCCGGGACCAGGACGACTTCACCGGCATCACCTGCCATCTGGGCAATGGCTGCTCGCTGGCCGCTGTCGAAGGCGGGCGCTCGGTGGACACCTCGATGGGCCTCACCCCCCTCGAAGGGGTGATGATGGGCACCCGCTCGGGCGACATCGACCCGGCCATCATCTTCCACCTGGCCGAGCAGTGCGACCTGTCCCTGCCGCAGATCGACCGGCTGCTCAACCGCCAGAGCGGCCTCTTGGGGGTTTCGGGGGTGTCCAATGACCTGCGCCAGGTGCAGGAGGCCGCCGCCGGGGGCGAGGGCCGGGCCGAACTGGCCCTGGAACTCTACGCCTACCGCGTCCGCAAGTACCTCGGCGCGTACCTGGCGGTGCTGGGCCGGGCCGAGGCAGTGGTGTTCACCGGGGGGGTGGGCGAGCACAGCAGCCAGATGCGCCGCCGCATCCTGGAGCCCCTGGCCGGCCTGGGCATGGCGCTCGACCCGGAGCGCAACCGGGAGGGGCTTTCCGGAGAGCGGGAGATCTCGCAGCCCTCATCGCCCATCAAGTTGCTGGTCATTCCCACCAACGAAGAGCTGGTCATCGCCAGGGACACCAGGGACATCCTGCTGTCGCGGGCGCCGCATTGATTGGAGAGTGCATGGCCGACGAGAGTGCAGCCGGGTTGAGTCCGGTGGAACGCCGGGTGCTGGAAGCATCGCCCTTTGCGGCGCTCTGCCCCCCGGCCGAGAAGATCAGGACCCTGGTGGTGGACAATTTTCCGGCCCTGGGCAAGCTGGCGGCCATGCGCTTTGTCGAGTGGGTGCAGGACCATCCGGGCGGGGTGATCTCGCTGCCCACCGGCAAGACCCCCGAGCACTTCATCCGCTGGGTGCAGCGCCTGCTGCAGGGCTGGGATACCCCCCAGATCCGCCGCGAATTGGAAGAGGCCGGGGTGGATCCAGGCTGCCGGCCGGACATGGGCAGCCTGCATTTTGTCCAGATCGACGAGTTCTACCCCATAGCCCCGGCCCAGCACAACAGCTTCCACTCCTATGTCTCCCGCTTTTACCTCGAGGGCTTCGGCCTGGACCCGCGCCGGGCCCTGCTGATCGACGGCACCCGCATCGGCCTGCCCCCTGGGCACACCCTGCGCTCGGCCTGGCCGGCCGACGAGGTGGACCTCAGCCTGCGCTACCGGGCGGCCCACACCCCCCTCGAACAGTTCCAGCAGCGGGTGCTGGCCGGGGTGGACCAGTGGTGCCAGGATTTCGAGAGCCGCGTCCGCCAGCTGGGCGGCATCGGCTTCTTCCTGGGGGGCATCGGCCCGGACGGGCATATCGGCTTCAACGTGCGGGGCTCCGACCACCGCTCCACCACCCGGCTGACCGCGGTCAACTACCAGACCCAGGCTTCTGCCGCCGGCGATCTGGGGGGCATCGAGGTGGCCCGCAAACGCCTGGTGATCACCATCGGCCTGGGCACCATCACCTACAACCCGGACTGCTGCGCCATCGTCATTGCCGCCGGCGAGGCCAAGGCCCAGATCGTGGCCGCCGCCGTTCAGGAGCAGGCGCACATCGACCACCCCGCCACCAGCCTGCAGGTCCTGCCCCAGGCCCGCTTCTACCTGACCCTGGGGGCGGCCAAGCTGCTGGAAGAGCGCCAGGTGGTCCTGCTGGAGCGGACCCCGGTCCTGGACGAGGAGGAGATCGAAAAGGTGGTGGTGGACCTGGCGGTGGCCCGCCGCAAGCGGGTGGACCAGCTGGGGCAAAAGGACTTTGCCGCCGACCTGCGGGGCGCGCTGCTGCTGCGCCGGTGTCCCGGGCCGGTGGAGGTGTTGACGGGGCGGGTGCGCGCCAGCCTGATCGCCAAGCTGGAGCGGGGCATGAGCACCCGCAGCCAGACCCGGTTTCTGCACACCGAGCCCCACCACGACGACCTGATGCTGGGCTACCTGCCCTACATCGTCCGCCACGTGCGCCAGGCCAGCAACACCCATCACTTCGTCTGCCTGACCGGCGGTTTCACCGCGGTCACCAACCGCTTCATCCAGGACCATCTGGCCCGCCTGGGCCGCTTCCTGGATACCCCCCAGTTCGCCCGCCTGCACGGGGAGGGCTACTTTGTCCCGGACAATGAAAACGGCCGCAACCGCGACGTGTGGCAGTACCTGGACGGGGTGGCCGCTGATGACGAGGATCTGCGCGCCGAGGGGGCGGCCCGCCGCTTTTTGCGCAACCTGCTGGGGGTGTACGGCGAGGAGGGCCTGGAGGGGATCAGGCGGCGCATGGCCGAGTTGGAGGCCTATTTCGCCGCCCAGTACCCGGGGCAGAAGGACGCCCCCCAGGTGCAGCAGCTCAAGAGCCTGTGCCGCGAGTGGGAGGCCGAGTGCATCTGGGGCTACTTCGGCTGGGATTGCCCCAGCATCCGCCACCTGCGCCTGGGTTTCTACACCGGCGAGGTCTTCACCCGCGAGCCCACGGTCGAGGGGGACGTGGTCCCCATCCTCAAACTGCTCGAAGAGGTGCGGCCCGACGTGGTGGGGGTGGCCCTCGACCCGGAGGCCAGCGGCCCGGACACCCACTACAAGGTGCTGCAGGCCATCGCCGAGGCCCTGCGCCGCTACCAGGGGCAGAGTGGCCGTGCCGACCTCCGGGTGTTGGGCTACCGCAACGTGTGGTACCGCTTCCACCCTGCCGAGGCCAATATCTTCGTGCCGGTGTCGCTGAACATGTTCGCCATCATGCACAATGCCTTCATGAACACCTTCATCTCGCAGAAGGACGCCTCCTTCCCCAGCTACGAACACGAGGGCCCCTTCTCCGAATTGGCGCAGCGCATCCAGGTGGAGCAGTACCAGAAAGTCAAGATCTGTCTGGGCCGGCAGTGGTTCCACGAACACCCCAGCCCGCTGATCCGGGCCACCCGGGGCCTGGTCTTTCTCAAGGACCTGAGCCTGGAGGAATTCTACGCCCGCAGCCGGCAGCTGCAGGCCTATGCCGAGCGCGGTTGACATCGCCTGGCCGGCGGAGTAGGTTTTAGGCGACGAGGGTTGCGGCCAGCCGGGCAGATGGTCTCTGCCGAGAGGATCCGCCGGAGGGCCACCCCCGCGGTCCCTGGCAGATAGAGCAAAGAGGCGGGTGCGCCTGATGCGCCATAGGCCGGCGGCGATCTCTGACGAGACGCGCCGGCTGTTTTTTTGGAGAACTCAGAGCATGGAATGGAGTGTGGAGCAGCTGTCCAGTTCGCTGGCCCGGACCATCGCCCGCTTCGAGGAGGAGGAGATGGGGGTGCGGCCCAGCCGGGTCACGGTGATGGTGGAGGAAGACCTGGTGGTCGTCCATCTGCGGGAGGTGCTCTCGCCCTCCGAGCGGGCGCTGGCGCGCACCGAGGCCGGCCAGGCCATGCTCCAGCGCTTCAACACCCTGCTCTTCAATTCGGGTTCCTCGCCCTCGGTCATGGAGCAGGTCTCCCAGGTGCTGCGGCGCGAGGTGGTCGAGGTGCAGACCAGTCTCAGTTCGCTCTCGGGCAGCCTGGTGGTGGTCTTTGCCCTGGGCGAGGCCGTGCACTTCGACCAGGTCTGAAGGGACGGGTGAGCGGGCGATGCGACAGACGCGCGGGCAGTTGGAGGCCGAGTTCAGCCGGCTGATGGTCCAGTTCGAGCGCGAGCATCTGGGCCGGGGGCCCGAGGAGGCGCGCACCTATATCTTTGCCGACGTGATCTTCGTGCGCCTTTCGGGGGTGCTCACCCGGGCCGAGCAACACCTGGCCCGCGACCAGGAGGGGGCCAGGCTGATCAAGGAGATGCGGCTGCGGCTGATGGAGGGCAGCCGCCAGACCCTCGAAGGCCTGGTGGGCGAACTGACCGGCTGCCAGGTGGTCAGCCTGCACACGGACCTGAGCACCCGCACCGGGGAGCAGATCATCGTCTTCATCCTCGACCAGCACCTGGACCAGGGACCGCGCAAATAGGGAGGAGATCATGTCCGTCATCACTATTGCCCACCAGTTGGGCAGCAGCGGCGACTGGATCGCCGAGCAGGTGGCCCAGAAACTCGGGTATCAGTGCGTGGATCGCCGGCTGGTGGAGGAGATGGCTGCCCTGGCCGACGTGCCCGTCGAGGAGGTCGAAAAGCTCGACGAGAAGGGGGAGGGGCGCATCGCCCTCTTCCTCAAACGCCTGTTGGTGCCCGAGGCCGGAGCGGGCGGACTGCCCCTGGCAGTGGGCTTCCCCGAGTTCGGCATGGAGTTTCCCTACCTGCTGGAGCGGGGCCGGCCGGAGAAGAGCACGTACATGGACCGGGGCACCTACCAGCTGTTGATCACCACCCTGGTCCAGGAATTCGGCGCCACCGGCAAGGCGGTGATCGTGGGCCGCGCCAGCCAGCTGATCCTGGCCGATTTGCCCGGGGTCTTCCACTGCCGCGTCGTGGCGCCTTTCAAACTGCGCTGCGAGCGGCTGGCCAGGGTGCGCCAGATGGACCTGGAGAGCGCCGCCCGGCTGGTGGAGCAGCACGACCGCTGGCGCAAGCTGTATCTGGAGAACTACTACAGCGCCAACTGGGACGATCCCCTGCTCTACCACCTGACCATCAATACCGGCAAGATGGAACTGGAGACCGCCGTCGAGTTGATCGCCCGGCAGATGGGCTGATCAGCGGGGTTTTTCGGCGATCAGACGGATCACCGCGCCGGCCCCCTGGTGCATGCCCTCGTCCAGCTGGACCACGGTGTCCTCGTAGTAGCGGATGCGGCAGCCGGCAAAGGCGGCCAGCACCTCGGCGGGTTTGGCCAGGTAGGCCGGGTCGCGCGGCCCGAAGCGGTTGGTGGCCGGCTGGTCGAGCGAGAAGTTCTGCATGATGAAGATCCCCCCCGGCTTGAGCGCGGCGATGATCTTGGGAAAGAGGTCGGGCTGGTAGTAATAGAAATCGGTGATCAGCGCGTACTGGGCCTTGCCCAGGTCCCAGTCCCGCAAATCGGCCTTCACGGTCTGCACCTGCACCCCCCGCTCCTTGGCCAGGGCCTGGCATTTTTCCAGGCCCCTGGCCGAGACGTCCACGGCCACCACGGCAAATCCCTGCTGCGCCAGGAAGACCTCGTTGCGGCCCTCTCCGGCGGCCAGGCACAGGGCCCTGCCCCTGCCCAGCCGGCCGATCTGGGCCCTGAGGAATTCCACTGGCTCCTTGCCGTATAGGTACTCTTCGGCAGCGTAGCGCTGATCCCAGGTCTGGGCTGGTGAAGCGGCCTGTTGCGCCCGAGTCTGGACTGCCCAGCACAGGCAGAGCAAAAGGGTTGCAGTACGCGGCATATAAATTCTCCTGGTCCTGTGGTGTGTACGGGAAAATATATTAAATTCTCTCGGAGAGGACTGAAGTTTGGCCAAGCTGCGTTTCGGGATCATCGGCTGCGGCGACATCGCCGCCCACTCCTTTGCCCCCAGTCTGCTCAAGTCGGCCCAGGCCGAGCTGGTGGCCGTGTGCGGGTGCCTTTGCCCGGCGCTTCGGCGGCTGCGGCGCGCTGGCCGGGTACTGGACCCAGGCGGTGGTGGATGCCGCCCTGCTGTCGGCCAGGGCACGGTGCCTCGTCAAGGTGGAGCCGTGGGCCTGAGGAGGGGTGCGGGGAAAGGATGTCAGACCAACTGCTGATCTGGGGTGGTTTCGGCCTGCTGGTGGTGGCCATGCTGGCCCTGGATCTGGGGGTACTGGGGGGGCGGGACCAGATCATCGGCATCAGGGAAGCCCTGGTCTGGAGCGCTCTCTGGGTGGTGGTCGCCCTGGTTTTCAACGTCTGGGTCTATTACTTCAAAGGGGCGGAGGCCGGGCTCAATTTCCTGGCCGGGTACCTGATCGAGCGCGCGCTCAGCCTCGACAATATCTTCGTCTTTCTGGTGATCTTTTCTTATTTCAGGGTTTCGCCGCTCCACCAGTACAAGGTCATCTTCTGGGGCATCATCGGCGCCCTGGTGCTGCGCGCCCTCTTCATCGCCGCCGGCATCGCCCTGATCGCCAAATTCCACTGGATCATCTACGTCTTCGGCGCCCTGCTGGTGTGGACCGGGATCAAGATGGCCATGGGCAAGGGCGAGGAGATGGATCTGGAGGGGAATCCGGTGGTGCGCGGCTGCCGCCGCTTCATCCCCCTCACCAAAGGGTACGAGGGGGACCGCTTTTTCGCGCGGCGCGAAGGCAAACGCCTGGCCACGCCCCTGCTGGTGGTGCTGCTGGTGGTCAGCGTGATGGACGTGGTCTTCGCCGTGGACTCGGTGCCGGCGGTCTTCGCCATCACCCTCGACCCCTTCATCGTCTTCAGTTCAAACGTCTTTGCCGTGCTGGGGCTGCGCGCCCTCTACTTCGCCCTGGCCGGCCTGATGGCGCTCTTTCACTACCTCCATTACGGCCTGGCGATGATCCTGGTCTTCGTGGGGGGCAAGATGCTGCTGACCTATTTTGAGATAGAGATATCAGTGGCCGCGGCCTTGGGGGTGCTGGCGTTCATCCTGGCCGGCTCGGTGATCGCCTCCATGCTCTACCCGCAACCGGCACCGCCCGATCCCGTCCACCAACCAGACGACCAATCCAAAGCCGACCTTTGAGGAGGTACCGAATGAATTATATCGACGCCCACGCCCACGTCTGGACCGACGACCTGGCCAACTATCCCTTTGCTCCTTCCTTCAAGGCAGAGGACGCCAAGCCGGCCAGCTTTCTGCCCGAGGATCTCCTGGCCCAGGCCCTCCCCTGCGGGGTGGACCGGGTGGTGCTGGTGCAGATGAGCTATTACGGCTCGGACAATTCCTACATGCTCGACGTGATGGAGGAGCATCCCGGGGTCTTTGCCGGCATCGGCATCGTCGACTGGACCGGGCCGGAGCCGGAGGAGGAGATGCGCTGGCTGGGCGAGTGCGGGGTGCGCGGTTTTCGCATCTACCCTCGCGGGGTGGCGGTGGAGCAGTGGGTGGATGGGGAGGGCTTTGCGCGGATGTTCAAAGCCGGAGCGGAGCACCGGCTGGCCCTGTGTCCGCTGATCAACCCGGACGGGCTGCCCTCGCTGAGCCGGCGCTGCGAGGAGTTTCCCGAGACGCCGGTGATCATCGACCACCTCTGCCGCATCGGGGCCAGTTCGCCCATCGGCGACGAGCAGGTGGGGGCGCTGTGCCGCATGGCCCGCCACCCTGCGGTGATGGTCAAGGTCTCGGCCTTCTACGCCCTGGGGCAGAAGATCCCGCCCTACACCGACCTGAGCGAGCTGATCCGGCAGGTGTACGAGGCCTTTGGCCCACACCGGTTGATGTGGGCCAGCGATTCACCGTACCAGGTGCAGCCGCCGCACTCCTACCGCGAGAGCCTGGAGTTGATACACCAGGGGCTGGACTTTCTCTCGGAGGACGACCGGGACCAGATCCTGCGCCGCACCGCCGAGGAGTTCTTCTTTCCGGCCTAGACCCTATCCAGGTACGCCTTGACGATCTGGATCACCAGTTCCACGTCGTGCCGGGCCTCGGCCAGGGGGGTGCGGCAGGGGGTGCTGTTGGTGGTGCACTCGTGGAAGTGGCGCAATTCCCGGGTGAAGGGGTTCTCCCAGGCGATGGCGGGCTCGCTCCGCAGGGGCAGACCCTCTTCGTCGTTGCGGTGGATGGCCAGGGAGGAGAGCTGGCCCCGGGAGAAGCCGGTGGGGTAGGAGAGCACCAGGCGCACGGCCTCGTCGTAGATCTCCAGGGTTTCCCTGAATTCCCACAGTTTGGGCAGCTCGACCCAGGTGGCGGCGCAGCGCACCCCACCGGGGTACTCGATGAGCGCGTTGATCGCCCACCCCTCGTTCCAGATATCCGCACTGATCACCCGTTGTGGCACCCCCAGCATCAGGCGCAGTCCGTACAGGTCGTGGATCATGCTGCCGGCCAGGATGAAGAAGGCCCGCTCCGCCTGGGGGGAGACCTGGCCCAGGGCCTGGCGCAGGGAGGTCTGGCGGGCCGCCTGCAGGGCCGCCCCGGCCCCAGGGGGGAGATCGTCGAAGCGCTGGAGGCGGAACTGGCGCAGGTGGTGGGAGTTGTCGGTGTGCAGGTGGTTGACCTGGGCGAAGCGGATCTCCTTCAGTTCTTCTACCTCGCGCCTGGCCCGCTCAAAGGCCGGATCGTAGACCTTCATGTACCCGGCCTGGGCCACCTTGCCGGCGGCCTGCGCCGCGCCGATCATCGCGTCGGCGTCCTCTAGCGAAAAACACACCGGCTTCTCGATGAAGACGTGTTTGCCGGCGGCAAAGGCGGCCAGGGCAACTTCGGTCTTGGGGTCGGAGTGGCACAGGAGCACGGCGTCGAGGTCGGCCTCCAGCAGCTGGCGGTAGTCGCTGGTGTGGCGGGGCAAATGGAAGCGGCGGGCCACGGCCTGGGCCAGTTGCGCCGAGTGGTCGCAGACCATCGCCACCTCGAACTCCTCCTGCATTTCGGCCAGGTTGGGCAGGTGCTGGACCTGGGCGATGGCGCCGCAGCCGACAACGCCGAGACGTATGGGTTTCATGAGATCCTCCTATATGCGCGTCGGTGAGCGACCCATTCCAGTCTTTCCCAAGGCGCGGACTTGCCGCCACGCTCGCATAACTCACCGCCCTACCGCCCGACCCCCGCAACGCCCCATACGTTGGGGCGTTGCGGGCTCCGCTCCCCCATCATCCCTTCCCGCGTCCTTCCCTTCCCGACCACTCCCCGGGAAAGACTTCCAGGGTCATCTCCCCGCCGCGATCAACCTGTTTTCGCCATCCGGGGCGCCAGGGTGTTCCACTGGTCGCCCAGAGCGTGTAGCTGTTTGAAGGTCTGGTATACCCCCTCCCACATGGTGTTGCGGGCCTGCTGGGCAGTTGCGTCGTCGCCGGCAGCCACGGCCTGCTTGAGCTGGGAGGCGGCCAGGGCCTGCTGGCGGGCGCTTTCCTGAGCCAGGGCAGCCAGCACCTGGAAGGACTGCACCCAGCGCTCGGCCAGCACCTCGACCGGGGTCTGGGTGTCGGTCTCCACGTCGTAGGCGCTGGAGGGGATGAAGTGGGTGGGCAGGCGTTCGCCCTGCGGGGTCCTGGCGGTGTGGGTGGGCTGGATGTGGGGCGTGACGGACAGGTACATGATCATCGGCTCGTCGCCCACCACCCGCACGCTGTGGGGCTCATCGACCAGGGCCACGCACAACTGGCCAGGGCCCAGTTCGGCCTCCTCACCGCTGATCTCAAAGATGCAACGGCCCTGGAGGATGAGGAAGATCTCGTGGCCCAGGTCGTGGCTGTGGCGGGAGGCCGTCTGTCCGGGCTCCATGCGCAGGAAGCGGGAGCGGATCTGGGGGGTGACCAGCAGGTTGCGGATGTCGGTGCGAAAATCGTAGACTTTGAGCGCCATGGGGCCTCCTTTTGTAAAGCCTCCCCGGCAAATTAGGTCAAGCAGCTTCCTCGATCAAGGAGCATGGACATGGGAACTCTGCACGGCACCATCACCGACGCGGCCACTGGCCAGCCCATCGACGCCAAGGTCCATGTGCTCGACGCCATGGGCAATTTCGCCCAGCCCGCGGGCGCGCTGCTCAAGCGCGGGACCGGCACTCCCTTCTTCTTCGCCAGGGACGAATTCGAGGTCAATGCCCCGCGCGGGCGCGCCGAGGTGCTGGTGGAGCGGGGCACCGAGTACGAGCCGGCCCGGGCCGTGGTCGAGGTGCCCGAGAAGGGGGCGGCCTCCGTGGAGATCGCCCTGCGCCGCTGGTACTATCCCCAGGAGGGGCACTGGTACCCGGGCAACACCCACATCCACTACGACGACAAGGAGACCCGGCCAGACGAGCGGCTGGGGGTGGACTCTTCGGTGGAGGGGTACAATGTCACCGTGGTCAGCGTGCTGGACCGGCGCCAGCTCCCCTATGCCAGCAACAAGTACCCCATCGGGGTGATGAACGAATTCACCACCGCCCACCACGTGCTCGACATCGGCGAGGAGAACCGCCACTACGGCGAGCGCTCGCCCTGGGGCATGGGCTACGGCCACGTGATGTTCCTCAACCTGCGCAACCTGGTGCAGCCGGTGAGCCGGGGCCACACCCTCACCGCCCAGTTCGACCCCGACTACCCGCCCCTGTGTTTCTGCTGCGACGAGGCGCGCGAGCAGGGGGGGGTGGTCATCTGGTGCCACAACGGCCGCGGCATGGAAGCGCCGGTGGCCACGGCCTTGGGCAAACTCGACGCCTTCAATCTCTTCGACCCCTTCTGGATGGACCCTGAGTACGATTTGTGGTACAAACTGCTGGACTGCGGCCTGAAGCTGCCGGCCTCCACGGGCACTGACTGGTTCGTCTGCTCCAACAACCGGGTCTACGTGCAGACCGAGGGAGAATTCTCCTATGCCAGTTGGATCGGGGGCATGAAGGCGGGCCGCACCTTCATCACCAACGGGCCGGCCCTGGATCTCCAGATCAACGGCCGGCCCATCGGCAGCGAGTTGTCGCTGACTGCGGAGAGCGAACTGGAGGCGGAGGTGACTTTTCGGTCCTATTATCCGATCGAAAGGGCCGAGCTGGTGGTGGACGGGCAGGTGGTGTGCAGGGAGGAATGGCCGCAGGGCAAACGCGAAGGGGCTTTCCGCCGCGGCTTCCGGGCCGAGCGGGACGGCTGGGTGGCGGCGCGGCTGTGGGGCGACTCGCGCGACAGCTTCGGCCACGCCATCTACGCCCACACCAGCCCGGTCTACTTCCGGGTGGGCCGGCCCTCGCTGCGGCGGGGGGAGGCGGCCCGCTTTTTCCTGGGCGCCATCGAGGATTCTCTCAAGTGGATCGACACCTGGGGGCGGTACAGCAATGACCGGCAGCGCGAGGAGGTGAAGGAGTTGTTCCGCAGAGGGCGGGAGGTGTACGCGGGGTTGGTGTAGGAGTGGTTCGCGTCGGGAAGTGACCCACTCCGGCCTTTCTCCAGGCGCGGGGCGGTCAGGCCGGGAATACCTCTCCGGTGTTTCCCCAGGCGCGGACTTGCCGCCCCGCTCGCTTAGCTCTCTGCCCCACTGCCCTGCCCCCGCAACGCCCCATACGTTGGGGCGTTGCGGGCTCCGCTCTCCCCGCCTCTCCTCCCGCGTCCTTCCCTTCCCGACCACTCCCCGGGAAACACCTCCAAGGCATTCCCGGCCCTCTGGTATCCCCCTCAGCAGTGGATTCAGCCCGAGCGCCCTTTCCACAATGCCCAGGCGAGTTCGCCGAACTCGGCGGGGGTGACGCGGCACACGGGTTTGCGCCGCAGTTTTTCGCCCAGCCGGCTCATGGTCCTGGCCAGCAGGGGCTGGGGCAGTTCCCGGCAGCGGATGGCCTGGGCTGCCTGGGCCAGGGTTTCTTGTCGATTTCTGAAGAAGGCCTCCAGCACCACCCGGAAGAATTCCTCGTCGGGCACCGAGAACTTGGGCCGGGTGCGTGCGATGCGCACCAGGGCGCTCTCCACCTCAGGGGGCGGATAGAAGGCCTGGCGGGGCACCTCTTCCAGTAGTTCTACCTCGGCGCGCCGGCCCACGGCCACGCTCAGCCGGCCGTACCCGCTTTCGCCCACCCTGGCCACCAGACGCCGGGCCAGATCTCGCTGCACCATCAGCACTGCCCGCTCGAAGCGCCGCTCCAGGAGTTTGAAGATCAGCGGCAGGGCCACCTGGTAGGGCAGGTTGGCCACGGCCTTGTCAAAGGGGGGGAAATCGACCTCCAGAGCGTCGCCCCAGAGGACTTCGAGTTGGGAGTGTTGTTGTTGCAGGATTCCGAGACAGGCTGCGAACTGGGGATCGCGCTCGATGGCCACCACCCTGCCCGCCTGTCTGGCCAAAAGTGCGGTGAGGTTACCGATGCCCGGCCCTATTTCGAGCACAATGTCGCCGGGCCGCAGTTCGGCGTAGGCCAGTTCGCGCTCCAGCAGCTGCTGGTCGGAGAGGAAATGCTGCCCCAGCTTCTTGTCCGGGCGTAGGCCATGGCGGGTCAGCAGGTCTTGGATGGGCACGGGGTCCTCACAAAAAAAGAGCCGGCCCTGGTCGCAGGCCGGCTCAGTTGCAGCGGTCGAAGGGCTCAGCCGTGGGCCAGGAAACGCTCGGCCTCGATGGCGGCCATGCAGCCGGTGCCGGCGGCGGTCACGGCCTGGCGGTACACGTGGTCCTGCACGTCGCCGCAGGCAAAGACCCCGGGGACATCAGTGGTGGCGGTGCCCGGCTTGGTGCGGATGTAGCCCTGCTCGTCCATATCGAGTTGATCTCTGAAGATCTGGGAGTTGGGCTGGTGGCCGATGGCCATGAACACCCCCTCGCAGGGATGCTCCCACACCCGGCCGGTCTGGGTGTCCTTCAGGCGCACCCCGCGCACGGCCTGCTGGCCATCCTGGGAGAGGATCTCCTCGGGCACGGCGTTGGTGATGAAGGCGATCTTGGGGTTGTCCTGGGCCCGCTTGAGCATGATGCGCGAGGCGCGGAAGGCGTCGCGCCGGTGGATGATGGTCACCTTGGAGGCGAACTTGGTCAGGTAGGTGGCCTCCTCCATGGCCGAGTCGCCGCCGCCGACCACCGCGATCTCCTTGCCGCGGAAAAAGAAGCCGTCGCAGGTGGCGCAGGCCGAAACCCCGTGGCCCATCAGCAGCCGCTCGGATTCCAGGCCCAGCAGGCGGGCAGTGGCGCCGGTGGCCACGATCACCGCGTCGCCGGTGTAATGTTCCCCGTCGCTCTCCACGGTGAAGGGCCGGCATCCCAGGTCCACGCCGGTGGCGATCTTGAATTCGCACACTGCCCCGAAGCGGCTGGCCTGGGCGCGCATCTTCTCCATCAGTTCGGGGCCCATGATGCCCTCGGGGAAACCGGGGTAGTTCTCCACGTCGGTGGTGATGGTCAGCTGCCCTCCCGGCTGCAGGCCCTCCAGCACCAGGGGGGCCAGGTCGGCGCGGGCGGCGTACAGGGCGGCGGTCAGGCCGGCCGGTCCCGAACCGATGATGATGACCTTGTAGTGTTTTGCCTCTGCCATTGAAGAGTCCTTCTGGTATGGTGATAGGCGTCTGATTAAAACATGAACAACGCCCGGCACTTCAGCAAGGGCGCAGGTCAGGGGTACACAGCAGAGGAGGCGCAGGGTTTGAGGCGAAGGAGTGGCGGGTTCAGGCCACCCGGCTGAGCAGGGGTTTGCCCTCCAGGCCGGCCCGGAGATTGTCCACCGAGCGCTGGGCCATGGCCTGGCGGGTCTGGTGGGTGGCGCTGCCCAGGTGGGGCATGATGATCACGTTGCCCAGGGCCAGCAAGGGATGGTCGCGCGGCAGGGGCTCGGGCTCGGTCACGTCCAGGCCGGCGGCCCAGATGCGCCGGGCCTGCAGGGTTTCGAAGAGGGCCTGGTGATCGACCACTCCGCCCCGCGCGGCGTTGACCAGCACCGCGGTGGGCTTCATCAAGGCCAGTTCGCGGCGGCCGATCATGCCCCGGGTCTGGGGAGTCAGGGGCATGGTAAGGGCCACGAAGTCGGCCTGGGCGAGCAGTTCGTCGAGGGGGACGTAGCGGGCGCCCAGTTCGGCGGCCTGCGCGCTGGGCTGGCGGTTGTGGTAGATCACCCGCATGTCGAAGGCCAGGGCCCGTCTGGCCACCTGGTACCCGATGCTGCCCAGCCCGACGATGCCCAGGACGGCCCCGTGCACCTCCTGCCCCAGCATGAAACTGGGATCGTAGCGGATGAACTCGGCGCTGCGGGCGAAGTGATCCCCCCTGACCAGATTGCGCGCTGCGGCCAGCAGCAGGGCAAAGGTCAGGTCAGCGGTGGCCCCGTCCAAGAGCTTGGGGGTGTTGCCCACCGGGATGCTGCGCTGGCGCGCTGCCTCCAGGTCGATGTGGTCCACCCCCACCCCGAAGTTGCTGATCACCTTCAGGCGCGGCATGCGGTCCATCATCTCCCCGCCGATGTGGTGGTGGCCAAAATTGTAGAGACCCTCGATGCGCTCCAGGGCCTGGGCGGGGGGCGGGGCGGCCAGGGGGTTCCACTCGCACAACTCGCCCATGGCTTCGAGCAGGGGGCGGATGGTCTGGTAGGGCTCCACCTCGGAGTGGAGCAGGATCTGGTGGGCCACGCTCAACGCCTCCTGGTGGCTTTTTTGACCATGGCCGCCACGTCCACCACCTTGTCTTTGAAGGAGGCCTCGATGGCCGCGAACATGGCCGCGTTGCTCTGCAGATTGTCCTCGATGGTGGTCTCGGGCTTGGGGCCGCCGGCCAGCCATTTGAGGTGGGCGTCGATCACGTAGTTGTGGCCCTGGAAAGGCGGTTGGGTCAGGGGCACCTCCTCGGTGGTCAGGGTACCGGTGGCCTTGTCGCGCATCACCAGGCGCAGCACGTTGTCGTTGTCGATCACCACCTCCCCCTTCTCGCACACCGCCCGGTAGTACTCGCGGTGCCAGGAGTTCTGGTGCCCGGTGCCGCTGCAGGTGCCCTCGTAGTGGGCGATCACCCCGTTGGCCATCTTCATCACGTAGCTGGCGTTGGATTCCCCCTTGAAGCTGCTCCTGGGGCGGTTCCACTCCCACCCGGAGACCTGCACGCAGCGCGAGCCGGCCAGGTTGCGCAGCATGTCCAGGTGATGTACCCCCCCCTCCACCAGCAGGGAGTGGGGGATCTCGTGGCGGAAGGCGCCCCAGGCGCCGTAGGTGCGGTAGTCGGCGGCGAAGCGGCCCATCAGGTAATTGAGCTGGCCCAGGCGCTGGCTGCGCAGCACCTGGCGAAAGGTGTACATGGCGGGGTTGTAGCGGTAGTTCTGGATGACGGTGCACTTCACCCCGGCCTTCTTCACCGCCCGGTAGATGGCCACCGCGTCCTCCCAGGTGTCGGCGATGGGCTTCTCCATGAGGATGTGCAGCCGGTGCGCGCAGGCCAGTTCGGCGCACGGGCGGTGTGCCCAGGGAGGAGTGACGATGGTGCAGTAGTCAGCCTCGGTCTGGGCAAAGGCCTGCCCCAGATCGGTGAAGCGCGTCTTTTTGGGGAGCCCGAGAAAGTCCCCCTGTTCGCGCAGGGGTTTGGGGGCGATGTCCACCAGGGCGACGATCTCGTTGCGGTCGGCGAAGTTGGGGTAGAAGGTGCGGATCCAGCCGCGCGCCATGCCGCCGGCGCCGATCATCAGGCAGCGTTTCTTCTTCATGGAGTTCCTCTGGGGGTCTGTGGGGTGGGGTGATGCCAAAAAATAAACACCCGGCAAAAGGCGGAAAAGGGCGCAAAAAAAGACCCGGGGTGAACCCGGGTCAAAAACAGGGGGAAACGCAATGCCGCCAGAATATTCAGGCTATCAGGTCGACCTGGCTGCTGGCCGCCTTGGACGGCTCGGCGAATTCGACCCTTGCCGGTGCAGTGGCGGGGCTGTTCTTGGCAAAGGCGCGCAGGGCCCCTGTGGCAGGTTGCTGCTGCGCGGGCGCCGAGCGCAACCGGCGGGGGGCAAAGATGGCCGCTGCGGCCTGCGGCTTGAAGGCGGCGGTGATGGCCTGCGGCTTGGAGGTGAGCACCGCCGCATTGCTCTGGTCGCCCTGGCCTTCGCCGCCGATGATGCCATCCAGCTGGTTGACCTGCCGTTGCAGGTCATTGGCGCGGCTCACCAGCACCGTGCGCTGCGGAGGGCTGACCGCTGCGGAGGAAATGCGGCTGGACACCGCCTTCTTGCGCTGCACCAGCTGGTCCACCCGGTTGCTGAGGCGCTCCTGCTGCTTCTGCACGGCCTCGGCTTGGTTCTGGCGATCCGCACGGGAGGAGCGGCGCTTCGAGGTCTGGGCGCGCTGTGCCGTTTCCTGACGGGTGCGGATTTCCCTGCTGACCAGGGTCAATGCCTGGGCAGAGAGGGTGGCGGTTGTGGGAGCGATCTGTTCTGACATGGCGACCACCTCCTGAACTGGGGCAACCCAGGAGAGGCAAAAAAGGATTATCTCTACTTGATAATATATGTCAGTGCGGCTTATTATACAACCCCACTTTCATCTGTCGAGCCAAAACTCTCAGGAGCGCTAGATGAGCACTGCCAATCCGCGCGGCAACTACTTTTTTCTCAAGGGCATAGCGCCCTATTCCTCCGGGGTGGTCGCCGCCCCGGACCACGAAATTGTCCACCTCACCTTCAGGCAGCCCCTGCCCTGGCGCCAGGGTTTTGCCGCGGTGAGCGCCCACCTCGAATCGGTGGGCAGGCCCCGCCATGCCCTGTGCGCCATGGAGTTGCGCGCTCCCTCGCCCTTCACCATGGAGGGATTCATCGCGTTTAACCGGGAGTACTGCCAGGTCCTCGACGAGTGGGGCCTCTTTGTGGACGGTCTCAATCCCATCGCCCGCACCAATGTGGCCCCGCTCCACAATCCGCCGGCCTCGCCGGCGCTGCACGCCTTCTCCTACACCATTCCCAGTCCCGCCGCCCCCCTGACCCTGGTGGTGGCCGGGGCGGGCGAGTTGCGGGGAGCGGCCCTGGTGGCCGAAGGCATCATCCGGCGGGGATGCACCGATGCCCAGGCCATGGAGGAGAAGGCGGCCTATGTGTTGGAGGTGATGGAGGAGAGGCTGCTGGGATTGGGAGGGAACTGGGATCTGGTCCATACTGCCGACGTGTACACCGTCCATCCCCTCGGGTCCATCGCCGCGCAGATCTGGGACAAGCTGGGCCCGGCGGCCCGCCACGGCTTCCGCTGGCACCAGACCCGCCCGCCGGTGGTGGACATCGAATTCGAGATGGATCTGCGCGGGACGCGCACCGAACTCTACAGGTGAAAACAGCGCAGCTGCCAGTCGCCGGCCGGGGCGCACAGGGCGCCCACGTACCCCGGCTGGGGGCGCAGGGCGCACAGCCGCCAGCGCCGGCATTCGCCCTCGCCCTGGTCCGAGTGAAGGAGGGCGGCCGGTTCGCCCAGCGAGACGGCAAAGCGGTGCAGCCCCAGGCTCAGGCCTTGGCCCCGGGCCTTGAGATAGGCTTCCTTGCGGGTCCAGCAGGCGAAGAAGGCCTCGGTGCGGCGGGTGGGGTCCACCTGCTGCAAAGCCTCCACCTCCCGGGGGGAGAAGAAGCGCCGGGCGATCTGCTCGCCGGCCACTTGGGGGCGCAGGCGCTCCACGTCGATGCCCACCGGCCGGGCGCGGCTGAAGGCGCACAGGGCCAGGCCCTGGGAGTGGGAGAGATTGAAGCAGAGGGCCTGGTCTGCCAGGGCGGGTTTGCCCTGAGGGCTGTAGCAGAAACGCAGCTCCTGCGGCGGCCTGTCCAGGTAGAGGCCCAGGATTGACCTGAGGAGGCCCCGGGCCCCGACAAAGGCGGCGCGGGAGCGGGGCAGGACAAGGCGGTCGGCCCGCTCGCGCTCGTCGGCACAGAGCAACTCATGGAGTGACTGGAGGCGGGCCGAGGACAGTTCCAGAGAGGCACACCAGAGGTGGACTTCATCACCTGCCAGGACAAGGTCTGTTGGAGCAGGTTCCCACAGGGGCTCAGGTGCGGTCATGCAAAGATATAAGTCGCTCTGCCTGAATCCGTCAACTTACCCCTGCCGGCTGACTGGACCCTGCTCGACCCCGAAGAGGAGATGGGCTAATCCACCCCTTTCCCAAAGGAATCGGCAAAGAGGAAGAAGTCCGAGAAGCCCACGTTGCCATCCCCGTCCAGGTCAAACCTGGGGTCGCTGCTGCCAAAGGCATCGGCGAACATAAAGAAGTCGGGAAAACCCACTAGCCCGTCTCCATCGAAGTCCGGCGAGGGCAGCCCCCCCGCACTGGTCAGGACCGCCTGAAGATCGGCCTGGATGGTCTGCGCCCCCTCAGTGACCCGCTCCCAGATCAGCAGCGGTATCCGCAACCCACTCTCCCCGTCAAACCCCGGCAGCACCTCAAAGGAGAAACTTCCCAGCAGGCCGCTCCCGGCCCCAGTCCCTCCTTCTAGGGTTACCCCGCCCACCTCCACATAACCCTCCTTGAGATCCGCCAGGCCCAGCAGGCCCGGCACCAGGGAACCGGCTACAAAGCTGCCGGGGACAAAGGCCACCTCCTCGGGATCGAAGCTCACCCTCACCGTGAAACCGCTGATCGCGGGGGCCTGGTCGATGAACAACTGCACCTCCACCTGTTGGCCTGGCCGGAGACCGCCGGCCCGCCGCAATTGCTGATCGCCCTCAGCCGGGTTGAGGTCCATGGACAGCCCCAGTGCCACCCCGTTCCCACTGGTGGGAATGGCCAGGCTCTCCCGTGCCGGGTCGTCGCTGGCGATGGTGATATTCCCGGCCCGGCTGCCGGAGAGGGAGGGGCGAAAAAGGATGGCCACCTGCTGGCTGTCCCCTGGGGCGATGCGGAGGTTGGCTGGTGGGGTGACGGCAAACTCCCTGCGGCTGCTGGTGATGGCACCCACGGTCAGGGTGTCGTTTCCCACATTGTAGAGCACCAGTGGCAGTTGGGCGGCAGCGCCGGTGGCCACCTGGCCAAAGCTGAGCCGCTCTGGTCTATAGGCCAATTCGGGCTGGAGGCCTATCCCGCTCAAAAGCACCCGGGCCGGACTGCCCGGCGCATTGTGGACAATGGCCAGGGCCGCAGCCTGCTCGCCCCCGGCGGCCGGGGTGAAGCTCACATTCACCGCAAGGCTGTCCCCCGCAGCGATGGTAAACACCGCCGGCCTGACCGCGAACTGCCCCAGGTCTGCCCCGGAACGGCTGATGGCCGATACCTGCAGCGGGGCATTCCCGCGGTTGTGGAGGGTGAAATTCTCAGCGCGGCTCTGCCCCAGCCGCACCGGGCCAAAGTTCAGACTAGGACTTGAGAGAGCAATGACCGGTTGGGCTTCGCTCACAGTGATGAACGCCGCCTTGCTCTCGGTGTCGGTGCCCCCAGGACCGGTGGCGGTCAGGCTCACCGTGTAGACGCCGGCCCTTTGATAGGTGTGACTCAGGGTGTCGCGCGGGGTGCTGGCAATCTGCCCGTCCCCGAAACTCCAGGTGTAGGTGGTGACCGGTCCTCCGGTGTTGGCGCTGGTGAAGCGTATGGCCAAGGGCGCGGGGCCCGTGGTCACCGCCGCTGAAAAGGCGACCTGGGGGGTAAGATGGGCGACCGTATCGACTACTGGCGGGGCAATCCCGCTCCCGCTCAGCGACACGGTCGCCGGGCTGCTGGCGGCATTGTGGGTGATGGCCAGAGAGGCGGACTTCGGCCCGGTGGCAGAAGGGGCGAAGGTCACGGTAATCGTCTGACTTTCTCCGGGGGCGATCGCCGCCGTCGCAGGAGAGGGGGTGAACTGCGCTGCGTCTGCCCCGCTGGCTGAGACGTCGGTGATGGAAAGACTCGCACTCCCGGGGTTGGCGATGACCAAGGTCTTCTGAGAGGTGGACCCTAGGCTGGTGTTGCCCAGGGCGATGGAACTCACCGAGAGGCTGATCCCCGGCGCAGGAGGAGGTGTGGGTGTGGGTGTAGGCGCAGGGGAAGGCGCAGGGGAAGGCGCAGGTGGCGCTGCCGAGGGGATGGCCACCCGGTACCACAGGCCGGCCCGGCTGGTGTGGGAGGCGCTGCTGGCCATGCCCGTTACTGGCTGGCCGGCGCTGCCCAGGAGGCGGAAATTCCCGCCGCTGAGCACCCCGCCGTTGCCCGGGGCGCTGCTGGACAGGGCCTGTTGGGCCTCTGCAGAGAGCCCCCAGAGTAGGGCCGTGAAGGCGAGGAACACCAGTGGTCTTGACATGAAGTAACAACTTGGCTTCCTTCGTACCAGAAAGTTCCTGAGCATGTTATGGCCTATCTCATCACGATGGTCGATCCAGAGGGCGTACCGGTTTTCCTGGGAGAGACCGAATGGCAGGCGCACATTCTGAAGCACCACCCGGAAATGGCCGCCTTCCGGAGCGACATCGAAAGGATCGTACTGGTTCCCGATACCAGACATAGAGATCCTGACAACGAAAGAGTCTATCTCCATTACGGACAAATCGAAGAACCTAGGCGGTTGCACCCCAAGCTGGCCTATTTGCTGGTCGTCATCAAATATGTCAACGCCCCGGAGCGCGGGTTCCAACGGACCGGCTTTGTCAGTTCAGCTTACTTCCTGAAAGACCTCAAGAGACGAGGGGTACCACTATGATGCACGAAACGACGATCAACGGGAAACCGGCCTATTATGAGTATGATGAATACCAGGATGCTCTTTTTGTGACCTTTGCCAAGGAACCCTCCTTGAGTTATTACGAGGAACTGGAAAATGGCACCATGGTCCGGCGAGAGGCCGAGACCGACCGCGTCATAGGTTATACAGTCCGCAATGTCAGCCTGAAGGTCTGCCAGCAGTACGGGGATCTGCTGTCCTTGGCATAACCGGTCTTTCCTCTTTCACTCCCCTGCTTTTGCCGAAAGCCGACCACTGGCTGCTGCCCGCTCCACCCGCTCCACCCGCTCCTTCAGCGCCTCGATCTCCCTCTGCTGCTCCTTCACCGCCTCGATCAGCACCGCCACCAGCCGGGCGTAGTCCACTGACTTGGCGTCCTTGCCGTTCTCCTCATACGCCACCACCTCCGGGATGACCTGGCCCACCTCCTCGGCGATCAGCCCCACGTCCTGCTTGCCGTCCGCCTTCCACTGGTAGGACACCCTCTGCTGCGCCTCTGCAGATACTCCGCAGAGCAGTGCCGCGAGGACGAGGAGGAGCGTTCGTGAGCTTGACATGGATAACAGCCCCGCTTAGGCTTTATAAACGCAAGCCTGATAACCTTGAGGAATCGAGCATGAAAACCTATGTCTTTGAGGTCTCCTTTGAACAGGAAAAAGACGGGCGGTGGAGCGCCTGGATCGAGGCGCTTCCAGGGTGCGCCACTTGGGGCCATACGAAGGAGGAAGCTCTTGAAGCCCTCAAGGAATCATCTCAGGCATACATCGAGGTCCTGTTGGAAAAAGGGGGGAGCGTGCCTGCCGGCAAAGGCGTCAAGATCATGGACACCCCGGCGGTGACCGTTACCGTATGAACCATCCGGGGAACCTCGTCCACCGCCTCCGCAACACCCCTGTTCGAGAACTGATCAGCGCTCTGAGGAAAGACGGTTTTGCGCTGGAACGTCAGACCCGCACCGGAGGTCGGATCTACGCTCACCCAGATGGCAGGATCACCGTCGTTCACTACCATCGCGGGAGCGATACCCTGACCCGCAAGACCCTTGAAAGCCTGCTTCAAGGGACTCGGTGGACTGAGGATGACCTCCGGCGGCTCGGTCTTCTGGTATGAGGGGCTGCGGTTCACTCCCCTGCTTTTACTGAAAGCCGACCACTGGCTGCTGCCCGCTCCACCCCCTCCACCCGCGCCTTCAGCGCCTCGATCTCCTTCTGCTGCTCCTTGACTGCCTCGATCAGCACCGCCACCAGCCGGGCATAGTCCACTGACTTGGCGTCCTTGCCGTTCTCCTCGTAGGCCACCACTTCTGGGATGACCTGGCCCACCTCCTCGGCGATCAGCCCCACGTCCTGCTTGCCGTCCGCCTTCCACTGATAGGACACCCCCCGCAGCCGCTGCACCTTCCCTATCGGGTTCTTGAGGGTCTGGATGTTCGTCTTCCACCGCCTGGAGCTGTAGACCGTCCACGCATCCGCGATGGGGTCCGTGGCCGAGGTCTGCTGGATGGTCAGGAGATTGGCCGGACTCGTCGTCCCGATGCCCACGTTGCCGTCTCTACTGACGACCAGATCGCCGCTGCTTACACCTGAGCGACCAAAATAGATACGGTCCGTTGCCGCGCTGCTTCCATTGCCGTCTTGTTGGACTCCAATCTCCCAGGGTGCATTGGACCGGGTGTAGCCGCTCGTAGCGTTATAGACTCCGGTACGGAACGCGAGAAAGTTGTAATGGGACGCTGTTTCTCCGGTTTTCATTTCACTACCAAGACTTCCTGATGTTACCTCAGCTCGCCAACCGCCTCCTAATATGTGCAACTTTGTCGTCGGACTGGTCGTGCCGATGCCCACGTTGCCGTTTTGATCTATCCTCATCCGTTCGTTAGCCGTCGCGTACCCCCCGGTGGCGAAGATCATCGGCGCCGAGGCGTTATAGGACA
>JACPJE010000028.1 GCA_016187725.1 Candidatus Latescibacterota bacterium
AGGTCGCGGCTCAGGCCGACGGTGCCCAGGGCGGAGAAGGCCTCGAAGGCCGCATCCAGAAATCCTACCTGCTCAGAATAGAGCAGCAACAGGGACCCCGCCAATCCGCTGACAAGATAAGCCAACAGCAAAAGCAAAGCGATGCGAAAGGCCGCGGTGGAGAACCACCGATCAGCGGGCTGACCTGTCTCTCTCTCAACAATACGATTAAACAGCCGTGCCAGAACCAGGGTTTTTATGCCCCCGCCTGTCGATTGTGGGGAGGCGCCGATCGCCATCAGCACCAAAGTCGCTGCCACTCCCAGGGCGCCGAGGCCGAGTTGTGATTCCACCTGGAAGCCGGCGGTGCGGGTGGAGACCGACTGGAAAAGGGCTGCCAGCAGCGACCTGGGCCGACTCTCCAGCCAGCCATCAGCCCCCAAAAGGGCTGTCCCCAGAAGAATAAGGCCACCCGACCACCATAACACGAGACGGCTGGCCCGGCTCAGCGGCTGCGGGTCCATCCACGGCAGAAGGCGACCCAGGCCGGCGCGAAACAACTCTGCCACCACCGGGAAGCCAGCCCCTCCAGCGACGATGAGGAGCATGAGGACGATCAGCACCTGCGGATCGACGCGAAAAGTCACAAAGCTGCCGTCGAAGAGGGAAAAGCCGGCGTTCCCAAAGGCCGAGATCGCGTGAAATACCGCCTGCAGCAGCGGGTGTTCCACTTGGTCCCGCCAGAGCAGCCACAGGGCCAAGGCGCCGGCGCCTTCCAGGGCAAAAACAATCTTGAAGATGGTCGATAGATTCTTTTTGACGCTGTCCAACCGTCCGCTACCCACCAGCTCGCCAAAGGCAGCCCGTTCCCCCGCGCTCAAGACCTCGCGTTGCCACATCCTGAGCATGGCTAGCACCGTCAGCGTTCCCAGAGCGCCCACCTGGATGAGCAAGGCCAGGACCACCTGACCGGGCAGAGTCAGCGACCGAGAGACGTCGTAGACCGTAAGGCCAGTGACACACATGGCCGAGGTGGCCGTGAACAGGTTGTCGAGGAAATGGAGAGGCTGGCGGTGGAATCCGGGCAGCGAGAGGAGGGCTGCCCCTGCCAGGATAGCACAGGCAAAGGTGACTGCCGGCAACATCAGCACGGGCACCCGTTGCTGGGCCAACCAGCGGTTGGCCAGGACCGCCCCTTTTGCCCAGCTTCCGGCAAAACCTACCAGGAACACCACCAGGTAGAGTTCGCCGATAAAGAGGGCTGCCCCCGCCTGGCCAAGTGCCTGTCCGCTGCTCCAGGTGGCAATGCCCGAAAGCTCCAACAGGATCGCGATCAGGATAAGGTAGCGTGCCGGATGAAGAGCCAGATAGCGCCAGGGATCTGCCGCCCAGAGCAGGCGGTACAAAGCGCCCAGGAAAAGACCGAGGGGCAGCAACGCTGACCAGGCAAAGACCACCCCCTGTGGGAGTTGAAGGGCGGGAAAACCCAGGCGACAAATCAGCAGTGCAAAGGCCAGGATGCCGAGGGTCGCTTCCGCTTGGCCGAGGCGGCGAAACCGTTCTTGGGCAGAGCGGTTCACAGGTGAGCCGATGGCTCGGAAGAAATGTTCAGTTCGGCCTTGAGGATCTTGGTGTACGGAATCCAGCACATCTCCCCCTGGCGGGCGATGCGCAGGTGGGCCAACCCCTGATCCACCACAATACATGGCGCACCGTCCAGGGTCAGGCGGTCGCCTTTTTTGAGGGCGTAGGTGGTCTCCAGGTAGATGCCGGCGGCGATTTCCTCGATCACGGGCCGCAGGGCGATCAACGCGGTGAGCAGGACCAGCAGCACCAAACCCACGGCAAAGAGGCGGGGCGCTCCCGGGTAAGGGAAAAGGATGAGGAACACAGCGGCGATCCAGATGCCAGCCCGCAGGGGAAGGTAGACGACAGGGTCGGTGAGGAGGGGGGACAAGGTGCCATGGAGCCGCCGCTGGGCCAGGTGGGCGGTTATCTTGTAGGCCGTCAGCGCGAGGAGGGCCGTGTACCCGAGCAGCAATGCGCTGCGCGCCGTCAGGCCGATGAGATCCACCAGCGGGGCGATGACCTTGGCCAGTAGGGTAACTGCCAGTGGCCGGGTCTGGGGAAAGAGCGCAAACCAGCCGAAGGACACCACAATCACAGTACCGCCGTACAGGCACAGCCGTTCCACGGCGACCAGCAACCTGACGACCTTCCGACTCTGGATGTCCTGGGGCGACAGACCTCGGTGGGCCGCCATCTCGTCCAGCCAATGCCCCACCCGTCCCCGCCAGCGGCGTTCCCAACGCCGCACGCCGGTGCGGGTCAGGCGCAGGATCACCAGCAGCAGGAAGGGGTAGAGCACGCCCAGCAGCAGGCGCAGCAGCAATTCCTCCTCACTCCAGCGAGCGGCTGGGACAGGTTGCCTCTCCAGCAAGTACTCGCGCAGAAACAGGGCATTGGCGAGGGGAGATAGTGTGGTGTCCGCCCGATTCCCAGGGTGGATCACCACCACGGCCGCCGTGTCGGCGAGGAGGAAACCATTCCCGTTGCGCTCGCGGAGCTGGAGCCGCGACAGCATATCTGGGTGCTCCTGCAGGCGTTCCAGGGTCTGCTGGACACGCTCCGCCTCGGCACGGGCGCTGATGCTGTCCGCACCAAGGGCCACAAAGACCAGGGTGCTGTCGAGGAACACCGGTACGACGACCTGCACTCCAACCTCTGCGGGTACTGGCTGGGAGCATAGGGAGGTTGGGAGACCAAGGAGGCAGAGCGACAAAGCCAAAAGAAGAACCGCGTTCATGCTCCATCCTCCGCCATGGCTGCAGGCGCGGTGCGGATTCTCAGGAGCCGGAAGGTCATCCAGAGGTTGGTGATGATGATGATGAAGGTGGCCAGGCTCTCCCACGGGACGCTGGTTCCGGGCTGCCGGCTGGCGAGCATCGCGGCCAGCACCGCCGTCGCCAACCCCCGGGGCAGCATGGCGGCCAGCAGCGAGCGATCCGCTCCTGATACCCTGGTGGTCCAACCCGTTAGTTGGACCGCCACCTCCCTGGCGAGGATTACGGCCACGGCGATCAGGGCGATGGTGAGCCAGATCCTGAAATCTGCGCCAGGCCAGGTGAAGATGAGCCCCAGGTAGACGAAGAAGAAACTGCGGGTCAGGAAAGAGACTTCGGCGTGGGACTCGGTGATGCGGGGGTGTAGGTCCAAGGTGCCGCTGCCAAAACGCCTGACGACCTGCTCGCGGACCCGTGCCCCAAAAATCCCGGCGATGGCTTCCCCATTGGCCAGCACCATCCCGAACACGAGCACCCCCAAAGCCCCGCTGCCGTGAAAACTCTCCACCACTCCCATCAACAGGAATACAAATCCAATCGTCATCAGGTAGAAGTAGGGGTGTTCGGAAAGGTGGCTGACCAGCCAGAGCCAGATAAGTCCGCCTAGGCCGGCGAGGCCGCCGCCGATGAGGAATGACTTGGCCACATTCCCGCCGAACTGCGCCCCAGAGACTGGGCGACTGCCTTCCAGGCTGAGCAGTACCATCACGATGATCACCGAGAGGGCGTCGGACAACGCGGACTCCACCGCGAGCAAGGGGCGCATCGCCGAATGGGGCAAGAGCCGCGCCATGGTCGGAATGACGATTGGACCGCTGGTGCAGGCCAGGGCCGCAGCCATCGCCCAAGCCGTGCGTCCGGTGAGGTCCAAGCCCAGCATCAGGGCATAACCGGTCAGGAGGAGGGCCAGTGCAAACGACAACCCAGCGAGCAGCACGGCACGTCCCGACTGCCTGAGCGTCCGCTTCAGATCCAGGTCGAGCCCCCCTTCAAATAGGATGATGATCAGGGCAATGGTGCCAAAGGGGGCCATGAAGGGGCGGATCGATTCGGTAGGCACAACCCCCCAGACCGGCCCTAGCAGCAGGCCAGTGACGATGAGCAGGAGCGCATCGGGGATCCGGGTCTTCTCGGAGAGCAGGCCGGCGAGAAAACCCGCTCCGATGATTCCCCCTAGAAGAATAAGAAGCGTCGAGGCCATATAAGGATTATGGCTGGTTCAGTCCTTCTGTCAACGATGTCAGGCCATGATGCTACTAGTCTTGCCAAATCGAGCAATAGGTCTTACAAATCCCGTGCCACGCCGCGCATAACCTAGACCCGACGGCGCCAGGCCCATTGAGGGACCGCCGCCTGTATGCGCCGCACACAGCCCTGTCTATCCGGCATACAAAAAATGTCTAGCTCCGGGGCATGGTGCGAGATCCTCATTCGGTGAATCCATCCCCCACCCTGAGTTAGCCCTCTCCTGTGCTGCGGCGCAGGTTGGCACCGAATTTGCCAAAGCACTCACTACACCGTTCAGATCCGCGAAAGAATCTGCGCAAAGACGCTCAGAGAAAGGAGGCGCTAGTGGACAAACCAGGCATGCCGGCCCTCACCCTGCGCAAGCCGCTTTTGCGGGACGGGGCAGCGATCTGCTGGCTGGTGAAAACCTCCCAACCCCTGGAACGGAACTCCTGCTACGCGTACCTGCTCCTGTGCCAGCACTTCCCCGACACCTGCGTGGTGGCCGAACAGAACGGGGAGATCGTCGGCTTCCTCTCGGCCTACCGGCCCCCGGCATCACCTGAGGTGATCTTTGTCTGGCAGGTGGCGGTCCGGCAGGAAGCGCGCGGTCGGGGGGTTGCTACGGCCATGCTGACCGAGCTGCTCAGCAGGAGGGCCTGCCGGGACATCTCCTTTCTCGAAGCCACCATCTCGCCCTCCAACAGGGCCTCCCAGGCGCTGTTCCGGTCGCTGGCCAGGCAACTGGAGACCCAGTGCGAGGAGATCCCTCTTTTTGCCGCCGATTTGTTCGGTGGTGAGGCGCACGAAGAAGAGATCCTGTTCCGCATTGGGCTCTTCCGCCCGCTGGTGGAGCCTGCTACCTGGAATCACCTCCACACTAATCAGGAGATTGCCCGTGGACAAACTACAGACCTTTGAACGCCTGGAGTCCCAGGTGCGGGGTTATTCGCGCTCCTTCCCCACGGTCTTTGCCACCGCCAGAGGCGCGCTGCTCTGGGATGAGGAGGGCCGCGAGTACCTCGACTTCCTCAGCGGCGCCGGCACCCTGAACTACGGCCACAACAACCTCTTCATCAAAAAGCAGCTCATCGCCTACCTCCAGCAGGACGGCCTGGTCCACGGGCTGGACATGGCCAGCAGCGCCAAGAAACGCTTTCTGGAGACCTTCGAAGCGCTTATCCTCAAACCCCGCGGCCTGGAGTACAAGATCCAATTCCCCGGCCCCACCGGGACCAACGCGGTCGAGGCAGCGCTCAAGTTGTCGCGCAAGGTGACCGGCAGGACGACAGTGGTCTCCTTCACCAACGGCTTTCACGGCGTGACCCTGGGCGCGGTGGCGGTCACCGGCAACACCTTCTTCCGCGAGGGAGCCGGCGTCTCCCTCAACCACACCACCTTCATGCCCTATGACGGGTACCTGGGAGAAGGGGTGGATACCCTGGAGTACTTCCGGCGTTTTCTGGCCGACCAGAGCAGCGGCCTCGACCAGCCGGCTGCGGTCATCGTGGAGACCGTGCAGGGCGAGGGCGGCGTCAATACGGCCAGCCCAGCTTGGCTGCGGGGCCTGGAAAGCCTCTGCCGGGAGTTCGGCATTCTGTTGATCGCCGACGACATCCAGACTGGCTGTGGCCGCACCGGGAGCTTCTTCAGCTTTGAGGAGGCCGGCATCGCCCCCGACATGGTCACCCTGTCCAAGTCCCTCGGCGGCTACGGTCTGCCGCTCTCCGCGCTGCTGATCCGACCGGACCTGGACCAGTGGAAACCCGGTGAACACAGCGGCACCTTCCGGGGGAACAACCTGGCCCTGGTGGCCGCCGCCGAGGCCGTGGATCACTACTGGCAAGATCCGGGCTTTTCCCTGGAGATTTGCCGCAAGTCCCGCCTCCTGCGCCGGCGACTCGAAGCGCTGTGCAACCGCTATCCAGCAGCCCTGTCGGTGCGGGGTCGCGGGCTGATCCAGGGCCTGGTCTGCGCGGTCCCCCAGCACGCCAGGAGGATCAGTGAGGCCGCCTTTGCGCAGGGCCTGGTGATCGAGACCTCCGGCTCTGAGGGCCAGGTGGTCAAGCTCCTGCCGCCCCTGGTGATTGAGGAGTCGCTGTTGGTGAAGGGCGCCGAAATCCTGGCGGAGAGCGCCGCCAGGGTGGTGGCCGCAGGTACCGCAGACCTGGAGGAGGTCATGGCCTCGCAGACGACGGAGGTGAGCCGGTGATCGTGCGCACCCTGGACCAGATCATCGGCACGGCGCGGGACGTGGGGGCGCAGACCTGGACCAGCCGGCGGCTGCTGCTCAAGGAAGACGGCATGGGATTCTCGCTCCACGAGACCCTAGTGCGCGCCGGCACGGAAACGTCGATGTGGTACAAGCACCACGTCGAGGCGGCCTACTGCATCGAAGGGGAAGGGGAGGTCGAGGTGGTTCCGAGCGGGGCGGTGTACCCGATCGCACCGGGCACGGTGTACGCTCTGGACCAGCACGAGCGCCACCTCCTGCGCGCCACCTCGGACCTGCGCCTGGTGTGCGTCTTCAACCCTCCCTGCACGGGCCGCGAGGTACACGACGCGGAAGGCGCCTACCCGCTGCTGGAAGAAGAACCCCGCCAGGGTCCGTCCCTGGCAGAAAGCGGAAAATCCTGAGATGGAACCGCTGGAAAGAGCAGATCTCTACCCGTCGCGCGTGGGCGGCGCACCCTCGCTCAGCCCCCGGCTGGACCCGGTAGTCCACGGGGATGGGTGTGGTCCCCTGGGCGCGCGCGACCTGGATCATTACAAAAAAAATGGCTTCCTGTTCATCAAGGGGTTGTTCTCCGCCGCTGAAGTGGGGGCTTTCAGCGCGGAACTGGAAAAGCTCCGCGCCGCCGAGATCACCCGCCGGTCCCCGGCCATCGTCCTGGAGCCGGAGAATGGCAAGGTGCGTTCCCTCTTCGATATCCACCGCACCAGCCGGGTGTTCGCCGGCCTGGCGCGGGACGGGCGTCTGGCCGGGATCGCCATGCAGTTGCTGGGTGGCCCTGTCTACATCCATCAGTCCAGGGCCAACCTCAAGCCCGGCTTCGACGGCAGGGAGTTCTACTGGCACTCTGATTTCGAGACCTGGCACGTCGAGGACGGCATGCCGCGGATGCGGGCGCTCAGTTGCGCCCTGTCGCTGACCGAGAATACCCCCTTCAACGGCCCGCTGATGCTCATCCCCGGCTCTCATCTCCACTACGTCTCCTGCGCGGGACAGACCCCGGAGGGCCACTATCAGGTCTCGCTCAGGCGGCAGGAGGTGGGCACCCCCGACCAGGAAACCCTCCGCCGCCTGGCGGCAGAGGGCGGCATCGCCGCGCCCACCGGCCCGGCTGGTTCGGTGCTGCTCTTCGAATGCAATCTCCAGCACGGCTCCACCGGCAATATCTCGCCCTGGCCCAGGAGCAATGTGTTCCTGGTCTACAACAGCGTGCAGAACCGGCTGGTAGCGCCTTTCTGCGGCCTGCAGCCCAGACCAGAGTTCATCGCCTCGCGGGATTTTACCCCCATCGTGTCCGCCCGGCCTGCAGCAGGTTTGCCGGGTCGGCGAAACTGAAGGGATGCCGGCATGCGTCCTCTAACTGCGTTCAGCGTTCTCCTGACCCTCAGTTGGTTCGCCTTATTTCCGGGCTGCGGACAGCGCGCCGGGCAGCACAGCCAGACCACTCTGGAGCGGATCAACCGGGAAGGCGTCGTGCGCGTTGGCTATGCCAATGAAGCACCCTATGCGTACCTGGACAGCCAGGCCGACAGCCTGACCGGAGAGGCGCCCGAAATAGCCCGCGTGGTGCTGGGCCGCATGGGAGTGAAGCGGATCGAAGGAGTGTTGACCGAGTTCGGCGCCCTTATCCCGGGGTTGAAGGCGGGGCGCTTCGATCTCATCGCCGCCGGCATGTACATCACTCCGGAGCGCTGCGCGGAGGTCTCCTTTTCCAACCCCACCTACGGCATCGGTGAAGCCCTGGTGGTGCGAGCCGGCAACCCCCTCGGCCTCCACAGCTACGAGGACGTGGCGCGCCAGCCAAAGGTCCGGCTCGGGGTGGTGGGGGGCACCGCAGAGAGGGGATATGCCCGCGCCCTGGGAATCACTGACAAGCGCCTAACCGTCTACCCCGATGCACCGAGCGCCCTGGCGGGGGTGGAGGCCGGCCGTGTCGATGCGTATACGGGCACGAGCCTGACCGTGCAGGATCTGCTCGACAAAGCGCGGAACCCGGCGCTAGAGCGGGTGAAACCCTTTGCTGACCCGATCATCAACGGCAAGCCTGTCCGGGGGTACGGGGCTTTCGGTTTCCGGCGGGAAGACCGGGCCTTGCTGAAAACCTTCAACCAGCACCTGGCCGCCTTCATCGGCACCCCAGCCCACCTGGAGTTGGTGCGCCCCTTCGGCTTCACCGAGACCGAACTGCCGGGCAGCATCACTGCAGAGGCCCTGTGCGCCCGGCCCCTGCTCCCTGATAAAGGGCCGGACTGATGCCCAAACCCTTTGATCTCCTGCCCTTTCTCTTGGAGGGAGCGTCGGTCACGGTCGAGGTGACGCTGGGAGCGGCGGCGGTGGCTTGCGCGGCGGCGTTGCTGGCTGGCCTGGGCCGGCTGTCGCGCCGTGGCCCGGTGCGCTGGTTGGCCGGAGCTTACGTCGAGTTGTTCCGCGGCACCTCGGCCCTGGTGCAGCTCTTCTGGGTGTACTTCGCCCTTCCCATGGCGGGCATCCGCTTCGAGGCGATGACCGCCGGCATCCTGGTGCTCGGTCTGAACACCGGCGCGTACGGGGCCGAGGTGGTGCGCGGGGCCATCCGCGCCATTCCCAGGGTGCAGCACGAAGCCGCCCTGGCCCTCAATCTGACCCCTGCCCAGGAGATGCGGTACATCGTCCTGCCACAGGCCGTAGTCGCCATGCTGCCCTCGGCAGGCAATCTGCTGATCGAGTTGCTCAAAAACACCTCGCTGGTCTCCCTGATCACGCTCAGCGAACTGACCTTCAGAGCCCAGATCCTGCGCGCCGAGACCCTGCGCACCATGGAAATCTTCGCCCTGATTCTGGTTATCTACTTCCTGCTGGCTCTGGCCATGACCTGTGGGGTGCGGACCCTGGAGCGCCGGTTCTCTTATGGCCTGGCCCACGGAAGAGGGAAAAACTGATCTTCGACACGAATTTTGCCCTGCAAGTGCTGCCGGATCTCCTGGGTGCGTTGTGGATCACGGTGTGTGCTGCCCTTGGGGGGATGGCGTTGGCGCTGACGCTGGGATTGGTCTGGACCATCGCCCGGCAGTCGCAGGTAAGAGTGGTTTCCTGGCCGTCAGCCTGTTTGGTGGAATTTGTCAGGAGCACGCCGCTTTTGGTGCAGATCTACTTTTTATTCTACGCCTTGCCCGGCCTGGGCCTGAGGCTGTCGCCACTGATGACCGGAGTGGTGGCCCTGGGGCTGCACTACAGCGCCTACACCTCCGAGGTCTACCGCGCCGGCATCGAGGGGGTGCCCAGGGGTCAGTGGGAGGCGTCGAAGGCCCTGAATCTGAGTCCAGTTCACGCCTTCCGGCACGTTATCCTGCCCCAGGCCATCCCGCCCTCACTCCCGGCCCTGGGCAACTATCTGGTGGCGATGTTCAAGGACACACCCATACTGTCGGCTATCACAGTACTGGAAATGCTCCAGACCGCCAAACTCGTCGGCGCCGAGACCTTCCGCTACCTGGAACCGCTGACGCTGGTAGGCGTGCTCTTTCTCGTCCTCAGCCTGTGCTCTGCCTCGCTGATCCGCTGGCTGGAGCACCGCCTGGTGCTCAGAACCTCCTAGGAGACGGCCATGGCGCCCATCGTGAAGATGAGAAAGGTGAACAAGTCCTACGGTGAGTTGCGCGTGCTGTGCGACCTGGACCTGGAGATCGCTCCCGGAGAACACCTGGCGGTCATCGGATCGAGCGGTTCGGGGAAGTCGACCCTGCTCCGGCTCTTGATGACCATAGAAAAGCCGGATTCTGGCCATATCGAAATCGGCGGTGATTCGGTCTGGCAAATGCCCAGTGACAAAGGGCCGGTTCCCGCCGATCAGGGGCATCTGCGGCGGATACGAGGCAAGGTCGGGATGGTGTTCCAGCACTTCAACCTGTTTCCACACCTGAAGGTGCTGCAGAACCTCACCCTGGCGCCGATCAACGTCCTCAGCCTTTCGCGGGCAGAGGCAGAGGAGCGGGCCCAGGACTTGCTGCGCATGGTCGGACTAGAGAGCAAGGTCGATGCCTACCCGGCCCAGTTGTCAGGGGGACAGAAGCAGCGGGTGGCCATTGCCAGGGCCTTGGCGATGCGCCCCGAGGTCATGCTCTTCGACGAGGTCACCTCCGCTCTTGACCCGGAGTTGGTGGGCGAGGTGCTCAATGTCCTCAGAGAACTCGCTAAGAGCAGCGAGATGACCATGATCGTGGTGACCCACGAGATGAATTTCGCCAGGGAGATCGCCAATCGCGTGATCTTCTTCGGGCAAGGGAGGATTATCGAAGACGATACCCCTGAGGTGATTTTTACCGATCCCAACCACGAGCGCACCCGTGAATTCCTGAGGACTACTCTCAATGCCTGACGAGACCGTTTTTCTCGGTTGAGCGTCTGTCTGGATGTCAATTATCCTCGCCTAAAAAAAGGATCCCCGTGATGCCTGCGCATTTGGAAGACGGACAGCACGCGCTGAGTTCATACCTTGCGGATATTACCAACTCCCAACCCCTGAGCCGCAAACGCGAGCTAGAGTTGGCGGCCCGCATCAAGAAGGGGGATCTACAAGCCCGCGACGAACTGGTGAAGGCCAATCTGCGCTTTGTGGTGGAGGTTGCCAAGGGCTACCAAAACCGCGGCTTGCCACTGACCGACCTGATCAGCTCTGGCAACCTGGGCCTGTTGACCGCAGCCGAACGCTTCGACGGCAGCCGGGGCTTCAAATTCATTTCTTACGCGGTGTGGTGGGTGCGCCAGGCAATTCAGCAAACCCTGGCCGAGCAATCCCGTACCGTGCGCCTGCCAGCCAACAAGCTGAACCTGCGCAACAAGATTATCCGGGCCTCACGCCAGCTTCAGCAGATCCGGAGCGATTTCCCCCCCTCCGTAGAGATCGCCCGGAAACTCAACCTGCCGCCGGCAGAAGTCGAGGAGACCCTACTTCACAGCGGTGCGGTGCTCTCCCTGGACGAGCCTTTTGTGGAGGGCGAGGAACTGAGCTTGCGCACTACGCTTGCGGATACCCACCAGCCGCCACCCGACGCGGCCATACTGCGCGACACCGCCCGGGCAGAATTGGAATACCTACTCCAAGGCCTGAACCAACGCGAGTTGCACATCATCCGCCTCTATTTCGGTCTCAATGGCACCGAGGCCCTCACGCTGGATCAGATCGGGAAAATACTTCAGGTCACCCGCGAGCGGGTGAGGCAGGTGAAAAAACAAGCTCTCGGCAAACTCCGCCAATCAGAATGCCGTGCTGTGCTTCTGGCATTGGCGGAGTAGGAGAACGGCATTGCCAAGCTCCTGCCGAGACCCTGGTGAGTTGCTCAGGGTATGGGATCGTGTTAGCGCTGGATTCGGGCCAGCATGTGGTAAGCCGAGAAGGCCACATCTCGTCTGCGTTGGCGGAGGAGCAGGGGTGGATTCTGGGGGAACGGCGCAGCGCTTGTGGAAGTGGGGTCAGTAGCTGAGACCCACGGCGCGGATGGCCCGCTGGGAGTCGGCGTCGCCGCTGACCTCCAGCCACACCAGGTAGATCCCCGGCGGCAACAGCCGGCCCTCCTCGTCGCGCCCATCCCAGCGCAACTGGTAGTGGCCGGCCAGACCTTCGCCTTCGGAGAGCTGGCGCAGGGTGCGGCCCTGCAGGTCAGAGACCCGGGCGCGCAGCGGGCGCCGGGCCAGGAGCTTGAGCACGTCGAAGGCGATGCGCAACTCGTCGTTGCTGCCGTCGCCGTTGGGGGTGAACACCGCCGGGGCGACCTCCAGATGGTCGAGCAGTTGGCCGCCCACCGGCAGGGAGACCACGTCCGTGGCCCCCTGCATTTCGGGCGCGGCGTCCCCCGGGTCCACCTGCTGGCGCAACGCGCCCTGCTCCATGAAGACCTGGAAGCGGGCCGGCTGGAAGAGGGTGGCGGCAAAACGCAGTTCGAGCAGGTCTTCGCGGCGCAGCGGGGCGGGCAGGCGCAGGCGCAGCCCCTGGTCGGCGGCCAGCATCTCGACTGCCAGGTCCCGGCCCCCCAGGCGCGCCCCGCCGAATTCCAGGGGCACCGGGGCCTCGACGGCCACCTGGTCAAAACCCTGGTCCCCTGCGGCGAAGCTGGGATGCAGGAAGTAGGTGAATTCCCGCCGTTCCCCCGGGCTCACCTGCTGGGGGGAGATCTCCCCCAGGGCCTGGCGGGCCAGGGGGCGCACATAGTGCACCCGCAGTTCCTCCAGGACGGCGCTGGCGTCGGGATGGTCGGCCAGCAATTCCACCTCCAGCTGGAAATAGCGGCGGGGCGAAGGCGAGCGGAAGGCCGCTCCTGAGACCAGGTAGGTCTCGCTCCACAGGCTCCAATCACCCCCCGGCTGCAGGGAGACCACCTTGGGTCCGCGGAAGGACTCGATCAGCTTTTCCCACTTGCGCTGGGTCAGTTCCTTGCCCTGCTTGTCGAAGTAGCGGGTCTCCTCCACCACCTGGTCCCCGCTGCGGCTGCGCACCAGCAGGCGGGCGCCGGGCTGCACCCTCGCCAGCCAGGACAGCTGAGTGATATTCCAGCCCTGCCCCAGGTCGATGACCGGGGAGCGCAGCATGACCCGGGCCGGGTACCCCTCGCCGTAGACCTGAAACTCCCCCACCAGACCCAGGCCGTCATAGCGGGCCCCCTTCGAATCGATGCTGCCGCCGATGATCGCGTCCCCCTCGCTGGTGGGGTAGTAGAGGCGCAGGTACCGGGCGGCCACCGGCGCAAAGTTGTGGCGGAAATTGCGCCGCTCGAACAGGTTCTTGGGGTCGGCGGGCATTGAGGCCAGTTCCTGCCAGCGCAGGCTGCCGTCGGGGGCCAGGGCGCCGTTGGAATAGAGAATCTGGTAGGACAGGAAATTGGCATAGATATTGCGCAGCCGGGGTGGGATGCCCAGGGGCTCGCCCAGGAGCCAGACGGTATCTATCCAGTAGGTGGCCCCCAGATCGATGCGGTAGTCGCCGGTGGTCTGGCGGCCGCCGGTGGAGCCCTTGGCCAGCGGGCTCACCCGCCAGGCGCTGACCAGGTCTCCGTCGAACATCACCGCCGGATTGCCGGCCACGGTGACGATCTCGGCCTGCACATCCACACTGCCCCCCTTGTCGATCAGACCGTAGGCCAGGTTGTCGCCGAAGACCCCCACCGAGACCTCGGCCAGCGCCGCCCCCTCGGTCTGACGCTCAGCCTGGATGCGGATGACCCGCACCAGCTCGTCGTCCAGGTCCAGGGCGATCTCGTGTTCCTGGTTGAAAGAGAAGCGCTGGCTGCGGCTGTATAGGAGAGTGCCCTCGACGATGACATTGGCGTTGTTGATGAACCGCTCCCCCTTGGAAAAGGAGACGGTGAAGAAGGCCGGGGCCAGGCGGTCCGGGGCAAAGCTCAGCTGCAGCCGCTGCACCGGCAATACCTGTTGTAAATCGATCTCGATCCACCAGTCCTCGGCCGGGGTGTCCGCCGGCGGCCTCCAGGCCGTGACCGGATCGCCGTCGAAGGCGGCTGCAGCGCCGGCCCGGTCGGCGCCGGCCCCGCGCACCCTGGCCTGGCGCGCCGCGTCGATGGACTTGCGGCTGAAGACCGGGCTCAGCCTGCCGTCCTCCACCTCTAGGGGCCCGCGGGGATAAGTCCATCCCTCCCAATCGGCGGCCTGGCGGAAGACCAGTTCCTCGGCAGGGGCCGGCAGGGCCGGGACCAGCAGGGTCAGGAACAGGGGGACAAGTCGCGGCATTTGCTTATATTGGCTCGGATGAAGGGCAGTCTATTCTTGAAGAGATAGCCGCTGGACCGGAGAAAGTCAAGCGCATGGTTCCCCGCAGCGCGGTGTTCCGCACCTTGTTCAGAAACCTGGGCTGGGCCGGCCTGGCCCTGGCCGCCCTGTGCTGGGGCCTGGGCACCGTGGAGATCTTGCAGTTCCTGAAGGCCGTCCCCGAGCCGGCCCTGGCGGGGTCGGGGATCTGCTGGGCCCTCTACGCCCTGCTGCGGGTCTGGGAGGAGACCCGGCCAATGGCCAGGGTGCTGTGTTCGGCCCAGGGACCGGGGGGCGAGCTGGTGCAGAAGGCCACCCTCCACGCCTTCAGGGAGCAGCAGAGCTACCGCGCCGGCCAGGAGGAAGAGACCCATTTCCTGCGCGGCGAGCAGCGCTTTGGCGACTGCCGCTTCGCCGATGCGGCCAGGCACTACCAGCAGAGCCTGGAACTCCGCCCCGCCCTGCCGGTCTGCCTCAACCTGAGCGCCGCCCTGATCAACGCGGCGCAGTTCGACCAGGCCGGCGAAATGCTGCTGCTGGGCCTGCAGCAGGCCCGCCACCAGGAGCGCCGCGATTACGAGGCCGCCTTCCAGGGCAACCTGGGCATCCTGGGTCTGCACCAGGGCCGGCTGGAGGCGGGCAGACAGGCCGCCGAGGAGGCCCTCGACCTCTTCACCAAGATCAAGGACCGCCGGGGAGAGGCCGACGCGCTGCTGGTCCTGGGCAGCATCCACGCCCGCCGGGGGGAGTGGGAGGAGGCCGCCCGCCTGTACCGGGCCGTGCTGAAGACCTATGAGGACATCGACCACCCCCTGGGCCGGGCCAATGTCCTGGCCGACCTGGGCAACGCCCGCCTGCACCAGGAGGAATACGACGAAGCACTCATGCACTACCGGGCTGCCCTCACCCTGCACGAAGGGCAGGGCAATCCCCTGGGAAAGGCCAACGCCCTGACCAATATCGGCGTGGCCCACTTCCGCCGCGGCCAGCTGGATGAGGCCCGCCGCACCTACGAAGCAGCCCTGGAGCTGCACCGCCAGATCGGCGCTCTGGCCGGAGAGGCCGGCGCCCAGACCAACATCGGCACCGTGTTCTTCCGCCAGGGCAAGCTCGAAGAGGCCCTGCGCTGCTTCCAGGCCGCTCTGAAGATCCACCAGGAGACCGGGGACGCCCTGGGCCGGGCCACCACCCTGACCAACCTCGGCAGCCTCTTCGCCCGCCAGCACCGCTTTCAGGAAGCGCTGGAGCCCCTCGAACAGGCCCGCATCCTCTACCTGGAGGCCGGGGCCCGCGGCCGGGGCCTGGAGGCCGTGGAAAAACTCATCGCCCGCCTCAGGCGCCGGCTGGCCCGCTCATCCGCAAAGGGAAAACCTTGACATTATTCAGCCGCTAGTGTACTTCTCCAGTAGCACTCTTTCCCGGAGGGATGAGATGATCCGCAGGCATCACCCCAGATAACGCGGTCCTGCACAGCCTCCCGCAGCCCTGCCGCCTGACAGTTGGCGGCGGTCCCTGTCTGGCTGTGCCCGGCCGCTCCCAGGTGCATGCCGGCCGCCACCACCCCCATCTCATCCCCTCTCATGAGGAGAGCCATCCGGATCACCGGATGGCTCTTTTGCTTTTGGAGCGCCCTGATGAGCCACCACGAGATCCTCTTTCGCGCCGTGGAATTCGCCTACGACACCTCGCCGGCCCCCCTCTTCGAAAAACTCGACCTCCACCTGCCTGCCGGCTGGACCGGCATCGTGGGGGCCAACGGGGCGGGCAAGACCACCCTCTTGCGCCTGGCCATCGGCGAACTGATCCCCCGCCAGGGCCGGGTGCAGGCGCCGCCCTCCGCCCTGTACTGCGCCCAGCGCACCGATGAGCCGCCCCCCCTGCTGGCCCAGTTCCTGGCCGAGGCCGAAGCTTGCCAGTTGCGGGGCCGGCTGGGGGTGGGGGAGGACTGGCTGGAGCGCTGGGACAGTCTCAGCCACGGGGAGCGCAAGCGGGCCCAACTGGGGGTGGCCCTGTGGCGAGGGCCCCAGGTGCTGGCCGTGGACGAGCCCACTAACCACCTGGACCTGCAGGCCAAAGCGCTGCTGAGCGGGGCGCTGCGCACCTTTCAGGGGGTGGGACTGCTGGTCAGCCACGACCGCCAGCTACTCGACGAACTGTGCCGGCAGTGCGTGTTCATCGATCCGCCGGCAGCGCACCTGCGGCCGGGCACCTTCACCGAGGGCATGGCACAGGCCCGCCTGGAAGAGGCACGAGCCCACCGCCAGCGCGAATTGGCCAGGGAGGAGCGCCAGCGCCTGGAGCAGGAAAGCCGCCGGCGGCGGGAAGAGGCGGCCCGTTCCCAGGCCCGGCGCTCCAAGCGCGGCCTGGACCCCAAGGACCACGACGCCCGTTTCAAGCGCAACCGCGCGCGCATCAGCGGCAAGGACGGTTCAGCCGGCAAGCTGCTGCGCCAGCTGGACGGGCGGCTGGAGCAGGCCAGGGAGCGGCTGGAGAGCGCCCAGGTGAAGAAGACCTACGACCTGGGCATCTGGATGCCCGGAGCCCGCTCCCACCGGCGGGCCCTCTTCACCCTGCCGGCCGGGGTCCTGCCCCTGGGCGAAGGCCGCTGCCTCTGCTTCCCAGACCTGGCCATGGCCCCGGACCAGCGCGTCGCCCTCACCGGCCCCAACGGGGGCGGCAAGAGCACCCTGGTGCGCCGCATCGTCCAGTCCCTCTCCCTGCCCGAGGCCCAGGTGGTCTACCTGCCCCAGGAACTGCCCCTCAGCGCGGCCAGGCAGGTGCTGGACCGGGTGCGCGCCCTGCCCCGCGACCAACTGGGCAAATTGATGAGCGTGGTCAGCTGCCTGGGGTCAAGACCCCAGCGCCTGCTGGACACCGCGGCCCCCAGCCCAGGGGAGGCGCGCAAGCTCCTCCTGGCCCTGGGCATCGTGCAGACCCCGCACCTGATCGTCATGGATGAGCCCACCAACCACCTGGACCTGCCCTCGATCCAGTGCCTGGAGGACGCCCTGGCCGGCTGCCCCTGCGGGCTGCTGCTGGTCAGCCACGACCTGCCCTTCCTGGCGCGGCTGGCCCGCACCCGCTGGCAACTGGAGGAGCACGAGAGGGGCGAATGGAGGTTGCAGGTGGGGGAGATGCGCACGTTCAGTACTGGACCAGCGCCCAGCGACAGGTCAGGGAAGAGTCTTTCGTCTTGATTGACAAGGGTCAGCTCTTTCGGGTATATATGAACCGTGATCATTCCCAATGCTGTGCGAGCGCTAGTCGATATCCGCAAACTGCGCGACTACTCCCTGAATCCAGCTCATCGGGCAGGCCGGCACAAAGCGCGACTCTTTGCCGCGCTGTTGGAGATGAAGATGGAGGATGCCGAAGCACTGCGAGACATCCTTCTCCAGGTAGTGCGCACCCACGAGGCTGTCCTCGGGAAACGCGATCAATTTGGCCAGCGCTACTGCCTTGACTTCTTGTTGAACTGGCTCGACCGTCAGGCCCCGCTGCGCAGTATCTGGAATATCCGGCCTGAAGAAGACTTCCCTCGGCTCGTGACTTGTTATCCTCTCCGGGAGGTAGGCGCATGAACAATGCGGTCCAGTTGCTCGATGTGGTCGCCTTGACCACTCCGGTCCCCGAGCACCGCTTGGAGCGGGGTGAAATCGGCACGGTGGTGGAGTGCCACCCAGGGAATGCCTTTGAAGTGGAATTCGTGGCGGAGGACGGGTACACCTACGCCCTGGTCACCCTGAGCGGGGACGCACTCCTCCCCCTTCGCCAGAAGCGCGCCCATTCTGACTTGGTCTCCGGATCAGCGGCGGTCTAGGCATCAGGGCTCCTGGTTCGCAGCCCACTGCCGGCCACTGGAGACCTACCTGAGCAGAAGCAGCTTCCTGGTCTCCACCTCCGCACCAGCCTGCAGGCGATAGAGATACACCCCGCTGGCTAGCTCCCGTCCCTGCTCATCGCGGCCATCCCACACCACCTGGCGCATTCCACTTTCCTGCATCCCTTTCACCAGCGTGGTCGCTTTCTGACCCAGCAGGTTGTAGATGGCCAACTCCACCTCACCCCGTTGGGGCAGACTGAAGCGGATGGTGGTAGTGGGGTTGAAGGGATTGGGGTAGTTGGGTTCTAGGGAGAAGCGTTGAGGGACAGTGCCTGCCTCTTCCACGGCCGTGATCTCTCTGCCGGTATCCAAGCGGTACACCCCCCAGGGCGTGGCCGCGTAGAGCAGGCGGGGCACCAGCGGGTCCACGGCCACGTCATTGAACCACGGCACCCCGGCCAGCTCGTCCCCCAGCGATTTCCAGCTCTTGCCGCGGTCGCGGCTCTCCAGGAGTTGCGGCCCGGTGACCCACAGGAGCCGCTCTGGGTCGCCCGGGTCAAAGCGCAGCCGCATCCTGGGATATCCCCGGTGTTCGGGATTCGCCAGCAAGGTCCAGCCATTCCCCCTGTCCCCAGAGACGTACAGGCCACTGGTGGCCGCGGCATAGAGCCGCTGCGGGGCCAGGGGATGGATCCCCATGGCCTGGATCTGCCCCCCTTCCCCTGTCCGGCCGGCGTACGCCCAATTCAACCCCTCGTCCGCGCTGCGCCACACACTGTCCTGGACAGCCGCGTACAGGGTCTCCGGCGCCAGGGGGTCCAGCACCAGGCCATGGAACGGAACCGCCTGGTACAATCTCGGGTTCAATGAGATCAGCTTCAGCAAACCGGTGCGCCTCTCCCAGGTCTGGCCAGCGTCCGCGCTGCGGAAGATGCTCCCTCGGTTGAGGTAATAGACCCCCCTTTGCCGGGGATGGGCCAGGATCACGGGGTAGGTAGCATCGGAGAAAGTCCATACCCACGGCACCCACTCCCAGGTTTTCCCCCCGTCCGCGCTGCGGAAGAGAGAGGACCCTACATAGGCCAGGGCGAGCTGGGGGTCGAAGGGGTCCAGGAAGAGGGCCTCTACTAGCGGCAGCCCGTAGGTATAAACACCCGTCCCTTGCTGCTGGGTTCCCTGCCATTCCCACTCCCCATTCTCGCTGGTGTAAAAAACCGGGAGCAGGGAGCCCTCTGTTCCCCGGCGTGTTGCCCCGGCGCAGAGGCGTCCCCTGGCATCGAACACCACCGTGCCTGCCCCGGGGCTCACCCCGGGCAACTCCAGCTCCTCCCAGCGCTCCCCCCCGTCCCGGGTCTGCAGCAGCGGCGCCGGGCCGCGGTAATTGTACACGCTCAGAAAAAACCGGTCCGGGTCCAGGGGGTGCAGGACCAGGGTATTCACATAATAAGCCAGAATATCCCACTCCCAGCTCTTTCCCCCATCGCGCGACCTCCAGAACTCTCTGTTATATGACGACCAGGCCAGGAGCAACCCTGGGGCGCGGGGATGGGCCGCCAGCCGCACCGGGTTGGAGGCGTTCGCCATCCCCAGCACCGCCACCTGCTCCCACTGGGTCCCCTGGTCCGCGCTGTGCCAGAGGGTGTCCCGGCTCGTGGCGTACAGGCCCTGGGGGTCCCAGGGGTCGAGGATCATTTCCCCGAAGAGGTGTTCCAGGTTTTGGCGCTCCCAGGTCTGGCCAGCGTCCGCGCTGCGGAAGAGGATCGGCGCGATTTGCTGAAGTGCCTCATCCCAGCGGTTCAGCCAGGCCGCATAGAGGACCTGGGGGGCGGCGGGATGCACCAGGACGAGGTCCCCGCTGGCCGGTGTTTCGTCCCACGACCGGCCGCCATCCGCGGAGATCACCACCTGCCCCGCGCGGCTGCCGTAGAGCCGGCCAGCCGGGTCCACGGCCAGCAACTCCACCCCGGGGTCCAGCAATTCCCAGGTTCTCCCCCCATCCCGGCTCCTGCGGGGAGCAGGGCTGCTGATATACGCGCAGTACGGGTCCAGGGGATCGACCATGATCCCCTCGCCCCTCATGGCGCTGGTCCGGTCCCAGGTATTCCCCCCGTCCTCGCTGCGCCAGATCCCCTCCTGGGTGGCCCCATACATCACCTCGGGATTTCCGGGCGCCAGGACCAGGGTCTCTATGGCAGGCCGGTGTCCTGCCCCGGGCAGCTTCAGGTCTTCCCAGGACCCGGGGGCAGCCCTCCCCTCTGGGAGCGCCAGCACCGAAACCTCCTGCACGGGGCTCCTCCCCTCATTGCCGGCCACATCCTCCACCACGGCCCGCACCAGGTAGGTGCCCGGAGGAGGGGCGGGCCATCTCCCCTCGTACCGCCCCGCCCGCCATTCCAGGGATACGGTGGCCAGCTCAGAGGTGTCCTCCAGGCTGTAGACCACGGCCCGGGCTGCGCGGATCTCGCTCCCGTCGAGCAGGCCAGTCTCTGGCAGCGCCAGGAGGAGTTCCTCCCCTGCTGAGCGGGACTGCAGTCCCAGCACCCGGGGTGGGGTCTGGTCCGGCCCGGGATACATCTCGACCAAGAGGGTGTCCTTCCAGACGCCAAAGCTGCTCCTCGCCTCCAGCTCGAACCCCAGCCGGCCCTCCAGGCCGGCCCTCAGCAGGAACTCGGGCGAGACCATTGACCGGACCTGCCCCCCCTCCGCGCCCCAGACTAGCTGGGACCCGCTGACCCGGAGCACCCCTTCCCCCAGGGCCTGCAGGCTGAACCTGAAAGCCCGGAGCAACTCTGGCTTTTCTACCTCTATCCTCAGCCCCAGGCGGATGAACTCCCCTACCTGGGCCTTGCCGTCCCCATTCCCCAGGCTGTCCAGGACCACCACCTGGCGCACCTCCTGCCGGGGAGACACCCCCCAGACCTGGACCTCCTCCTGTCCCACGGCGATTCCATTGGCAATGATCTGTGCCACCAGCCGGCCGGCGCGGGTGCCCACAAACCCATCCCTGAAGCGGACGACCAGCCCGCCCTGTCTGGCCCCCCGGGTCCTGGCCCCTATCCTCAGATCGCCAAAGCTGATCTCCGCTTGCAGGATCTCCAGCTGCGGATCGTCGGTATGGAGCCGCATCCCCACCTGGCGGGCACTGAGCCCGCCCCGATTGACCAGGGTGGGAAAGAGCCGGACCTCTTCCCCGGACACGGCAATGCTGTCCTGGTCTGCATCCGCTATGGAGATCCCCTCGAGCTGCACCAGCAGGGGATTGGCCTGGACCTGGACAATGGCCTCTTCCCCCTCAAAGCGGATCCCCTCCAGCCGCACGCTCAACTGCCCATCCTCGCTGTGGGAGGAAGGGTTGGTCTGGGGCGTGAACGCCCGATATTTCACCCCATCAAACAGGTCGGTGGCATCTCCCAGGTTGCCGCCGTGGGCCTGGGCGTAAGCCGCGTCGTGGGCCCAGAAATCCAGGTTGTCCCCTCCTCCCTGAGGGTCCGACTCCTTCCCCAGCGGATACCCCGCATCTCGCCATCTCCCATCCGCGCACTCCAGGTCCACCACGGTCTTCTCCGGCGCTGTCACCTGCGGCGGGATCTGCCGCACGTGCCAGACCAGCAAACCCTCTCCTGGGATCTGGCGGTCGTAATAGCTGCTCCGCCGCCGGTTTTCCACCAGGAAGTACTCCAATCCACTCAGCGGCACCTCGAGGATTCGCCCGCTGCTTCCCACCTCCTCCAGGCGGATCTCCTGGTCTTCCCGGGTCACCTCCGCCACCTCGGTCCAGCCCAGTTGCAGCCGGCTCCAGGCGCAGAAGCTATTGGGACCATCATCCCCATTCCAACCCAGTGCACCCCACCCCATCAGGCACCAGGCCCCCACCCCGGCTGCGTCTTCCTCTGGAGGCGCCCCCTGCTTCTTCAGGAACTCGGTGTCGTAGAGGTCCGGCAGCCCCAGCACGTGTCCGTACTCGTGGCACATGGACCCGACTGCCTCCGCGAAGCTGCGGCCCTGCTGCAGGGTGCCGCGGCCAGGGAGTATCCGCATGGATTCCCCCCTTCTCCCTGCATCGCCGCTGATAAACTTCTCCTCAAACCCCAAGGTGCCGATGCCAGTGGCCTCTCCCAGCAGAAAGTGCCTCGGCGTTGAGGCCAGGACCAGAAACACCGCATCCACCACCCCATCGTCGTCCCCGGAGTTGGGTACCCCATCCGGGCCGTCGTTGTCGAACTGGGCAAAGTCGAGGTTCTCGTCTGCCTGGCGCAGGATCTCCAGGCTGAATTCCCCGAACTGGCCCTGCTCCGTGGAATTACCAGACAGATAGGCTGAGGCCGGCTGCGCCGACTCGTACACGCGGAGCGCCACCTCGCCGCGAATCTTGAGTTTGCCAAAGGACATGGTATCGTAAAAATGAGAGAAGCTGCCGGGTAGCTCGGGGTTGAAGAGGTCGCCGGCCCAGGAAGGAACGGTAGTGCTCTCCCCCTTGAAACGGGCGAAGAGCACCAGGGCATGTCGGGTGCCAGTGGTACTAGTTTGGGAGGCCAGGGTCGGCTTGGCAGCCGGGGAGATTGTCTCCTCGCCCTGACTGCCGGCGCAGACCAAGCCTTCGGCCAGCGCCCGGGTCGCCCAGGCCCTGACTGCCGGCGCAGACCAAGCCTTCGGCCAGCGCCCGGGTCGCCCAGAAGCCAGCAATCAAGGCCAGGCCTACGGCGATACCGCGAGGCACCTTGCCTCCTCCCTCGGCTATCTTCTCAATACAGCGCCGGCACCCGGCGGCGGGTCAGGGACCCCTCCTGGGTGAGGGCGTAGACCGCGATATTGACCGCCAACTGGGACTGGGCAATGTCCTCGTACTGCTCGGTGCGCCCGGCTCTCCTGGGCGGCATGTAGAACTCCACCCCGGCCAGGCGCCCCTGCACCACCAACCCCAGCATACGGTCCAGATTCGGCCGCGGCGTCCCGCCCTTCTGGGCCGAGGTGTCCTCCGTGGTCAGGGCCCGGCCGGTGCGGGGCACCCCTTTGAGCGGGAAGTAAGCCGAGAAGAGCGGGTGCTCTTCGGTCAGGTACTCGGTCCACACCTCCTGGCCCCACACCAGGTGCCCGTACTTTTCCAAGCCCTCCCGGTACTCTTCAAAGGGGGTCCGGCGCTCTTCGGATTGGGTGTCGAAGTTGAGGACGAACCCCCCGGCGAGCAGGTAGCGGCTCAAGTGCTCCATCTCCGCCTCGTTGGGCAGGCTCAGGGGCACCACAATAGGCAGGTCCAGCAGGCGGGGATCGGCATAGGTGAGACTGGGGGCCAGGTCCGCCTTGATCTGGGTGAAGGTCTCCAGGGCATGGACCAGGCCGTCCAACTGGCGCAACTGCTCGCCGGTGTCGAGGCCGGCCCCGGAGGCGCCGGCCTGGTTGACGCGCAGGGACTGGATCTGCCCCAGGTGGACGAAGCCCTGGATGGACTGGGGGTCAGCGGGGTTCTCGTAGCGCACCATGGCCTGGAACTGGCCCGAGCGCTCGTACTGGCTGGCCAGCGAGTCAAAGGGCGAAGTCGCCGCCTCCGCAGCCGGCGGCGAGGCGCTCGGGAGCTGGGAAGCGAGCTGAGGCAGCGAGGCACAGCCGGCGAGGACCAGGCACAGGCCGAAGGCCGCCGCGCGGGAAGGGCAGATGAACTGCATGGGGAATGGCCTCCGCGAAGAGGGTGGGTGGATGCCTTCAATATAATTTTAAAGGTGAGCCCACAGGATTTTTTTTGTCGCTCCACCTCCACCGCCCCGGAAAGCTGTATTGCCGTCCCCGCACAGGCGAGGTATTTTCTGGCCATATCCGATCTGTCTCTACCTTCCCCGATCCGCGGAGCCGAGCCGGTGAAAATCCTGGTCGCCAATCTGGGCAGCACCTCCTTCAAGTACAAACTCTTCGATATGCCCCAGGGCCAGGTGCTGGCCAAGGGCGGCATGGATCGCATCGGCGGCCAGGGCTCGGTGCACACCTACCAGCTGGGAGACGCTCCCCAGGTGAAGCAGCCCTGCCAGCTGCCCGACCACGCCACCGCCATCGACGAGGCCCTGGCTCGCCTGGTGGGTTCGGTGCTCTCCTCGCTGGCGGAACTGGAAGCGGTGGGCTTCAAGGCCGTGCACGCCCGCGACATCTCCGGGGTAGTGGCCCTCGACGAGGAGGTGATAGGGCGGATGGTGGATTACTATCCCCTGGCCCCGGCCCACAACCCGGCGTACGTGGCGGCCATCCGGCAATTCGCCAAGGTGGCCCCCCAAGTGCATCTGGTGGGCTGTTTCGAGAGCGCCTTCCACGGCCGGGCGCCCCTGCGCCGGCAGCTCTACGCCGTGCCCTATGCCTGGTACGAGAAGTACGGGGTGCGGCGCTACGGCTTCCACGGGGCCAGCCACCGCTACGCCGCCGAACACGTCCGCCGGCTGGAGACCCGGCGCCCGCTGTTGCACGTCAACTGCCACCTGGGCGGCTCCTCCTCGCTGTGCGCGATCAAGGACGGCGTGTCGCTGGGGGCCAGCCACGGCCTCAGCCCGCAGAGCGGCCTGCCCCAGAACAACCGCATCGGCGACCTGGACCCCTATGCCCTCGACCTGGTGATGCGCAACGAGGGCCAGAGTTTCGCCCAGATCCTGGAGCAGTGCGCCTCCCAGGGGGGCCTGCTAGGTCTATGCGGGTACAATGACATGCGCGACATCGAGGAGCAGGCCGCCAAGGGCGACGTGCGCTGCGAACTGGCCACCGAGGTCTTCACCACCGCCATCCGCGACTACCTGGGGGCCTACGTGGTGGAATTGGGCGGGCTGGACGTGGTCAGCTTCACCGGCGGCATCGGCGAGCACTCGGCCCTGGTGCGCCGCCAGGTGCTGGGGAGCCTGGAATTCCTGGGAGTGGAGCTGGACGCGGAGAAAAACGAGCTGGTCCACGGCGAAGGCAGCTTGCACGCCCCCTCCAGCCGGGTGCATCTGCACGTGCTGCGCACCGACGAGGAGCTGATCGTGGCCAGGCAGACCTGCGAGTTTTTGATGGAAACAGGAGGGCAACATGGTTGACGAGAGCTTCCTCGACCAATACCTCGATGTGATGCAGAATATCGAGTCCGCCATCGCCGAAGTCTACCGGGACGATACGAGCCTGCTCGACTACGATGCGATGAGTGCCTACGAAGCCTTGATCGACCACTACGTGGCGGAGAAGATCCAGCGCAAGCCGCGACACTTCGCCCTCTCGCCGAGGGCTGATCGGGTGTTTGGCAGGATCAAGGTAATGTGTGACTGGCGGCTCGGAAGGGAAGTGCTAGAAAGTGAGGACGGAGAAAAGATGGAAGTGCCGCCAAAGACCGTGGACGAAATCATCAAGTGCCTGAAGGTGCTGCTGAATTCGGCCAAAAAATGGAACAAGTCAGGAGGGCGGCAGGCGTACCTGGCCTTCATCTCCAAATATGTCTGAAGTAGTATTGCTGAGATAGAGCCCAGATGAAAGGCCGCATCCAGAACCGCTTCCTGGCCGCGCTGCTGGCCGCCGCCACCCTGCCCCTGGCCGGGGTGGGCCTCTACAGCATCCACACCCACACCGAGGCCCTGCGCCAGCTGGCCCTGGCCGCGGCCCGGGAACGGGTGCAACTCAAGGTCCGCAAGGTGGACGAGGTGCTGCACGGCATCCGCGACGACCTTTCCTTTCTCTCGCGCTCGCCGGTGCTCTTCAGCCTGCTGGACCACCGCGCCGCCGGCCCGGAGCGCTGGCAGGAGGAGGTGGGCCGGCACTTTTTGGCCTTTGCCCAGAACAAGCCCCTCTACACCTGCCTGCGCTACCTGGATGAGTCCGGGCGCGAGGTGGTGCGCGCCGAGAACGACGGCCTGCGCCTGTGGCTGGTGCCCCCCGATCAACTGGAAGACCGCCGGATCCAGGATTATTTCTGGGGCGCCTCGCTGCTGCCCCCCGGCGTGCTGCACGTCTCGGGGGCCGATCCCACCGACGGGGAATGCCGCGAGCCGGTGGTGCGCTACGCCCTGCGGGTGGCCGATAGAAGCGACCAGAAGCGCGGGGTGCTGGTGGCCGACCTCTTCGCCCGCAAGCTGGTGGAGGCCGCGCGCCAGACCAGCCTTTCCCCTGGAGAGCAGACCTCGCTGCTGGACGCCGAGGGCCGACCCCTCTCCCCCATCGGGGCAATGCCCCTGGCCGGCCAGAACCTGGTCGGCATCCGCAAACAACTGCTGGCGGGTCAGACGGTGGTGGCGGAGCAGGACGATCAGACCCTGTCCTGGGCTGCGGTCTGGCCGGCCGGCCTGCAGGGGGCGCCCCCCCTGTGGATGCTGGTGGACGTGGCGCCCGGGGAGGCGGTCTTTGCCTCGGTGGACCGTTTCTTGCTGGTTTTTGCCGGGGTGGTGGCCCTGGTCCTGGCCGCCGCCCTAGCCCTCAGTCTGCTCCTGGCCCGCCGCATCGCCGGGCCCCTGGCCCAGCTGCGGGACGGGGCGCGCCGCATCGCCGGGGGCGCCTTTGCCCACCGCCTGCAGGTGCACACCCGCGACGAGATCGAGGAATTGGCCGAGGAATTCAACCGCATGGGCCAGGCCCTGCAGCAGACCTACCAGCAGCTCGAAGAGCGGGACGCGGCCAAGACTGAAAGGCTCAACCAGATGACCCACCAACTGATCGAGAGCGAAAAACTGGCCGCAGTGGGTCAGTTGGCCGCCGGGGTGGCCCACGAGATCAACAACCCAGCCGGGGTGGTCTCCATGTTTGCCCAGCAACTCCAGGAGCAGGGGGACCTGGCCCCGGCCCACCGGGAAAAACTCAAGATCATCGAGCGCCACGCCGAGCGCATCGGCCGGGTGACCCGCGGCCTGCTGGATTTTGCCCGGGCCCGCGAATACCGCCGCGATCCCCTGGACCTGTGCCATACCCTCGACCACACCCTGGAGGCCTTTGCCCCGCGCCTGGAACAGGTGGAGGTGGTAAGACATTATTCCCTCTGCCCGGCCCCGGTGTTGGGCGACGAGGAGCAGTTGCAACAAGTGTTCGGCAACCTGATCCTCAACGCGGTGCAGGCCATGGAAGGCAAAGGCCGGCTGCGGGTGGAGATCGAGGCGCGGGCCAGCGAGGTCTGCGCCGCAGTGGCCGATTCGGGACCCGGGGTGCCGCCCGAGCACCTGGAGCGGGTCTTCGAGCCCTTTTTCACCACCAAGGAGGTGGGCCAGGGCACCGGCCTGGGACTGGCCGTCAGCTACGGCATCGTCAAGGCCCACGGCGGGCGGATGAGCGCGGCCAACTGCCCCGAGGGCGGCGCTGTCTTCACCGTCTTTCTGCCTAGCGCCGAGAGGAAGGAACCATGAGGGAATCAGCCCGTATCCTGGTGGTGGACGACGAGGAGGACCTGCGCCTGGGGCTGGCCGAGACCCTGCAGGGGGAAGGCCACCAGGTGGAGACCGCCGGCGACGGCTGGGCCGCCCTGGAGCAGGCGCGCTCCAGCCACTTCGACCTGGCCCTGGTGGATCTGAAGATGCCCGGCCCGGACGGGATGATCGTGCTGGACCAGCTCAAGCAGCTCTCGCCCAAGACCCTGGTGGTGGTGATCACCGGGCACGCCACCGTGGAGTCGGCGGTGGCCGCCATGAAACTAGGGGCCTACGACTACCTGTCCAAACCCTTCAAGCTGGACCAGGTGCGCCTGGTGGTGCGTCGGGCCGCGGAGCAGAAGCGCCTTTCCGATGAGAACCGCCGGCTGCGCCAGGAGGTGGAGAGTTATCACCGCTTCGAGCAGATCGTCGGCAAGAGCGCCTGCATGCAGGAACTCTTCCGCGCCATCGAGAAGGCCGCCCCCACCAACAGCACCGTGCTGATCTCTGGGGAGACCGGCACTGGCAAGGACCTGGTGGCCCGGGCCCTGCACCAGCGCAGCCCGCGCGCCAAAGGGCCGCTGGTGCCCATCAGCTGCGGGGCCATCCCCGAGGCCCTGCTGGAGAGCGAACTCTTCGGCCACGTGAAGGGTGCCTTCACCAGCGCCCACGCCGACCGCGAGGGGGTCTTCGAGGCCGCCGAGGGCGGCACCCTCTTCCTCGACGAGATCGGCGATCTGCCCCTGCCCATGCAGGTGAAGCTGCTGCGCGTCCTGCAGGAACGCGAAATCCAGCGCCTGGGAGAGAGCCGCGCCCGCAAGGTGGACGTGCGCCTGGTCGCCGCCACCCACAAGGACCTGCGCCAGGAGATGCAGCAGGGCCGCTTCCGCGAGGATCTCTACTACCGCCTCGACGTGATCAGCGTGGTGGTCCCCCCCCTGCGCCAGCGCCGGGAGGACATCCCCCTGCTGGTGGACCACTTCCTCCGCAAGTACAATCTCGAGATGGGCAAGGCCCTGCGCGGAGCCAGCCCAGCAGCCCTGGGGCTGCTGATGCGCTACGACTGGCCGGGCAACGTGCGGGAATTGCAAAACGCCATCGAACGGGCCGTAATCTTGCAGGAAGGACCCCAGCTCCAGCCCGAGGACTTCCCCCTGGGCAGGACTGGCCAGGCTCCTCCTCCCGCCAAACCCAGAGGAGAGCTGATCAGCCTGGAAGAAATGGAGCGCCGGCACATCCTGTGGGTGCTGCGCCAGACCGACAACCACCAGAGCCGCGCCGCCCAGATCCTGGGCATCGGCCGCCGCACCCTCTACCGCAAGATCCGGGAATACGGCCTGGACCTCCCCGAGGAATAAGCTGGCACTTGGGCTGAAATGGCCCAAACCCTCCTCATTTGCCTCAATCGCCCCCAATCCTCTGTAAAACAAATTTTTATCACCGTATATCGCCGATATCGTGAGCTATAATGGCCCCTTGGCCCTTTTGGTGTTCCCGTCGCCCAGAATAGGGAATTTTATGTTGTTTTATATAGATTTACCTTCTCGCATTCCGCCTGATATCCGATTGGTGCACCCTTTGCTAATCCCTCCAGCACTCGCCTGAGAGCCGAGTGCTGAGTTATCTACAAAAATGATGCGGCGGAGCGCGATCCCTCGAAACAGGCGCCTCTCCTCCTTGACGCCTCGAAACACTGCCCCGGGGGTTCGCTCCGCCGCATCTCAAGAAGCACGCAAAGGACCCTGATGGGATGCCGCACTGCACTGACATTTTGCCTGATCCTGAGCGCTTCAGCTGCCGGCGCGGGGGGGGGCTGGGTGTCGGCCCCTGGAGAGGGGTATCTGCAGAGCGGGACCTCCTGGAAGGATCAGCCCGGGGCCCAGCGGCGCGACATCGAGGGGCAGCGCTACGTGGCGCTGCACCATCTGAACCACACCCTGAGTTTCGCCTACCTCTCCGGCCAGGTTGGGCTCCGCTCGCGGTTGGAGGCGGGTTTCTCGCTCTCCTACCTGTGGGCCAGCGAGCGTTTCGACGATGCGGCCGAGGAGCCCGACATCACCTTCCAAGGGCTCAGCGATCTGTGGGTAGCGCTCAAGTACCAGGTGCACCCGGGCGCCTGGCCGGCGGCGATCGAGGTTGCCGCACGCCTGCCCTATCTCTACGACAACCGCGGGAAGGACCCCACTGGCCAGCTCAGCCGCGACCTGGCCCTGAAAGGACACCTGAGCCGCTCCTTCGGCAGGTTCTACGGCTCGGGGATGGCCGGCTTCAAGTGGCGCGAAGGCGCGCCGGCCAATCAGCTGGTCTATGGCTTCGAGCTGGGCGGGCGGCCCTGGTCGGGCCCGCTGGCACGCCGGCTGGGACTCAAGCTGGCGCTCGACGGCATGGCCAGCGTGGGCAAAGACAGCCCGCGCGCCTTCCCGCGCGACCGCTTTGACGGCCTGACCCTGGACCGGGGGAACCACTTCTTCAATTTCAACCGCGCCAGCCTGCTGTCCCTCCAGGGCAATCTGGCCTTTGACCTGGCCCGGGCCTGGAGCGTCCAGGCTGGATTCGGGCGCACTATCTGGGGTAGGAGCATCGAGATCTACCGCGAAGTGTTCGCGCAACTAGGCCGCACCTTTTAAGCCACAGGAGGATTCCCATGAACCACTTCCGCAGCTCTCGCCGCGCCCTCTGCTTGCCGGTCCTCGCCCTCTGCGCCCTGCTCTGGGCCTGCGGCGACGACAAGGATACCGCCGTGGGTCCGTCCACCGGCGCTGACGGCAACGTCACCCTGGCGGCGCCACCCGCTGGCCAGGGCATCCAGGTCGTCATCGGCCCCTTCGAGGTGCCGGCGGGCCAGGAAGTGCAGAAGAACTACTATATGAAGCTGCCGACGGATCAGGATCTCTACGTCACCAAGGTCGAGTTGACCTATAACATCGGCAGCCATCACCTGAACATCTTCAAGAGCGACGACCTCGACGTGCCCGACCGGGTCGAGGACTCCTTCAGCGCCATCGCCTGGGAGAGCTGGGACATGGTCGCCGCCTCGCAGCGCGAAAGCCTCACCTGGACCCTGCCTCCGGGGGTGGCCATCCACCTGAAGCCGCACCAGCAGATGAACTTCCAGACCCATTACGTCAACGCCGCCACCCAGAGCACGCCCACTGGCACCGGGAAGGCCGTGATCAATTTCTACACCACCGACAAGGCTGACGTGAAGGCTTACGTGGGGGCGATGTTTGCCAACAACAAGAAGGTCCTCCTTCCCCCCCACACCGAAGCCACCTTCCGCAAAGAGACCAAGCCTTTCCCCAACGACGCGCACATCCTCTGGATGACCGGCCACTTCCACGGCTGGGGCAAATCCTTTGTGGTGAACCGGTGGACTGGCTCACAGGTGGGAGCGGAAGTCTACAGCAACAGGACCTGGGATGAGCCGCCGGTCCAGTTTTACAATCCGCCCCTGGAGGTCAAGACCGGCGAGGTCTTGTCCTACACCACCACCCACGTGAACAACACGGACAAGGAAGTCAAGTTCGGCCCGCACGTGGAGACCGACGAGCACGCCAACCTCTTCCTCTTCTACTACCCCGCCCCGGATGAGGGCGCAGCGATCTACGATTTCGACGGCGGGGTCCAGGTGGCGTCCAAGGCCGTGCAATAAGCGCACCCCAGACCAGCAAAGGGAATTCGCGGAATTGTCTCGGTGGAAGGCCCTTCTCGGGCTGGCCCTGGCCCTGGGAGGCTGTGGTTCGGGGAAGGGTTCGACCGCGCCCGCCGCGGTCGAACCGACCCTGGCCAGCATCCAGCAGCAGATCCTCACTCCCGGCTGCGCCCTCCCCTCCTGCCACAGCAGCGCCGCGCAGCGGGGCGGGCTGGTGCTGGAAGCCGGCCGCTCCTACGGCCAATTGGTCGGGATGCTGGCCGAAAACGAGGCCGCCAGGGTCAGGGGCGCGCTTCGGGTGGTCGCCGGTCACCCGGAGCAGAGCTTCCTCATCGACAAGCTGAGTGGGCCGGGGCCGGACGAAGGCAGCACCATGCCGTACACCGGGGCCCTGCTCCCCAAATCCCAGATCGAGGCCATCCGGCAGTGGATACAGCGGGGGGCCGCGGAGCAACCCTGAGCCAGGGGGTTGTGAAATAGCTTTTTATCATTTATTGTCAAATCCAGGTGCCGCGCCAAGGGCGCCTGGATTTTTGCACTAGACCCGGGCCGCCGGCGGCCCGGACCTCCCTCCTGGAACCCGATGGCGCGCTATTTTTGAGGAGGGTATCGCTGTGAAAAGGACGACCTGGGCCACCGCGCTGGCCCTGACCCTGGGACTGGGGGCGGCAGAGGCGCAACGGCAGGAGATCACCGTCGAACTGCCCGGCGGCGCCACTATGGAGATGATATGGATCCCGCCAGGCACCTTCACCATGGGCGCGCCTCCGGGAGAAGCCAATCCGCAAAAATACGAGGACCTGCAGCGCCAGGTGACCATCACCCAGGGCGGGTACATGGGGAAATACGAACTCACCCAGGAACAGTGGGAGAGCGTCATGGGCACCCGCCCCTGGGCCGGCCTGAGCTTCATCATCGAAAAACCCAGGGCCCCTGCCACCTACCTGTCCTGGGATGACGGCCAGGAGTTCATCACCGCACTCAACGAAGCCAAAGGCACCCAGCACTACCGGCTGCCCACCGAGGCCGAATGGGAATACACCTGCCGGGCCGGCACCATCACCCCCTGGTCCTTCGGCGTCCAGGACAGCCTGATCACCGAATACGCCTGGTCCCACAACAACACCTGGCCCTTTGAGCCCTGGTGCCACGAAGTGGGTTTGAAGCTGCCCAACCCCTGGGGCCTGTACGACATGCACGGCAACGCCTGGGAGTGGGTGCAGGACTGGTACGGCGACTACGAAACCGCCGGCGGCTTCATCGACCCCCAGGGCAATGCCGAGGGGATCTTCCGTGTCACCCGGGGCGGGATCTTC
>JACPJE010000029.1 GCA_016187725.1 Candidatus Latescibacterota bacterium
GGCGGACAGTTCCTCGAAGGCGCGCCGGTCTTCGCCGTCGAGATCAGGAGCGAGAACGACTATGGCCCCGCGGCAGAGCGCGACCTGGCAGACAAACGCGCCGACTACTTTGCCGCAGGAACCCTGGTCGTCTGGGACGTCGATGTGCTGAGGGAGCAGGTCGTGCGCGTGTACCGCGCCAGCGATCCCGAGTACCCGGCCGTGTACGGCCGGGGCGAGGTGGCCGAAGCTGAGCCGGCCTTGCCAGGGTGGTCCATGCTGGTCGATGACTTGTTTGCCTAGCAGTTTCATCGCCATCTAGCGGTACACTCCTCGCATCTGGTACACTCCTCACAGCACACCCGGTACACTCCTCGCACTGCGAGCACCCTGCACACCTGGGACGCGCCCGCTGTCTTTGCTGCTCCAGGACAGCGCAGCCGGCGGCGCTAGAGCGATTGTTCCCGCTGCACCCAGACCATCCTGAATAATTTTCAAGTCCTGTAATATCAAGCATCTGGGCCACGGTCCAGATGTTTGGGGGATGAGACCGATCCCTTCGACGGGATGCGCTTCACCCGTCTGGAGCGCGGGGGGCTGGCTCTTGAGATACACTGGCAGGGAATGGCCATGCAGGTCGCCGTCTCGCAGGTGGGGCCGGCCATGCTCGGCGCAGGGGAGCCCACGGTGGTCCTGGCAGACCTGGCCTCTCCCGCGGCCTTCCTGCTCCTGCCCAACTATCCCAATCCCTTTAACCCAGAGACCACCCTCCGCTACCAGTTGCCTGAGGCAGGGCAGGTGCAATTGAAGATTTACAATGCGCTGGGACAGGTGGTCCGCACCTTGGTGGACGGTCTGCAGCCGGCAGGGGCGCAGCAAGTGGTCTGGGATGGCCGGGATGAGGGAGGGCAGGACGTAGCTGGCGGGGTGTATCTCTATCGCCTGGAGGCCGGAGACCGCGTCCAAACCCGGCTGATGCTCCTGGCGCGGTGAATGCAAAACGCGGCGCGTCCACTTAAGAGCCTATCCAGAACCCCATTTGGGCTGCGTCCGGCTGCAACCGTATTCTAAGGGCCCTGTTCGGCCCCAAGCCCGCTTTGTATAATTGTGCTTTGACTCTTCGGTCACCGCGCCCTGGCTCAGGAAGAGCACCGCACTCTGAAAGGAAATGCCCATGAATGCTCCTGACCAAAGCCTGGCGCCCACCCTGGCCCGGCTCTCCTTCTGGGTGCCGCCGACGCGCAGCTCCGAGTTCGAGACCACCTATAAAACCCGCCTGGTGCCGATCCTGAAAAAACACAGTCTGGTGGAATCCTCCGAGCAAGGCCGGCCCACCCCAGCAGGCGTCTTCAGCCGGCTCTTTGCGGTAGAATCACCCGCCACTGTAGCCGAGAAAGGGAAGGCGCTCCAGGAAGACGCGGGTTATCAGGCGGTAGTGCGGGAGTTGCGCCAGGCATTTGCCCTTGATCCCCAATGGCTGGAGATCCAGGAACGCTTGGCCAGCCCTACCGCTGAGCGCGAATTCCTGACCGGGCGCCTCGATCTCTACTCAACGCCCGCAGGTCCTGGCAAGCAGACCGTGGCCGGTCCCGGAAAGCAGCGGGTCGCTGGACGGGGAAGGGGTCTCTGGCGCACCTTCGACGCCACAGACGGGCTTCGAGGAGGGTACATCCGCTCCATTCTCCAAGACCCGGAGGGGGTGCTGTGGATCGGCAGTTATGGCGGTGGCCTGAGCCGGTACGACGGTGAGCAATTCAAGACCTTCACCGCCAGAGATGGCCTGGCATCCCGGATGGTGCAGGCGATCGTACTGGCCCAGGACGGAGTCCTGTGGATCGGCACTCATGGAAAGGGGATCTACCGATACGATGGCCAGCGCTTTGAGCACTTCACCACCGCGGCGGGGTTGGCACACGATTATGTGCTGAGGCTCTTTCAGGACCGCGAGGGAAACCTCTGGATAGGGACCTGGAAGGGCTTGAGTCGGTGGGATGGCCACACCTTTACCTCGTTTACCACCCAGGACGGCCTGCCTGCCGATGAGGTGCACGCCATCTTTCAGGACCGCGAGGGAAACCTCTGGTTCGGGGTTGGGGCCCTTGCCGGTGGAAGCGCTGGCGGGGCTTGCCGGTACGATGGACATCGCTTCACCCCCTTCACCGCCGCCGACGGCCTGGCGGCTGAGCATGGGGTGTGGTCGATCGTGCAGGATCGGGAAGGCAGCCTCTGGTTCGGCACGGCCGGCGGGGTGAGCCGGTACGACCAAGGGGGATTCGAAACCTTCACCACTGAGGACGGCCTGGGGGCCGACGAGGTGTGGGCCATCCTCCAGGACCGGGAGGGGGCACTCTGGTTCGGCACCAAGTATGGGGGGATGAGCCGGTATGATGGGCAGCGCTTCACCACCCTCACGACTGAGGACGGCTTGGGGAGTAATTCGGTGGAGGCGATCTTCGAAGACCGGGAAGGCGCTTTGTGGTTTGGGACCTGGAATGGCTTGAGCCGCTATGAGGCGCATACCTTCATCACCTTCACTACCCAGGACGGCCTGCCTGATGATCAGGTGTTGTCGGTCTGCCAGGACCGCGAAGGCGCGCTCTGGTTCGGCACGGCCGAGGGCGGAGTTTCCCGGTACGATGGGCACACCTTTACCACCTTTAGCACTGAGGATGGGCTGCCCGACAACCGGGTGTCCCTGCTCTTTCAGGATCGCGAGGGAAGGCTCTGGTTCAGCTCTACCACCCAGAATGCGGGCAAGGGGGTTTGCCGGTACGATGGGCAGACCTTTACCGCTTTTACTACGCAAGATGGCCTGGCCGACGACAGGGTGTATGCGATCTTCCAGGACCGGGAAGGCGCGTTCTGGTTCGGGGCGAGTCGGTACGATGGCCGGATCTTTGCCAGTTCCCCTCTGGCAGACGGGCTGATCTCAAGCATGTGGATCTCTTACAGCATGTGGATCTCTGCCATAACCCAGGATCAGGAAGGGGTACTCTGGTTTGGCACGGAGGGCAGAGGGGTGATCCGGTATGATGGGCGAGAATTTACCACCTTTACCACTCAGGACGGCCTGGCGGACAATGTGGTGCATTCGATGATCCAGGATCGACAAGGGCGAACTTCAAAACCCTTACCGCTCAAGAGGGTCTGGCTGACGATATAGTGTCGTCGATGATCCAGGATCGACAAGGGCGAACCTGGGCTGGAACCCGCAGCGGTGGGGTGAGTTGTTACGACGGCCAAGTGTTCCAGACCCTGACCGTCCAGGATGGCCTGGCGAGCAACGAGACCGGAGCGATCTTTGAAGATCGGGAGGGGGACCTCTGGTTTGGCACCTCCGGGGGGGTGACGCGCTATCGTCCGCCAGCCCTTTCTTCCCCTCCGGTATTCATCGACGCGGTGGTGGCGGACCGACGCTATGAGCACATGACGGACGTGGAGGTTCCGGTCGGGGCGCGCCTCATCGCCTTCGAATTCCACGGGATCAGTTTCAAGACCCGCCCGGAGGCGATGGTCTATCGGTACCGGCTGGTGGGGCATGACGACGCGTGGCAGAATTCCCACGCCCGACGGGTGGAATACCAGGACCTCCCCCTGGGGGCGTATCGCTTTCAGGTGCAGGCCGTGGATCGGGATTTGGCGTATTCTGAGCTAGCGGAGGTGCGGCTGGCGGTGATCCCGGACCCCCGGATCGCGGCACTGAGCGAGGTGCTGCAGGTGGGAGGATCCCAGGGGGATTTCGTGGGCAAGAGTCCCTATCTACAGTTGCTCCTCGCCCAGGTCCAGGAGGTGGCCCACACCGAGTTGACTGCCCTGGTCCAGGGGGAGACCGGCACCGGCAAAGGGCTGGTGGCCCGGGCAATCCACACCTTGAGTGGGCGAAAGGGAGGTCCCTTCGTCCAGGTCAACTGCGGGGCCTTGGCTGATGGCCTAGTCCTAAAATAAGCGAGTTTGGCCCTGTTTCGTTACCTATACTGGAGGCTGTTTAGCCGCGGTCAGAGTCAGGGGGGCAGGCATAGGCTACCGCTGCGGTCGAAATTGCAGGCTTCGCCGTAGGGTTGGTGCTAGGATGTAGGTGTGGTGCCCAGGTTCTTTCTTTGGCATGGTGGTGGCGGTGGTCGGTGGCCCCTCCCC
>JACPJE010000030.1 GCA_016187725.1 Candidatus Latescibacterota bacterium
CCGCGCCCATCCCGCCCATCCCAGCGCAAGGTGTAGCTCCCCGCTTCCCGCGTCCCTTCTACCAGCTTGGCTACCTGCTGGCCGGCCAGGTTGTAAACTGCAAGTTCAACCTCTCCCCCCTCTGGCAACTCAAAGCGGATCACGGTCTGGCTGTTGAAGGGGTTGGGGAAGTTCTGGGAGAGAGTAAAGGACTGGGGCAGGGCAGTGGTGCGCTCTTCTTCGACCACAGTGAGTGGAGGAGGGGACACAGCTACCAGGCGGATATCGTCCAGGTAGAAGGTGCCGGCGAAGTTCCCAGTAAATACAACCGCCTCAATCGGCGTCCCTATGCCGAGTTCTCCCAGGGGGACTTCCACTGCTTGCCATTCCTTCTTCTCGATCTCCACCCATCCTTTCTTCAAGAAATCTGACGCGACAGCAGGTTTTAGCGCCACAGAGAAATATCCTACCCCGCTCGGTGGGACTATACTCCCCAGATGAAGGGCGAAGTGCAGGGCGGTATAGCCCACCACACTCACGGGCACCGCTGGCTTAAAGGTCACAGTCCAGAGCCCCTCTTCCGCCTCAAAGGCGCCGGCCAGGCTTCCCCGGTGGACCACACCAGTTTCGCTCAGTTCCAGTCTCTTTATCCTGCGGCTGCTCTCGATCTGCCAGTCCTGGGCCAGGGCCTCGTCAAAGACCACCAGGTCTCCGGCCGGCACCACAGGCACCTGCCGCGACAGCCGGGTCCAGTACGGTCCCAGGGAGGTGGTCTGGTCGATCATGATCGACAGGGTGCGGAAACCATTAGGTCCTTCTATGGCAAGAGAGCGTGGTTCCAGTCTATAGGCGCCATCACCGGCGGCTTGCAGGGGCACGGCTTCAGGGCCACCCAGGGCGCTCAGATCAGCAAACACAGCGGTAATTTCAGCGGTGGGCTCGAAAAGAGCAGACTGCACGGTCAGAGCCACCTTTGCCAGGGAGTCGACTATCAAGGTGTCTGGCACTGCCACCCATTGGGTTGGTACCATCGGGTAGTAGGCACCCCGGCCCTCGATGATGCGGATTTTCTGATCAGTCGGGATATCGGTCAGCACATCCACCTGCCCCGAGGGCCAGCGCACCTCCAGCCGGTCCACCTGGGTGCGCTGCCCCAGGCCAAAATGCGCCACCCTCTCGTCCTGGCTATACCCATCCCCCCCGAAGACTTCTCGCACCTGCCGCAGATCCCCCGAAGTAGCTATCAGCCGCGCACCGATGCCGTCGCGATTGCTCTTGGCGCCCACCAGTTCCACCCGCAACCAGTGATGGTCATTGCCCAGGTTGCGATACCACGTCCGATTGCTGAAGACGACATCGAGAAAACCATCCAGATCATAGTCCAACCAGCATGCGAAGAACCCTAGATCATCTATCTCCCTCGCCCTCTCTAACCCTGCCTGGGAGGTGGCGTCCACAAAAATGCCCTCCCCCTGGTTCAGGTAGAGAACGCGGTCATTGCCGGGATTGATGGCCGCAAACATATCCAGATCCCCGTCGTTGTCGACGTCTAGCAATGCCGGGCTTATCAAGCCTAAGCCTGTAAGACCACCCAACCCCACATTGTCGGTGACATCGAGAAAGTCTCCCTCAATATTCAGATACATCGCATGGCGATCCTGACCAAGGTATTCGGCGTTTACCAGAAACAGGTCCAGGTCCCCGTCGTTATCGATGTCTCCGGCAACGACCCCATCGGCATGACCGGGATGGGCGATCTCGGCGGTCGTGGCGTTTTGGAAGCTGCCGTGGCCGGTGTTCAGGAAAAAAATATTGGGCAGCTGGTACAGTCCCAGGTACAGATCGGGCCAGCCATCGCCGCTGAAGTCTCCGGCCAGCATGGGCCCGAGCCCTGAAAACCCTTCCACGCCTTGGACACCCACGCCCGCTTCTGTTGTCACCTCGGTAAAGGTGCCATCGCCATTGTTGCGATGCAGGCGGCTGTATCCTTTCCGCGCCACCTCAGGGGGTACTCCTTCTCCCGTGTTCCAGACACTGCCTCGGAAGAGATCCAGGTAGCCGTCGCGGTCATAGTCCAGCCACAGGGCGCTCATGGTGGGCAAGGTATCGGCCAACCCGGCTTCCAGGGATACATCCCTGAACACGCCGTACTCATTGCGCAGGAGGGCATCGCGGTCACGTGTGCTCCAGAAAGCCCAGCCTACAGGGAGAAACAGGTCTGGATCGCCGTCGTTGTCATAATCGCCGAAGAGGGTGCCCGCTCCTTTGTATTTGCGGGAGATAGTTGCCCGGATATCCCGGGTTCGATCGGTGAACCCTTTGCTGTCCTCATTGTGGAGCAACAGAATGCGACTCTGCCCCTCGAGCTCGTCTGCAAACAGGTCGGGCCTTCCATCCTGATCGTAGTCGCCACAGGCGCAGCCATGAAAAAACATCGTCGTTGAGACCCGCTGCATGGCTTCTTCGGTCACGTCCTCAAAGAGCGTCTGCGCCTCTCCCGCTCCGGCCAGGAGCAAACTGCAACAGAACACTCCGCCTTTCAATCTTCTCCAGCACATCTCCTCTTCCTCTCCGGTGAGTCGAAAAGACTACACGACCGGCTCTTTCACGACACCCCCCCACCGCCGCCAAGACCATATCCCCTCTGAGTACCACCTGGCACACCTCTTGCTGTTTCCCTTGGCACATCTCGCAATTGCAGTTATATTCCCCACACCAGAGGGTACCTGCCATGACCGAAGCCTCTACTCCCCAGCCCACTCCCCCGCCCGAGCAACTCCCCTGGGGGATCTCCTACCTGCGCGAGGACATCCAGGACCTGCGCCAGGATCTGCGCGACAACACCCAGGAAGTGCGCCAGGAGATCCAGGGTGTCCGCCAGGAGATGCGCCAGGAGATCCAGGGCGTCCGCCAGGAAATTCAGGGTGTCCGCCAGGAGATGCGCGAGGAGATGCGTCTCCTCCATGGCCGGATGGATACGCTGGGCACTTCCTTGAACAGCCGTATCGACGAGACCACCAAGCTCTTGGGTGCGCGTATCGATGAGACCAACCGGCACCTCGACGCGCGCTTTTCCTCGCTGATCATGGCCATGGCAGCCATCGGAGGACTCATCGTCTCGCTGATCGGGGTGGTCATCGTCATGGTCAGGGGCTGAGTTCCCCTCTCAGCGCAACAACAAAAGCTTCCGGGTCTCTACCCTTTCCCCGGCCCACAACCGATACAGATACATCCCGCTGGCCAGCTCCTTCCTGCGCCGGATAGACTCTTGGTGGCGCTCACCTGCCTCAAAATACGGAACCCCACAGGTAAAGACAAAGCGCCACAGGTCTGTGCTCCGGCCCTAAAACTGGACGGCGGGGGCCGGCAGGCTGATACTTGGAAGACGGCGGGGCTATCCATATTTTATCCCGGTCGACAACCGGATCCCTGCCAGCGCCATTGCCCTGTACCTTCATCTCTTCAGAAGAGATGGATCATGGCCCCCTCTTCCTGCCCTTTGCCCGGCCTGTGCAGCTTTGGCTTCAGCCTGCTGCTCTTGAGCTCCTGCTACGATGCCCCGCGCACCAACCCCTTTGACCCGGCCCTGACCCCTCCGGTGGAATTGCAGGCGGCACTGGACGACACCGCCGGCATTGTCTTCCTCACCTGGAGCCGGTACGAAGGGCGACAACCCTTCAAAGAGTACCGGGTGCTGCGCAACATCGCCGAGCGCACGCGGGTGGATACCCTGGCAAGGCTGCCGGTAGCAGAGGAGACCCATTTCCTCGATGGCACCATCGCGCCGGACCTGGATTATCTCTACCGGGTGGAGGCGGTCAACCAGGCGGACTTTGCCGCTCCCAGTATTGCGGTGCTGGTGAGTGCCTTCAGCGTGAGGGGGATCGACCTGCTGGGGGCGCAGGGCAATGACCGGCAGGGGACCATAGCGCTGCGCTGGCAGCGCTATCGCGGGCCTGATTTCGCCGGCTACCAGGTGTGGCGCCGCAGCTTTGGCGAGGAGAGCCGCAGCCTGGCGGCGATCAGCGCGGTGGCGGACAGTGTCTGGACCGACACCACTGCCCTGCCGGGGAAGGACTACACCTACTGGATCAGGACCGCTGCCGCTGGCAAGGAATTGGTGAGCGGGCAACTGGAGGCGGGGTACGAGTTGCCGCGCGTGGAGCTGCAGCGGGCCGAGTTCAGCAGCGCCACCGCCACTGCCGCCTTGTCCTGGACCGCCTACCAGGGGCCGCGCTTTGCGGCCTATCAGGTGCGCCGGCGCACCGCGGGCACGGTGGAGACCACGGTGGAGGAGATCCCCGAGGCGGACCGCACCACCTATGCCGATTCCGCCCTGGACGGCAACACCGAGTACGCCTATCGCCTGTTTGTGCGCACCACCTGGGGAGAGGATACCGGGGTGTTCAGCAACGAGCAGCGGGGGCTGTTCTATGCCCTGAGCGAGACGGTACAATTGCCCGAGGTCGCCAACAGCGAAATCCAGGCGGTGAGTCTGGCCCTGGACGAGCAGGACCGGCTCTACACCGCGGCGACCTTGATCTCGACGACCACGGCCCGGCTGATGCAGAAGGGGATCAGCCTCGGGTTCCCCGACCTGCCGGGCTACCGGTCCTTCTTTGGCAATATCACCCCGGACCGGCTCTCCCCGGTGCAGCTGGCGGCCGGCCAGGGGAAGCTCTATGCAGCGGTGCGGACCGACGAGGGAAAGGTGATGGTCGGCAGCGTGAATGAGGCGCTGAAGCAGGAGTGGGCCACCCTCGCAGAGACCGAGGGAGCCTTTCCTGTGGGGCTCTATGTCGAGGGCAACGGAGAGGTGCTGATGGTGGACAGCCAGGGGCTTGTCCACCGCTTTGATAGCACCGGCAACCTGATAGAGACGGATACCGGCCTGCAGGCCAGCCTGGAGACTGACCAGGCCCTGCCGCTGCGGCATATGGCCGTGGGTCAGGGCACGGGCCTGGGCGAAGGGGAGATGTTTTTCCTGCTGGCGCCCGACCGGGACGGGAACCACGCCATCGGGCGGACCCGGACGCGGCTGGGGGCCAGGCAGATATTCGGCGGCCGGTCGGTATTTTTCACCGACGGGGTAGGGTCAGAAGAGGGCCAGACCCTGAGCCCGCTGGTCCTGGCCTTTGACCGCTCCCGCACCCGCCTGATGGTCCTGGAAGCGCAGGGCCGGCTGCAGGTCTTCGACGCCAGGCCCGAGAAGGTGCCGCGGCGCTACCTCACCAAGTGGGGGCGCTTTGGCCGGGATGAGGGGGAGTTCCAGATCTCACCGCCCACCGCGGTGTCGATGGTGGTGGATGGGCAGGGGCGGATCTACGTGGCCGATGGCGAGGGGCGGGTGCAAATCTTTGCCCCCTGAGCGCTCCGGTCAGGTGCCGGCATTACTTGAACAGCACCGTGAGGATGGTGGAGGCCCAGGTCAGCAGGATGGTCCCCAGGGTCCAGTAGAACTTGGTGTCGATCTCAGCATCCAGCTTGGTATAGACCTGGTCGATCCGGGTATTCAGACGGGCATCGAGGCCGTCTATTTTGGTGTTCAGGTGGGTGCCGAGGCCATCTATCCTGGTGTTCAGGTGGGTGCCGAGGTCTTCGATTTTGGCATTCAAGCGGAGATCGAGGTCCTCGATTTTGGCATTCAAGCGGAGATCGAGGCCCTTGATCTCGCTGTAGAGGGTAGTAGTCCGCGCCTCCAACTTGGCATCGAGGCCGCGCATCTCCTGGCGCAGGTCCTGGATGTCCTCGCGCAGGTAGGAAATGCCCCAGTGCAGTTCTTCCGGGGGTTGAGGGCGCGCGGGCTGGGGGGTAGAAGCTTCGGTCATGGCGCGTTCTCTTTGGTTATGGAGAATATAGCTGAAGCTGCGCGGTGTGCCAAGCAGGAATGGCAAAGGCTGTGCCAGGTGGTACTCAGAGAGGATATGGTCTTGGAGGTGGTGCTGGTGTGGCGGGCGTGGTCCACCGGGGAAGCCTGGCCGGCGCTTTTGAGGGGGAAGCCGCCAATTCACCCTGGAGTGTGACCTTCAAGCCCCCGGCGCCCGTGGGCCTGGTGGGCTACACTGCCCTGCGCTTTGCCTTCTATCCAGGGGAAATAGTCCCCCCGCGTGGGGGAGCATACTTCTCCGTGGCGCTGACACCTGGCAAAGCCATGAGCCTGTTGGACAGTGCGCTGGTGGACCTGAGCCGGAAGGAGTGGCAGATAGTGGAGGTTCCCCTGGAAGAGTTCGGCCTTTCTGCACCCCTTCAGACGATCATCTTTTCGGGGAGGATGTAGAATTGGCGGTGTACAATCTTGCCGGGCAGCGGGTGGTGAGGTTGGCAGAGGGCGTGCGAGAAGCAGGGAGCTACACGGTGCGCTGGGACGGGCGGGACGAACAGGGGCACGAACTGGCCAGCGGGGTGTATCTGTATAGGCTGCGGGCCGGAGAAAGGGTACAGACACGCAAGCTGTTGTCGCTGCGGTAGCCAAATATCTCAGGGCTTGAGCACTGCCATAATGAGGCCAGAGAGGGCGACCATGGTGGCGATGGTCCACATGAAGCGCCCATCGATGCGCTTGAGCAGGAGTTCGTATCGGTCGTCGATGCGCGCGCCCAGGAATTTGCTGGTTTCGTCGATGCGCGCGCCCAGGGACTTGTTGGTTTCGTCGATGCGCGCGTTCAAGGTCGTGGCCAAAGCGTCGATACGGCCGTGGAGGAGGCGCAGATCCTGGCGCATCTCCTGGCGCAGATCCTGGATGTCCTCGCGCAGATAGGAGATGCCCCAGGGGAGTTGCTCGGGCGGCGGGGTAGGTGGGGGAGTAGGGGGCTGGGTCATGACCTTCTTCCTCTGGCTATGGGGAATATAACTGAGAGCGCGAGATGTGCCAAGTAGGAGATGGCAAAAGGCATGCCAGGTGTTATTCAGAGGAGAGAGGAGCTTGGAGGGGGTGTGAGTGTGGCGTGCAGGAAGCGCTCGTGTAGTCTTTTCTACTCGCTGGAGAGCAGCAGGGATCTACAGGGGAATGCGCTTTTTGCTCATGACGCACCCTTGTGCCAGTAGCGGTAGTACTCTTCCAAAAAGGTCAAGGTGCTGAAGTCTTCCATGCGGTCGGGGAAGAGGATGCCGTCGAGGTGGTCGATCTCGTGCTGGAGCACCCGGGCGAGAAATCCCTCGGCGCGCAGGGAGAAGGGCTTGCCCTCCCGGTCCAGGGCCCGCACCTCCACCCGGGTCGAGCGGGGCACCTGGCCGCGGATATCGGGAATGCTCAGGCAGCCTTCGTACCCCAGCTCCTTTTCCTCGGAAAGCGAGACCCATTCGGGGTTGATGAGCACGGTGAGGGGGAGGTCTTCCGGGTTTTCTGGATCAGCGTCGGGGTACCCCAACACAGTCAGGCGCAGGGGCTGAAAGACCTGGGGAGCTGCCAGGCCGACGCCCTCGTAATCGGCCATGGTTTCGACCATATCGTCGATGAGTTGCTGGACGCCGGGGATCTGGTCCGGGGCCAGGGGTTTGGTTTTCTGGCGGAGCACGGGATGGCCCATGCGGCTGACTTTGAGGATGGCCATGGATTTCCGTTCAGCGGGATGGAGGAGTGAGGGCCAGGTTGAGCCGGTTGGCGCGGCCCGGTTCCAGGTGTTTGAGCAGGGACTGGCGTTTTTCCGGTTTCAGGCGCACCAGCACCAGGGCGGCGGATTCGTCGTCCAGGGTTTCGAGCTGGGCGGCAGCCTCGGCAGGGGGCAGGGAGACCAGCTCCTTGGCCAGGTTGTTGAGCATCTGGTCGCGGTCCTTCTTGAGCAGGGCGATCTGCTGCCGCAAGTCCTTCTTGACCTGGTCGAGTTCCCGGGCGGCCTCGGCCGAGAGGGTGAGGTCCACGGGCTTCAATTCCACCGCAGGGGGAGCGGCCTTGGGCTCGGGACGGGCATGCACGGTCGCAGGACGGGTCTGTGGCTCGGGCGCAACCAGGGGGCGCGTCTGGGTGCTGGCCAGCACCCGGCGTTTGGGCGGGGAGGAGTGGGGCCTCATGGCGAGGACGACCGCCAGCACCACACTGAAGGACAAGCACATCCCCAGCAGTAGAAAGATCGGGGTCTTGGCGCTCATGGAAGATATTTCTCAGGTTCGCCGGGCGTGGTAGTTCCTGTAGCTGTAAATATCCGCGCCGGGCGGAAACCGGGCAAGGCGCTTGAAAAACAGCGCCATACTGCCGGGTTCGGCGCGGGGTTGGCCGCCTCAACCGCGGATAGAGAGCAAAGGCCGGACCAGGGCCGCGGGGTGCTCACTTCGATGTTTCTGCAGTCCCGGACCCGCGACACCAAATAGATGGTGTCGCCTCACCCCGCCGCTCCGCCCCCGCAGCGCCCCATACGTTGGGGCGTTGCGGGGCTAGAACTCCAATTCGAAACCGCCCACGGGGAGGAAGCGCCACTGGTCGACGCGGCCCTGCGTGTTTTCGCTTTTGTCCCAGTAATAGGTGTAGATGTTGGCGCGGTTGTACGCGTTGAGCAGGCTGAAGAAGGTGACCAGGTTGAAGTGCTGGTAGTGTCGGCGGTAGTCCAGCTGCAGGTCCAGCCGGTGGTAGGAAGGATAGCGGCTGCGGTTGAGAAATTCCCTCTGGACAATGCCCTTGCCCACCAGGGTGGAGAGGTCCTGGTCATAGGGGGTGTAGGGGCGGCCGCCGGCAAAGCTCCAGCGCCCACTGAACTCCCAGGTCGGGGAGGGCCGGTACCCGACGATGGCTGAGAACAGGTGGCGGTTATCGAAGTCGCGGTTGCGCTCCACGCCTGACAGATCCGTGTAGCGGCTGACCGAGTAGGAATAGCCGAAGGTCCCGTACAGGGATTGGGCCAGTTTCTTCTGGACCAGCAGTTCCGCCCCCCGCGAACGGGCTTTTCCCCCTCCCAGCAGCGCGCCCGGCACCGGGGAGCCGAAATTGGCAAAGGCGTCGATGGCTGAGGCCGTGGGATCGTCGGGGTCGTAGGGCAGCGCGCCGTACTCCTTGAGATAGGCCTCCAGGGTCAGCCGGGTGCTGGGGGTGAGCCGGCGGTTGAAACCCAGCACATAGTGGATGGCGCGCAGGTCCTTCAAACGGCGGTTGCCCTGGTCCTGGGCCAGCAGCGAGAGGGGCAGGGCCTGGTAGTAGAGGCCGCAGGAGGCGTTGAGGCTGGTCCGGGGGTCCAGGTCCCAGCTGAGGCTCAAGCGGGGGGCCAGGTCGCCCTGCTCGGTGTAGGCGAAATAGTCGTAGCGCAGCCCCAGGGTGGTGCGCAGGCGCTGGAAGAGCAGGCGCTCGTAGCTGAGGAAGGCATTGGCCTTGGCGGTGCGCACCTCCTGGCGCAGACGGTACTCGGGGGTGTAGACATTGAGCCGGTTGGTGTCCGCCGCGGCGTAGAACCCCAGGTCGGAAAAGAGCCCTTTGAGGCCCAGGCCCCAGGTCAGGGTGTGGCCCGGACTCCAGTGCCAGGTGCCCTGGTGGCGCAGGGCCACTTCGCGTTCCTGGGAGTCGTTGGTGTACAGGGGAAGGGGGGGCTGGCCCTCGCTTACATCGACCCCGAAGCTGCCAAAGGTCTGGGCCAGGGAAGTGGTAGAGTACCCCTTATCGCTCCACAGCCACTGCCAGGTGGCGCCCAGGGCGTACTGGTCGAAGTCGGTGACCACCTGGTCGTCGTTCTCATCGCTGTCCCCCGGTTCGATGGCGATATGGTCGAAGCCGCTCAGGCCCAGCACCGAGAGTTTGTGGCCCGGCCCCAGGTCCCAGCTCAGCTTGCCCTGCAGGTCGCTGTATTTTGGCACCGCTCCGGTGCCGATAGCCCCGACGATGAGGTCGAGGTAGCTGCGGCGGGCGCCCATCATCCAGGCGCCGCGCCCCCGGCGCAGGGGACCTTCGAGGACCAAGCCGGCCCCGGCCATGCCCAGGTCCAACTGGCCGTCGAACTCGTCGCGATTGCCCTCGCGCAGCTCAATCGACATCACCGAAGAGAGGCGGTCCCCATAGGCGGCAGAGAAGCCGCCGGCCGAAAAGTCCGCCTCGCTGATCATCTCCACGTTGAGCAGGCCGATGGGACCGCCCGAGGCGCCCTGGGTGGGGAAGTGGTTGATGTTGGGGATCTCGATGTCGTCGACCAAGACCAAGTTTTCCGCCGGGCTGCCCCCCCGCACGATCAGGTCGTTGCGCTGGTCGTTGTTGAGGTTGACGCTGGGCATGGCCTGGAGCAGCCGGCTGAGGTCCTGGGCCGATCCGGGCGAGCGGCGGATCTCCTCGTAGTTGAAGTTCACGGCGCTGACTGCCTCGTCCTCGGCCGCGGAGAAGTAGTCGGCGGTGACCGTGGTCTCCTCCAGCTGCAGGGCTTTCTCCTCCAGGCGGACGGTGACCGCGGTGATGCGCCGGGCCTGGACGATGAGGTCGGGCCGGATGCGCTCGGTGTACCCGATCATCGAGACCTTGAGGCGGTGCACCCCCGCCGGTGCCCCGGCGATGGTGAACTGGCCTTCGGAGCCGGCGATGGCGCCCAGCGGGGTATCGAGCAGGGCCACATTGGCCCCGGCAAGGGGCTGGAGGGTGTTCTGGTCGAGCACCACGCCCTTGATGGTGCCGGTGAATTCCTGAGCCGGGGCAGGGCGCCAGGCCCCGGTCAACAGGGCGAGCAGGAGGGTCAGGAGTGCAGGGATCCGGGCAGGCATAGGGCGGTCTCCGGAGAGCGGGGAGGTCCGGAGATACAATATTCTCAAAGGGGAACGGTTTTTCAAGCGGTCCGGGCGGCCTCAGCGGCAGCAGCGGAAGCCGATCAGGTCCAGGTGGTACTCCGGAGCGAGGAAGGGGCCGTAGCGGCCGTCGGCGCGGGCGTAGTTGACGTTGTGGAACCAGGAGCCCCCCCGCACCACTGCCCAACCCCGCGGGGCGTCGTACCAGCCTGCGGTCCATTCCCAGACATTGCCGACCAGGTCGTGCACGCCTTCGGGGGTGGCGCAGTCTGCAAAGGAACCGCTGGCTGCGGGGCCCTGCCGACGTTTCCAGGCAGCGCCCTCTGGGTAGGGGGTGTTGCAGCGCTCGGGCTCGAATTGGGGGCCGTACCCGTAGGCGAAGTCCCGCTGGCCCCGGCAGGCCTGCTCCCATTCGCCCTCGGCGCACAATCGCTTGCCGCGGGCCTGGCACAGGGCCCGGGCTTCCTCCAGGGTGATATTGGTGGTGGGCAGGGCGCCGGCCTGGTTGGGGTACTCGTACACGTCGATGGCAAAGGTGGCAAACTGCACCATGCCGGCGTCGGTGCTGTCCGGCGCCTCGGCCCCTGCGGTCAGGGGCAGGGCGAGGAGCAGTAGAAGTATTCTCATAGTTATGCTGTGGGTGCGTCGGTCCGGAAACGCCCCTTCGGTGCTTCCCCAGGCGCGTCGGCGAGCAGCCCCTTCGCTCATTCTCGCCGGCCATCCCTGGCCGGCTCCGAGGCCATCGACCTCTGGGCCACAATCCTGTGGCCAGAGGCGCGATGGATACCGCTCAGGGGCTCACTCACCGCCGCGCTTGCTTTGCTACTCCCCGAACTTCACGATCCCGAAGCGGGAGGGGTCGTGGAAGCCGCGGTTGTAGGTCTCGCTCCAGGCGGTGTATTCGGTCTCGTTGTGGTAGTGCTCGTTGAGCGAATCGAGCAGGGCGGATTTGGCGCCCTTGGCCAGGCTCTTCTGCAGGTCGAGGATCTGGGAGCGCAGGGCCCGACCGCCCTTGCGCTCGATGCGGTAGAGGTTGAGCCGCCAGCTGTCGCCCAACTTGGGTTTGCCGCCGCCCTTGATGCTGTCGGCCATGGCGCTGTAGGGGATGGCGATCTCTGCGGTCCAGCCCTGGTCCGCGCTGAGCGAGTCGTCCACGGTGCCGTAGGTCTGCACCGCGCTCTGCAGGCCGGCGATGTCCCAGGGGATGGAGGAGTCCCAATCCGGCTTGAGGGTGAGGATGCGCAGATCCACCACGACGTTGCGCGGATTGACCTCGAGTTCCAGGTAATCCCTGGCATCTCCGTCCGGATCGATGAAGACCTCCACCACCTCCTCGTCCCACAGGGCCTGATCCTCCTGGTCGTAGAGGGTCCACATGTCCGGGTCCTGGCAGACAAAGGCGAAATAGATGTTCTGGTCGTCCCACAGCATCTTGGCGCGGGTGGGGCGGGTGATCTGGTCGTAATCGTTGAGGATGCGCTCGAAACCGTCGATCTGTTCGGCTTTTTCCCAGGCGAATTCGTCCAGGTGGCCGTCCACCCGGATAGGAGTGGAGGCGCGCTGGATGGTGTATTGGGCAATGGGGTCGCCGATGACCGGGGCGGTCCAGAGCCAGACCAGGGCCAGCAAGGAGGCGAGCTGTTTCATAATTGGGGTCGATCCTTATAAAAAGGGGAGGGGATGGGCAGAATTTAAGCTCACCCATCCCGGCGGGCAAGGAGGCAGGAAAGGGTGGCAGGGATGGAAGTTCTTTCCTTTTGCCCCGGATCAGTCCCGGGACATAAAGGTCTCAGTGCGTTGTTTAGAAAAGAGATAGATGAGAGGACTGGAGATGGCATGGTGCTTGCTCCTAGAGGGACTGTAAATCTGTCTGCGGGGGTATGTCGATGATAGAAGGACTCTTTATTTCCGCTTCGGGGATGCTCCCCAAGGCCACCCGGCACGAAGCCATCGCCAACAACCTGGCCAATATGGAGGTGCCCGGTTTCAAGCGGGACAGTATCTTCATGCGCGAGATGATGGAGGCCAAGAAACGGCTCTCCGGGGACTACCCGGACTGGCGCCTCAACCGGGCCGAAGGAACCTGGACCGATTTCGAGCAGGGCAAACTGCACCAGACCGGGAACATGTTCAGCCTGGCCCTCAATGGGCAGGGTTTCTTTGCGGTGCGCACTCCCGAGGGGGTGCAGTACACCCGCAACGGCAATTTCTCCAAGGACAACCAGGGCCGGCTGGTCGATGCCCTGGGCAACCCGGTGCTGAACAATCAGGGCGAGGAAATCATCATCCCCCCCAGCTTCTCGGCCCCCCTCATCGACGATGGGGGGGTGATCAAGGTGCGGGATGAAACCCGGGGCACCGACCAGTTGGTGGGGCGATTGCAGGTGGTCGATTTTCCGGAGCTGTACGACCGCAACCTCAAGGCCCAGACCCCCTTCCAGCCAGTGCTGAGCAAGGGCAAGCAGGGGTTCTACATCCCCCAGCCGGGCGCCCAGCAGGTGCCGGCCCAGAACACCAAGGTGATCCAGGGTTATCTGGAGGATTCAAATGTGGAGCCGGTAGTGGAGATGGTGAAGATGATCGATGTATACCGTTCCTATGAGGCCGACCAGCGGGCCATCCAGATCCAGGACGGCACCCTGGAACGGGCAGTCAATGACGTAGGCGTAGTGCGCAGTTAATCATAAGGATAAGAGACGATGAGCAGAGCGCTGTACACCGCGGCCACGGGCATGATCGCCCAGCAGATGAACGTGGACAACATCGCCAACAACCTGGCCAATGTGAACACCACCGGGTACAAGAAGAGCAAGCTGGAGTTCCAGGACCTGCTCTACCAGCAGATTCGCCTGGCCGGGGCCACCCAGGCCGAAGGCTCCCAGGTGCCGGTCGAACTGCAGATCGGGTACGGCACCCGGCCGGTAGCCACCCAGCGCATCTTCTCCCAGGGGACGGTGATCTCCACCCACAATCCGCTGGACGTCTCCATCGACGGAGATGGGTTCCTGCAGGTGGTGCTGCCAGACGGCTCCACGGCCTATACCCGCGACGGGGCGCTGAAGAAGTCGTCGCAGGGCACCCTGGTCACCTCGGACGGGTACTCCCTGCAGCCGGAAATCACCATTCCCCAGGACGCCACCGAGATCAACGTCTCGGTCAACGGCGAGGTCTCGGTCAAGGTGCCCGGCGATCCGGCCTTTCAGCAGGTGGGGCAATTGGAGCTGGCCCGCTTCATCAACCCGGCCGGCCTCAAGAGCGCCGGCCGCAATCTCTTTCTGGAGACCGAGGCTTCGGGCACCCCGGTGACCGGGGCGCCGGACAGCGAGGGTTTTGGCAGGCTCTCGCAGGGTTTCCTGGAGTTGTCCAACGTGGAGGTGGTGGACGAGATGGTCAATATGATCGTGGCCCAGCGGGCCTACGAGATCAATGCCAGGGCCATCCAGACCTCCGAGGAAATGCTCGCCAATGCCAACAACCTCAAGCGCTAGTCCGGGGCGATGATCAGAGCACTGGTTCTGGCCTGTCTGGCCAGCAGCGCCCTGTGGGCGCAGAACGTGGTCAGCGAGAGCGCCATCCACCAAGCGGTGGAGCGCCACGTGCGCGCCGCCCTGCAGCGCCAGCACGGCACCCAGGAGCGCTGCGAGATCCACGCCCGCTGGAAGGGGGACGTGGTGTTGGCGGAAAAAGGTCCGGTGGAGATCGCGGTCAAGCCGCTCTCCGCCCGTCCGCTGCGCGGGGCCGGCCTGGTGCGGGTGGAGTTGAAGGTGAAGGGCGAAACTTGCAGAACCCTGACCGTGACCGTGGACACCCGCATCTACCGGCGGGTGCTGGTGACCTCCCGCGCCGTCCGGCGGGGCGAGCTGCTGGGAGCGGACCTGCTGGAACCAGAGGAACGGGATGTAACTCTGTTGAAGGACGGGTACTTTACCGAGGCGGATCAGGTGAAGGGACTGCAGGCCAGGCGGCCCATGAACGCCGGGGAAATCCTCACCCGCCAGCACAGCCAGAGCGTGCCCCTGGTCAGACAGGGCGACGCCGTGGAGCTGGTGGTGGACAGCGGCAAGATGCAGTTGTCCACCCAGGGGGTGGCCCTGCAAGACGGGGGAGCCGGGGTGCGGATCAGGGTGCGCAACCAGGAATCGGGCAAGGTGCTCCAGGGCGAGGTTGTGGCCGCCGGCATGGTGCGCATGGGCGGCGGGGAGGGCCAAAATGAGTAGATTGTGGACCTGGGGTTCGGTGCTGGTGATGCTGGTCTGCGGTCCGCGGGCGGGCCGGGCCCAGCCCCTTTCGCTTTTTGCCGATCCCAAGGCCGCCAATATCGGCGACGTGCTGACCGTGATCATCGCCGAGAACGCCTCGGCCACTAACCAGACGGCCACCAGCACCGACAAGTCGAACCAGGCGCAGGTGAGCAGCACCGTGCCGGGGGGCGGCAATATCCTCAGCTTCATCCCCCTGCACTCCCTGCAGAGCAGCGCCTCCAACCAGTACCAGGGGCGGGCCTCCACCTCGCGCAGCGCCCAATTGAGCGCGCGTATCACGGTGACGGTGGTGGGCAAGAAACCCAACGGCGATCTGATCATCGAAGGCAGCCGGAATCTGAAGATCAACGGCGAGACCGAGGCCATCTACCTCAGCGGCACCGTCAACCCCGCCTCAGTGGCGGCAGACAACACGGTGTTGTCCTCCAGCGTGGGCGATTTGCAGTTGGAGTACACCGGCAAGGGTACCCTGACCCAGGGGGCCAGGCCGGGGATCTTCGTGCGCCTGATCAATTGGATATTCTGAAGAATGGGAAGCCAGCGCTGGTTTGGATGGATGCTGGCCCTGGGCCTGGCGGGCCTGGGGGCCGGGGAAAGCCGCGCCGAAACCGCCGTGCGCCTCAAGGATGTGGCCCATATCCAGATGGGCGAGGAACTGCAGCTGACCGGCATGGGCCTGATCATCGGCCTGGAAGGCACCGGCGACGGGCGGCAGGCCAGCTTTACCACGCGCATGCTGACCAACATGATGCAGCGGATGAACCTGGCGGTGGACCCCGGCCAGATCCGGATTCGCAACGTCGCCGCGGTGAGCGTCACCGCCAATCTCTCGCCCTTTGCCCGCAAGGGCAACCACCTCGACGTGCAGGTGGCCTCCCTGGGCGACGCCAGCTCCCTGCAGGGAGGCACCCTGCTGCGCACCACCCTGGCGGGGCCCGAGGGCAAGACCTACGTCAGCGCCCAGGGGCCGGTGTCCATCGGCGGCTTCAACCTGGGCGGGGCCGGGGCCGGCTCGGTGCGCAAGAACCACTCGGTGGTGGGCAACGTGCCCAACGGGGGGGTGGTGATCGACGAACCCCAGCGCCTCGAACGGGTGGGCCAGGAGATCAGCCTGACGCTCAACGATCCGGACTGGACCACGGCCTCGCGGGCCGCCTGGGCCATCGACGAGTTCTTCGGCGAGGCCGGGCTGGCAGTGGCCTCCGACCCGAGCACCATCTCGGTGACCGTCCCCTCCCAGTTCAGCAGCCCGCAGGATTTCGCCGGCTTCCTGGCCGAGCTGGAAAAGGTGACCGTGATCCCCGACCTGCCGGCCAGGGTGGTGGTCAATGAGAAGACCGGCACGGTGATCGTGGGCGACCACGTCTCGGTGGCGGCGGTGGCCCTTTCCCACGGCAGCCTGAAACTGAAGATCCCCGGGGATACCGGCCAGGCGGCCGACCCCCTGGGCGGGCAACAGATACAGGTGGAGGAGGAGCCCGACCATCTGCACCCGATCCTCAACTCCTTCGACGTGGGGCCCATGCCCACGGTGCGGGATCTGGTGCGCAATCTCAACGCCCTGGGGGTGACCCCCAGGGAGCTGATCGCCATCCTGCAGGCGCTCAAGACGGCCGGCGCGCTGCGGGCCGAGCTGATCATCCAGTAGGAGGGGGCATGGAGACCAGGTCGATCAACGGGCTGGACCGCCTCAGGGAACAGGGGCACGCCAAGGACGCAGGGCAGCGGCGGGCGGCCCTCAAGCAGGTGGCTGAGGAATTCGAGGCGGTCTTCATGTACCAGGTGGTGCAGGCCATGCGCCAGACCGTACCCAAAAGCGGGTTGGTGGAGAAGGGGGAGGGGGAGGAGGTGTTCGAGGGGATGCTGGACGAGGAATGGGCCAAAAAGCTGGCTGGTCGCGGCGGTCCGGCCAGCCTGAGCGAGGTGCTCTACCGCCAGTTGAGCCGGGCCGCGGGCCTGGAGGAAGAAGGAGGCGCAAGGGCGGTCCAGGCCCCGTCCGCCGCGCCGGTGCCGAAGGCGGAGACGCGGCTCCCCGCACCGGGGGCGGCCGAGGCCGGAAAGACAAAATTATGAGCGATCCACTGGTGATCAAACTGATCGAGATCGTCAACGCCGAGATCCGGGTGTTCAACCGGCTGCTGGAGGTTCTGCAGCAGGAGCAGCGGGCCTTGTGCGAGGACGACTTGCCGGCCATCGAGGCCTGCGTCGCGGCCAAGCAGGAGGGCGCCGAGGAGGGCCGCCGGCTGGAGGCCGAAAGACTGCTGGTGGTGCAGCAACTCTCCCGGCGGCTCGAACTGGAGCCCCACAACTGCACCCTGTCCCGCCTGGTGGAGGTGGTGGAGGGCTGGCAGGGCGAGGAACTGGCCAGGATGCGGGAGACGATGATGGAGCTGAACTTGCGCATCCGCGCCACCAACGAGAGCAACGCCTTTCTGATCCGCCAGTCCATGCGCTACACCGAGCGCTGCCTGGATATCCTCAGCGGCCAGCCGGGCAACCGCGGGGTGTACGGCCAGTTCGGCCGGGCCAGGCGGGGCAATGGCCTGCGCACCCTGGTCAACAGAACGGCCTGAGGGGAGCGTCCCATGGCGATCACCTCGGCGGCAAACCAGGGACTGGAGATCGGGCGGCGCGCCCTGCAGGCCCAGCAGGCGGCCCTCAACCTGACCAGCAACAACGTCGCCAATGCCAATACCACCGGCTATTCGCGCCGGCGGGCCGGGATGGAAAGCGTGGAAGGCGGAGCGGTTAGCCAGGTCGGCAACGGGGTGGAGGTGGCCCGCGTCGAAAGGCTGCGCAGCCGCTTCCTCGACGCCCAGGCCCGGGCTGAGAACCAGATGAAGGGCCGCTGGGAGGAACTGGAACAGACCCTGGGCGGGCTGGAGAGCATCTTCAACGAAACCGCCGGGGCCGGCTCCAGCGAGGCGGGCACGGTGTTCAACGAGCCCGCGGGGGCGGGGCTGAGCGGCTCGTTGAGCCGTTTCTGGAACGCCTGGCAGGACCTGGCCAACGTGCCCGAGAGCGGCGCGGCGCGGGCGGCGGTGCGCCAGGAGGCCGAATTCATGACCAACACCCTGCACCAGTCCCATCTGCGCCTCCAGGAGTCGCGCGCCCAGCTGGATGACGAGGTGGTGGGCGAGGTGGCGGTGATCAACGGCATCGTGGACCGGCTGGCCAGCATCAACGCCCAGATCCCGCGCGCCAGCTTCGGCAAAGGCGGGCTGGCCGACCTGGAGGACCAGCGCGACCAGCTGCTCGACGAATTGTCGCAGAAGGTGGACATCGCGGTGATCGAGCAGGATAACGGCCAGGTTTCGGTGCTGTTGAGCGGCCACAACCTGGTGGCGGGGGCCAGTGCGGTGCACCTGGGGACCCGCCAGGTGAACAGCGGCACCGGCAGCGGCGCCCAGGTGGTCTTTGCCGACGACGACACCCTGGCCCAGGTGCGGGCGGGCAGGCTGAGCGGGCTGATGGAGGCGCGCGACCGGTTGATTCCCGATTTCAGCGACCGGCTGGACGAACTGGCCGGCGGTCTGGTGGAGCAGATCAATGTCCTGCACCGGGCAGGCACCGGGCTCAACGGCGGCGCCGGGGTGAATTTCTTCGACCCCCAGCACCTCACCGCCGCCAACATCACCCTGGACGAGGCCATCCGCTCGGACCTGAACAACATCGCCGCCTCGCAGGACGGCAACAACGGCGACAACGGTGTGGCCCTGCAGATCAGCGCGCTGCGCAACAAGCGTTTCATGGCCGGAGGCACCGACACGGTGGAGGGGTTCTACTTCACCCTGCTGGGCGAGGTGGGCAGCCGCAGCAAGGAAGCCCAGACCATGGCCGAGAACCACCGGCTCTTCAGCACCCAGATCGAGAACCGCAGGCAGAGCATCCGGGGGGTGTCGCTCAACGACGAAGGGGCCCAGCTGGTCCTCTTTCAGCGGGCCTACCAGGCGGCGGCCCGCACGGTGTCGATGATCGACGACCTGATGGAGACCACCATCAACATGTAGGGCGGGAGGTCTTGCTGATGGACAGAAAAATCACCGCCGCTTATATTTGGGAAAAATCCGAGAGGGGGACGCCATGAGGGTGACGACGCAGATGGCGGTGGACACCTTGGTGTCCAACCTGGACCGCTCCTTTGAGCGGATCACCAAATACCAGAACAATCTCTCCTCGGGCACGCGCCTCAATACCCTTTCCGACGATCCGGCGGCCGTCGAGCGCTCGCTGGCGCTGCGCACCGAGCTGCGCAACGCCGAGCAGTTCCGCAAGAACATCGACGACGGGGTGGGCTGGCTGCAGCTCTCCGAGGCCACGCTCAACGAGATGGAGGGGCTCTTCGTCGAGGCCCGCGGCCTGGCGGTCCAGGGGGCCAGCGACACCTACAACACCCAGCAGCGCCGGGCCATCGCCGAACAGGTGGACCAGTTCCTGGAGCACACCCTGAATCTGAGCGAAGCCCGCTACCGGGGGCGCTACATCTTTGGCGGCACCCAGACCAGCGACCCGCCCTACGCGCCCAGACGGGACGCGAGCGGGAGCATCGTCGATTTGCAGCCGCACGGCAGCACCGGCGGCGGCATCGAGCGCGAGGTCTCGGATGGCATCACCATGCAGATCAACATTCCGGGCAGCGACCTCTTCGAGGGCCAGGGCAATGCCTTTGCCGTGCTCACCGAGCTGCGCGACGCGCTGCGCGCCGACGACACGCGGCGGGTGCAGGCCTCGCTGGAGAGCCTGAATGCCATCCGCGAAAAGATCTCCAGCGCCCGCGGTCTGGTGGGAGCCCGCATCAACCGCATGGAGATCACCCGCAACGTGCTGGACCGGGTTTCGGCGGAGATGACCGCGGTCCTCTCGGCGGACGAAGACACCGACCTGGCCGACACCATCGTCAACCTGCGCCAGGAACAGGACGTCTTCCAGGCCGCCCTGTCTTCTGGCAACTCGGTAATTCCCCAGTCCCTGATGGATTTCATCGGTTGATTCTCCCCTTTGAAGCGCAGTTGAGCAGCCGGGGAAAGCGGCGATGAGCGACGCAGAGAAAATGACCTTTCAGCATGCCAAGTTCGGCGAAATGACCCTCAGCCGCGACGAGGTGGTCACCTTTCCCAACGGCCTGCCCGGCTTCGAGCGGTGCAGGCGGTACGGGATGATCGCCCTGGAAGAGGAGAGTCCCTTCCTCAGGCTGCTCTCCATGGACAATCCGGCCGTGGGTTTCGTGTTGATCAATCCCCTGCTCGTCTGGGCCGAGTACAACCCCCAGATCGGCAAGGAAGACCTGGAGGGACTCGAAATCACCTCTGCGGAGGAACTGGCCATCTATTGCATCGTGACCCTCAGCCCGGTCCCCCAGCAGGTCACCGCCAACCTCAAGGGGCCCATCTTCATCAACACCCGCACCCAGCAGGCCAGGCAGATGATCCTGGTGGATGATCGGTACCACACCAAACACTCCATCCTGGCGGCCGGCCAGGCCAGCACGCAGGGCTGAATCGGGACCTAAATCAGGGAAGATCGACATGCTTGTGTTGACGCGCAAAGCCGGGGAGAGCATCGTCATCGGCAACCAGGTCCGCATCACCATCCTCGAGATCCAGGGGCGCCAGATCCGCCTGGGGGTCGAGGCGCCAGCCGATATCTCCGTGCATCGGGGCGAGGTCTACGCGCGGATCGTGCAGGAGAACCAGATGGCCATCCAGGGGGGCGATACTGAACTCAAGGCACTGCGCCAGGCCCTGGGCGGCAAGAAACCCAAGGGCTGAGCCGCCCGGCTCAGTCCCTGCACCGGCATGCGGACTTCCGCCTCCAGACTCCGGGTGCTGGTTTTCAACTGGCACGAAGCTTATATCTGCCTCTTCGCCCATACCCACCACCACTTCTCCGTAGTCCCCCCCCGCAGACATCCGCACAAGCGCTGGAATTTCGGCTCCAGGCCCCTGCCGGCCAACGCTGAGGAAGTCACCTGGGAACAGGCCCAAGCTGACCTGCGGCAGGGCCGTTACGACCTGGTGCTCTGCCTGGCCCTCTTCGATCTGCACACGGTGCAGAACTGGGAAGTGCCCCGGCTCTTCGTCATGCTCAACATGGTGGGCACCGACACCGCCCTGAGCGGGGCGGCGAAGGAGGCCTTCGTCGAGCGGTT
>JACPJE010000031.1 GCA_016187725.1 Candidatus Latescibacterota bacterium
GCGATCTGCGCCAGCACCCCGGGCCGGTCACAGGCCAGGGCCCGCAGGTAGTACCGCAGTTCCACCTGGCGCATGTCGGCGATGGAGGTGGCTTCGTCCCCGATGATCATGTCGCCGATAGCCGGTCCGGCCCCGGAGTTGCGGCGTTCGGCCAGCTCCACCATGTCGGCCACCACGGCGCTGGCTGTGGGCATCTGCCCGGCGCCCCGGCCGTAAAACACCTGGGTGCCCACTGAACTGCCCACCACCTCGATGGCGTTGAACACGTCGTGGATATTGGCGATCAGGGCCTCGGAGGGCACCATGACCGGATGGACCCGCGCCTCCACTTGTTCGCCGCGTCTTTTGGCGATGGCCAGCAGCTTGATGGTGTACCCCAACTCCCGAGCGTACTCGATGTCCTGGGGCTCGATGCGCTCGATCCCCTCGCAGAAGATCTGCCTGGCCGTACCGGTGGTGTGGAAGGCGATGCGGCAGAGGATGGCCAGCTTCTGGGCCGCGTCCATGCCGCTCACGTCAAAGGTGGGATCGGGTTCGGCATAGCCCTTTTCCTGGGCCTGGCGCAGGGTCTCGGCGTATCCGCCGGCCCCCCGGGTCATCTGGGTGAGGATGTAGTTGGTGGTCCCATTGAGGATGCCGTACAGGGATTCGACCCGGTTAGCCACCAGGCCGTTGCGCAGGGCGCGGATAATGGGAATGCCCCCGGCCACGCTGGCCTCGAACATCAGATCCGCGCCCTTGTCAAGGGCCAGCCGGAAGAGTTCGTCCCCCCGTTCGGCCAAGAGGGCCTTGTTGGCGGTCACCACGTCCTTGCCGGCCTCTAGCGCCGCGCTGATCCACTCGTACGCCTGGGGAGCCCCGGTCAATTCGACCACCATCTGCACCTGGGGATCGCGCACCACGGCCATGGCGTCCTGGGTCAGCAGGCTGGAGTCCACCGGAACAGCGCGGACCTTGGCCAGGTCGCGCACCGCCACCCCCCGCAGGGCCAGGTCTGCCCCCTTGCGCCGCCGCATGGAACAGGGGGCGTCCTGCAAGAGCCGCACCACCCCGCCGCCCACAGTGCCCAGGCCGATGAGGCCCACGCCGATGGTATTGCTCATATATAATTACCTCGAATGGAGACGGACAAATTTAGGCTCCCCCACCAGCTTTTCGCAAGGCGGACTACTAGTAGAAGCGCCGGAGAGATGACCCCGAAGGGCTTTCCCGGGGAAGGGCTGGGCTGGGAAGGTCCGAGGGGCGCAACGCCATTTACATGGCGTTGCGGGGGAAGGGTCTTGGGGAAGGGCAACAAATACTACGCCGCACCCCATACGTTGGGGTGCGGCGGGACGCGCCCGGGGAAAGGCCGAAGTGGGTCGCTCCTCGGCGCCTCCCAGTGGCCCCCTATTGCGCCGCGCACCAGCTGAAAAGGGTCGTCCACTCCCGGCGTTGCAACTCCACCAGCCCGACGCGGTCGCCCCCGTCCCGGCTCACCGCGTCGATGAAGGCGTGGGGATCGTACCCGACGATGAGGGCCATGGCCGGGTGCTGGCCCACCTTGTTGAACCAGTAGTGGCTGTTGGAGAAATCCCCTTCCCTCCGGTGCATGATCCCGTGCCAGTAGGAACCAGTCTGATCCTCGATCTGCTGCGCCAGGCGGTGGCTCTTGTCCAACTCGTCCACGTAGAGCCACAAGGCCGCCTTCAGGGGCGCCGGCAGCTCCCCCTGCACCAGTTCCTCCACCAGGGCCACCTGGGCAGGGGCAGCCGGGGCCTTGACCACCAGTTGGGACATGGCCTGGGCTAGGGGCAGAGCGGCGAAGAGGGGGTCCAGCAATTTGCGCAGCGGGGCGGGCAGTTCCATAGTCGCTCCTTTTTTCCGTGAATCTACCTTGTGTCCGCCCCAACGTCAACGGCTTGCCTGCCCGTGCAGCCCGCCGTATACTCAGACTGCTTTTACACCGCCCTCCCCGAGGTATGGTTCCCATGGCCCTCAATCCGCCCGGCGCCCCCACCTTCGACCGCCCCTTTCCCGCCCTCACCCCGGCCCAGCGCTATCACTTCGAGTTGTACGGGTACACCATCGTCGAGCACACCCTTTCAGCCGAAGAGGTGGGCCGGCTCAAGGAAGCGCTGTACCGTCTGCGCGCCTCCATCCAGCAGTTGCCCCAGCGCGGTCCCGAGGGTCCCCGGTCCGGAGGCGCCTATTTTCTCACCGACAAAAGCCACCACCACTTCATGGCCAACATCCTCCAAGCCGCTCCGGAGATCACCGCGTATGCCACCCACCCCCGGCTGGTGTCCATGGCCGAGGAGATCATGGGCTGCGAGGCCCGCATCACCGAGATGAACGCCCACATCAACAGCCGCGATCCCGGCAAAGCCCTGGACCCCCAGCCCAAGTACGGATTCCACCGGGGCGCTGATATCCCCTTCTTCGGCCACACCCAGCAGGGGCTTTTCCATTGCGCCTTTGTCAAAACCCTGACCACCCTGAGCGACCTGGGACCCGAGGACGGGGGCACCGTAGTGGTGGCCGGCAGCCACAAGGTGGATCTGCCCGCCGAGCAGCTGGTGCAGGTGGCGTACGAGGATCGCTCCCTCATCCACCAGGTAGTGGCCCCGGCTGGCTCCACCCTGCTCTTCGCCGAGACCCTCATCCACGCCACCGGGCAGGTGCGCTCCGACCGCGAGCGGGTCATCCTCATCACCGGATACGGCCCCACCCTCTTCCCCTATTGGGACGACGGGCAGTTGAGCCCCTCCTTCGCCGAGCAGATCCCCCCCCAGTTGCGCCCCCTCTTCCAGGGCCGCGAGCACTGGACCCGCGGCCCCCGCTACCGCTGGCTCACCGACCCGGTGGACGCCCGTGTCTTTTCCCTGGGGGCCTGGGATCAGAGACCGGCGGCAGCCCCGCCCGCAGAGCGCAAATGACCTCTCTACCATTGGGAAAAGTCATGACTGGCAATCCCTGCACCCTGATCCGCACCTCCCTGCTGGCCGACGGCCTGGGCGGGGAAGCCCGTCCCGACCAGGAGGTACTGGTGCGGGACGGCCGCATCGCCGCGGTGGGCACCCGGCTCACCCTTCCTCCCGAGACGCGCATCATCGACCTGGGAAAGACCTGCCTGACCCCCGGCCTCATCGACGGCCATACCCACCTGGGCCTGAGCGGAGACGGCCGCCCCTACGCCGAGATGTTCGCCGAGAGCGACGAGATGATGGTCCTCATCGGCGCCCGCAACCTCCAGCTCCACCGCGACGCCGGCATCACCACCCTGCGGGAGCACGGGGCGCGCAACCGGGTGGGCTTTGCGCTCAAGGAAGGGGTGCGGCGCGGCCTGATCCCCGGGCCCCGATTACAGGTCTGCGGCCGACCCATCACCTGCACTGGCGGCCATTTCCACATGTGCAACGAGGTGGCCGACGGCGAAGAGGAGATCCGCCGCTCCGTGCGCCGCCTGGTGCACGAGGGGGCCGACTACATCAAGATCATGGCCTCCGGAGGCGGCACCGCCGGCACCCTGCCCGGCCTGGCTTCCTACACGAGGCCCGAACTGGAGGCCGCGGTCCACGAAGCCCACTACTTCCACCGCCTCACCGCTGCCCACTGCCGGGCCACCGACTCCATGCGCCGGGCCGTGGAGGCCGGCATCGACCTGATGGAACATGCCGAATTCCTCAACCCGGACGGCGAATTGTGCTTCGATCCTGAGATCGCCGGGATGATGGCCGAATCCGGGATCTGGATCAGCCCCACCCTGCAGGCCTGGACCCGGTACGGGCGAATGGTGGAGTTGCGGGAACGCCGTGCTTTGTTGACTGAAGCAGAGGAGCAGGAACTGCAGCGCCTCGAAGCCCGGGCCGAACTGCGCCTGGACCTCTTGCGCCGGCTGCTGGATTACAAAGGTATGCGGGACCGTCTGGTGCCCGGCACCGATTCGGGGGCTGGGGCCATTGCCTTCGGCCATCTCGATTACGACCTCCAACTGCTGCACCAAACCGGCCTCACCCCGGGCGAGGCGCTGGTGGCGGCCACCCGCATCTCCGCCGAGGCCATCGGCCTGGGGAAGGATCTGGGCACCATCGAGCCGGGCAAGGTGGCCGATCTGACGGCCTTTGAGGGGGACCCCATCCGCGATATCAGCGCCTTCAGCCGGGTGAAGGCGGTGTTCCAGGAAGGGGTGCAGGTCAGGTGAGGAGCTGCTGCCTGCCCTCGGGAGTGACGCGGTAGAGGCGGGCATTGCCCTGTTTGACCCAGCTCAGGTACCCGGCCCCGGCCAGCTTGCCCAGGTCGTTCTGCAGGGTGCGCGCCGAAGAGCCCCCGCGCAGGTTCGCTGCGGGCAGGGCTGCCAGCACCTCCTCGAGCACCATCCCCTCCGGAGCGCTCCCGATGCAGCGCAGCACCTCCTCCTGCCGGCGATTGAGGTGCAGCGGGGCGACAGATCCGGCCGTCGGCCGCACTTGAGCGGGAGCCCCCAGGGCCTGGGCGATCTGGGATTCGCCCAGGACCGGACCCTCGGCGTAGAGCACCGCAGCCCGCTCGATGACATGGTGCAGTTCGCGTATATTGCCCGGCCAGTCGTGGCGCAGCAGGCGCTGCAGTGCCCCGCGCGAAAAGCCTTCCAGGCGTCGGCCCGAGCGCTGGCTGATCCGCCTGAGGAAGTGCTGGCCCAGGTGGGGGATGTCCTCCCAGTGCTGGCGCAGGGGGGGCAGGTGGATGGGCAGCACCTGGATGCGGAAGTAGAAATCCTCTCGCAGCTTCCCCTCGCTGATCAGCGCTTCCAGATCGCGGTTGGTGGCCCCGATGAAGCGCACGTCCGTGTGGATGGAGCGCATCCCCCCCACCCGCTCGAAAAGCTGGGTTTCGAGCACCCGCAAGAGTTTCACCTGAGTGGACAGGGGGATATCCCCGATCTCGTCCAGAAAGAGGGTGCCTCCGTCCGCCATCTCAAAGCGTCCCGGCCGGGCCTGGACCGCCCCGGTGAAGGCCCCTTTCTCGTGGCCGAAGAGTTCGCTTTCGAGCAGGGTTTCCGAGAGCGCCGCGCAGTTGACTGCCACAAAGGGCTGGTCCCGGCGGGCGCTGCTGTGGTGGATGGCGCGGGCCACCAGTTCCTTGCCGGTGCCCGATTCCCCCCGCACCAGCACGGTCAGGTCGGTGCCGGCCACCTGCTGGATCTGGCGGTACAACAGCTGCATGGGCGGGCTGCTGCCGATCAGCCCGTGGTACTGGTCCCGTTCCTCCAGGGCCTGGATGCGCAGTTCCAACCCCTTGATGCGTTCCTGGTAGTACTGCGCGTCCTTGCGCTGCAGGGCTTCGCAGATGATCCGGGTCTGGGCCAGCACGGCCTCATCGTCGGGCAACTGCCTGAGCCGCAGCGGCGACTGCCAGCGGGCGACCCAGGCGCAGCGGCACTGTGCCTCGATAAGTTTCTGGGCTTCCATGCCGCGCCCCTCGATCAGCCCCTCCATCTCGACGTGCTGCTCCCCATCCTCCACCAGGGTTTGCCAACCCAGTTGCAGCACCCCCTGGATATGGAGGGCGGAATTGAAGAAGAAGACCCCCAGATCACCGCCCAACCCATGGGGCTCCAGATCGGCCCGCACCCGCGCCGGGTCAGCGTAGCGCAGGGCGATGTGCAGGGAATCCTCGCCTTCTTCCAGCTCCAGGGCAAAGAGCCCGGCCGGGAAGATCCGATCCAGAAAGAGGGGGACCAGCACCTGCATCAGCGCGCTGAGGGTGCGGCTGTCGGCCTGGGCCGGCAGAGCCGAAGTCATCAGCTCGACCAGGCTGATCACCTCCCGGTCCGGGGCCACTTCCAGGCCGCCGCCCCCTCGCCCCATGCCGGCGCAGAAGTAGCGCCGCTCCGGCAGCGCCGAGTGGCACTTGGCGAATTCGTAGAGAAACTGCACGACGTGGAAGAAGGTGTAACACCGGTCCTGCACCAGCAGTTCGTACGCTTCCGGCGTGGACAGGGCGCGCAACTCTGCGGCCAGGGCCTGACCGGTCTGCGCATCCACATCCAGCAAATACCTGAGGGTGGTCTGGGCGAGGCGGTTGCTGACCAGCAGGGAGTGTTCCCGGGGTTCGGGACCAGAGAGTTCGGCGATCAGGCCCCGGTCCCTGACCGCCTGGCGCAGGCGTTCCAACGAGGTATCAGCCTGATCCTTCCGCTGCCTGGCCATTCGCCGCTCCTTGAGAGGGGTGCTGAAGCTGCGCCGGTGCGATTCACGGCCCTTGCCTCGACGCCCAAAACTGTGCAAAAAGACGCAAGGCCGCGCAAGTGCCGCACCCTGCCCGAAGCTTCCACTCCTATAGTTCTTTCAGTGCATCCAGAAGCCGCTGGTTCTCCGCCGGGGTGAGACAGGTGATGCGGGCGTGGTGCGGCATGTCCGGACGGGTGCGCACCCGGATCTGGCGCTCTTGCAGGCGCACCTTCAGGGCATCGGCTTCCATTGTTCCGAGCCGGACCAAGAAGAAATTGGCATCGCTGTGATGGACCGTCTGGAAATGGGGCACCTTGCCCAGCGCGGCACGGAACTGGGCGCAATCCGCGCGGATGCGGGCTACCACGTCCCTGAGGTATTCCTGGTCTTCCAGCGCTGCCCGGGCCGCTGCCAGGGACATCGAGTTCACTGCCCAGGGGATCTGGAACTGGGAGAGCCGCTGGGCTAGGGTCTCGTGCGCCGCAACGTACCCCACCCGCAGGCCGGCCAGGCCATAGGCCTTGGAAAAGGTGCGCAGCACCACCAGGTTGGGCTGCTGGCGCACCTGCGCGGCGAAGCTGAGGCCCGGATAGTCGGCGTAGGCCTCATCCACGATCCACAGGCACTCCGGCAGGCCGTCGAGCAGCCGCGAGAGCGAGGTCGCGTCGATGATCAGATTTCCCGAGGGGTTGTTGGGGCTGCTCAGCAGTCCCAACGCGACCTTTTTCCGCCGGCCAGTCTCGATGAGCTGCTCCACCGGCAGGGAGAAGTCTTGGGGATCCAGCGGCAGTTCCACCACTTCCGCGGCGCAGCGCCTGCCCGCCGTCACAAAACGCTCGTACGAGGGGTGGGGCAGCAGAAGCCTGGCCCTGGGCAGGAGCAGTTGAGAGAGGAAGAGCCACACCAGGGCCTCGCCCGTGCCGTTGTACACCAGCAGGTTTTCCGGGGCCAGGCCCAGGTGGGCGGCCAACTCTTCCCGCAGGGTTTCAGCCCGCTCCTCTCCGTATAGGCGGTACTGCTTGGAGCGGGCGAATTCGATCAGGGCCTCCACGACCTTTGGGGAACATCCATAGGGGTTGATCGCCGCGTCGAAGCGGAGCACGTCCTGAGCCATGGATCCTCCTTCTCGGTGGCTCCACAATATGCGCAAAAAACCCCGTGGTCGCGCCACCTCCTTGCCCTGCACCCGAGGCAAACTCCCCCAGGGGCTCCTGCGGCACGCTTCTTGCTTATATTCTGCACAATCTCTGCTGAGGTGATGCAAGATGCAGGTTGGAGCAAGGTTGAGGAGAGTTCTCTGGGTCTGCGCGGGGGTGGCGGCCCTGGCCGGGCTTTCCCTTGCTTTCGGCCCAGTGCGCGAGGCCGCGTGGGCAGTCCTGTTCCTCTCCGATTTTTTCGCCGGCCCCTCCCCTTCGCCGTTCAAGCTCCTGGCCGGCGAACCAGAACTCACCAGCGGCGTGATCGCCCTGGGCGACAGCGGGGGGATCCCCTTTGACCTTTACCGCTGCCCTGCCCCTCGGCCCCAGGCCGGCCTGCTCCTCACCCACGGCCTGGCCCACCTGGGCAACCAGGACCCGCGTGTGCGCGAGCAAGCAGTTCGCCTGGCCCGGGCCGGTTTTGTCGTGGTGGCGCCGGACCTGGCACAGATGAAGAACTACCAACTGGGATTTGGCGACGTGGACGCCCTGGCCGCCACCCTCCGGCATCTCCGCACCCTCCCGGAGGTTGATTCCACCCGCATCGGCCTGGTCGCCCCCAGCTTTGCGGCGGGTCCGGCCCTCATCGCTCTGAGCCGACCCCAGGTGCAGAGGCAGGTGCGTTTCGCCCTGATCTTCGGGGGGTATTGGGATCTGCGCCGCACCCTGCGCTACACCCTCACCGGTGCCTACGACGCTGAGGGGTTTACCGGCATCGTCCCCTTGGCGGCCAACCGGCACAACCGCTGGAAGTTCCTGCGGGGCAACCTGGACCTCCTCGCCCCTTCTTCTTCGCGCGGGGAATACGCCGCCTTTCTGGGGGCCAAGATCGACGACCCGCTCCTCGATATCAACCCGGTGCTGGCCAACTTCTCCCAGGAGGAGCGGCAGCTCCTGGTCTTTATGGACAACGAAGACCCGGCGCGTTTCGACTCCCTCTATGCCGGGCTGCCGACCGCGGTACACGCCTGGGTGGACACCTTGTCCCTCCATCATTACGCTGATCAGTTGCGGACCAAACTGCTGATCGCCCACAGCCGGGCGGATCAAAAGGTCCACTTCACCGAAAGCCTGACCTTGAGCCGCCATCTGCCGCACGCGCCGCCGCCCGAAATCCATATCCTCGGGCTCTTCTCCCACGTGGACCTGAGGGTGAGCTGGGAGTCGCTGCGCGCGTTGTGGGACGAGCTGCTGCCCGGGCTCTGGCAACTGTACCTGCTGGCCCTCCACCTGCTGCGCCAGGGAGGCTGAGACGTCGATGCCCTGGATTCTCCTCATCCTGTCGATCGCGGTCCTGCCCGCCCACGCCAGGCGCGCCTACGAAGAAAAAGGCTGGAAATCCACCGCCATCCCCCTGGTGAATTTCAGCTCGGACCACGGCACCGGATACGGTCTGCGCACTTCGCTCTTCCTCTACGACGGCCACACCGTCCCCTATGCCCGCGCTCTCAGCGCCCAGGCCTTTTTCACCACCCGCGGCAAGTGGGCCCACCGGCTCTACCTGGACCTCCCGCACTGGAGGCCCAACCAGCGCCTGGAAATCGAAGCCCTGTACGAAAAAGAAGATTTTTCCAACTACTACGCAGACCTGAGCGACGCCGAGGTGGATCAGCTGCTGGGGACCGTGGACGAGGAGACTGAGGAGCAGCGCACCACCTTCAGGCAGGTGTACCCTAAACTCCGGCTGATGTGGATACGAACCCTGGATGCCCCGTGGTACCTGCGGGCCGGCTTTCAGGTCGGGCACAATGAGATAACGCCCAATGCCGACGACAGCCTCCTGGATTTGCTCAATCCTCTGGGGGCCAGGGGCGGTTTCCTGCTGCTGGCCAATACCTCGCTGCGCCGCGACACCCGCGACGATTACAACGACAGCAACCGCGGCAGCCTGGAGGAGCTCCTGATCGAATACGGCGCGGGCGGCGGCGGCGAGTTCCACGGAGGCCGCCTGAGCTTTGAACACCGCCACTTCCACCCCCTCCCCGGCGGGCTCGTCCTGGCCCAGCGGGCCAACCTGGCCCTGACCTTCGGCGATCTGCCTTTTTACGAGGAACTCAAACTCGGAGGGGACGATTCGGTGCGGGGACTGGCAGCGGCCCGGGAGCGGGGCGAGGGCCGGGTACTGCTCAACGCCGAATTGCGCTGGCCGGGATTATCCCCGCTGCCCTCGTTACCGGTGCGCGGCGGGCTGCTCTGCTTCTTCGACGCCGGCCAGATCTTCAGGCGGGCCGAGGGTCCCTCCCTGGGCGACTGGCGCACCGGGGCTGGCCTGGGCCTGCGCTGCCACTGGCACAGTACTATCATCCGCGCCGACCTGGGCCGTTCCGGTGAGCGCACCGGCATCTACCTGAACTTCTCGCAGGTCTTCTGATGCTCCTCTACCTGCTCTACCCCATTGTCCGTTTCGCTCTGTGGGTCTTCTTCCGGCGGCTGGAGGTGAAGGGCCGGGAGCAGGTGCCCGCCAACCGGCCCCTGGTGCTGGTAGCCAACCACCCCAACGTCATGCTCGACGTGCTGCTCCTGGCCGCCTTCGCCCCCGGCCCCTTCCCGCGTTTCCTGGGCAAGACCACCCTGTTCAAGAACGCCCTCTACACCTTCTTCCTGCGCCGGTTGGGGGCCATCCCTGTGGCCCGGACCCAGGACCCGGGCAGCCAGCTGGGCCGCAACCAGAACATGCTGCGGGAGGCCTGCTGGACCCTCGTGGAGGGCGGCTCCCTGGCGCTCTTTCCCGAGGGCCTGAGCCGGTCCGGGTTGCAGCTGCGCCCCTTCAAACCGGGCGCTGCCCGCATCGCCCTGCGGGCCGAAGACGAGGCCGGGGGAAAAGCCGGGATCTGCATCGTCCCCGTGGGCCTGACCTATTCGGCGCCGGGCATGTTCCGCAGCGAGGTGGTCATCCAATTCGGCGCCCCGGTGGAGGTGGGAGGGTTTCTGGAAGCCTACTGCGCCAATCACAACCAGGGGGCCCAGCAACTGACCTCCCTGCTCTACCAGCGCCTGCTCCCCCTCACCCTGCACCTGGAAAACCCGGACCTGGAAGGGGCGATCCGCGACCTAGTGGCCGTATACGGCGAGGAGATCCTCCAGGAATTCCCCGACTCGGCCGAGCTGCACCGCCGGCTCCTGGCCGGGCAGGAACTGATCCGGGCAGCCCAGTACTTTGACCGCACCCACCCCGAACTGGTGCAGCTGCTGGCCACCCGGTTGCGCCACCACCTGGACCAGTTGCGGCGCCTGGACCTGGAACCCCAGGCCCTCTCCCCCAGGAAAACCGCGCCCGGCGGGTGGCATCTCTTTCTGACCCTGCTGCTCTCCCCCCTGGCTCTGTACGGCCTGCTCAACAACGCCCTGCCGTACATCATACCCCGGCTCTGGACCCGGGCCTATGCCCGCGAGCCGGAGATGTGGGCCACGGTCAAACTGGCCGTGGGTGCCGCGGCCTTTCCGGTCTATTATGCTCTGCGCATGGGCGCGGCCTTCTGGTTCTGGGGCTGGACCCTGGCCCTCGAATACGGCTTCACCCTGCCCCTGAGCGGGCTCTTCGCCCTTTACTACAAGGAACACTTCCTCGAGCGCTGGCCCCTGTGGCAGAAGGGGGTGGCCCCCCGCCGGCGCCGGTATCTGTTACACGAGCTGGCCAGGGAGAGGGCCCTGTTGATCGCCGAGTTGGACCAGCTCAAGAGCCACTATCTGACCCTGCCGCCCGAGGAGGTCGCATGAAACTGCCCGAGCGCCAGATCCTCTCCTGGGCCTGCTACGACTGGGCCAACTCCGCCTTTGCCACCACGGTGATGGCCGGTTTCTTCCCCCTCTTCTTCAGCGACTACTGGGGCGGGGGCCAGTCGCAGCTGGCCAAGGCCAATTCCCTGGCCAGCCTGATCGTGGCGCTGCTGGCCCCCCTGCTGGGGGCCGTTGCCGACCGGGGCAGCGTCAAGAAGCGCTTCCTCTTCTCCTTTAGCGCCTTGGGGGTGGTGGCCACTGGCGGGCTCTACCTGGTGGGACGAGGGGACTGGCCAGCCGCTTTTCTCCTCTACGTGCTGGCCAGCATCGGCTTCTCGGGCAGCCTGACCTTCTACGACGCCCTGCTGGTGGGGGTGGCCAAAAAGGATCAATTCGATGCGGTTTCCGCCCTGGGTTATTCCCTGGGGTACCTGGGAGGCGGCCTGCTCTTCGCCTTCGACGTGGCCATGGTCCTGTGGCCGCAGGTGCTTGGCATTGAGAGCCAGGCCGAGGCGGTGAAGCTGGCCTTCCTCAGCGTCACCCTGTGGTGGGCGCTCTTCTCCCTGCCCCTGCTCTTCTGGGTGCCCGAGCCCGGCGGGGCGCCGTCGCTGCCCCTGTGGCCGGCGGTCCAGGCCGGCTGGGGCCAGCTCGTCGCCACCTTCCACGAGTTGCGCCTGGTGCGTCCGGCCCTGCTCTTCCTGGTGGGGTACTGGTTCTACATCGACGCGGTGGACACCATCATCCGCATGGCCGTGTCCTACGGCAAGACCATCGGACTGGGCAACCAGGACCTGATCACCGCCCTGCTCATCACCCAGTTCGTCGGCTTTCCGGCTGCCATTGCCTACGGCGCCCTGGGCAAAAGGATAGGCACGCGCCAGGGTATTTTCCTGGGGATCGGGGTCTACGTGGGGGTGACGGTGTGGAGCTATTACATGGACCAGGGCTGGGAGTTCTACTGCCTCGCCCTGGCCGTGGGCCTGGTCCAGGGCGGGGTACAGGCCCTGAGCCGCTCCTACTTCGCCCAGTTGCTCCCACCGGACAAGGCCGCCGAATTCTTCGGCTTCTACAACATGCTGGGCAAGACCGCCGCCATCCTCGGGCCTTTGCTGATGGTGTGGGCCGAGGATCTGACCGGCAGCCCGCGCCACTCCATCCTCTCCCTGATTCTGCTTTTGGTCATCGGCGCGGTCTTTCTCTGGCGGGCAAAACCCGCCACCGCCTGAGTCAGCTCCTGCCGTACTCCCTGGCCACCTCGACCAGGGCCATGAAGTTGCGCGCCCCCCGCTCGGTGTAGGTGCCCGAGGCCGTGCCGCCCAGCAGAAAGCTCTCCGGGCCGGCCTGCTCCAGGCACTGCCGCCCAAGCTGGCACACCTCCTTCCGGCTCCTGGTCTCCACCACCTCCATGTCGTCCAGGTTGCCCACCAGGCAGACCCGGTCCCCGATCCGGCGCTTGGCCTCCCCCAGGTCGCAATCGCCCCAGGGCGGGGCTTCGAGCGGATCGAGGGCATCGATGCCCAACTCGGCAAAACGCTCCAGAAAGCGGGTCACTGGCCCGTGGTTGTGGTAATAGGCCATGGCCCGGTGATGGTGCATCAGGGCCACCAGCTCGGGGTCGAAGGCCATCACCAGGGCATCGAAGCCCCTGGGCCCCAGCTGCACCGAGGCGTACTCCCCCCCGACGATGCGGAAGGCGTTCACCCCGGCCCGGCAGAGCGCTTCGGCGTACCCGAGGATGCGCTGTGCCCCCACCCGCGTCAGCTCGATCACCAACTCCGGGGCATCGGCCCAGGCCAGGCAAAAACCCTCGGGGGAGAACCAGGAGGCCGGCAGGCAGACGGCGTTTTCGATGCCCACCATCACCAGGGCCTCCTCCCCGGCCCTGGCCTTGAGGGCGTGGAAGGGGGCCGGGTCGATGGTTGGCGGGACATAGGGGATGGAGAGGAAGCGCTCCACGTCCTCCGGGGTCTTGAGGGGAAACTCCACCGTGGCCGAGGTGATCTCGTTGCGGCGCACCACCCGGCGCAGGTCCCCCTTGGGGGTGTGGATGAGGGTGAGGGAGTCGCCGTTTTCCTGAAAGTTCTCCACCTGCACCGCACTGCCCAGGAAGGGCTGGCCTCCCCCACCCACGGTGAGGATGGGATCGGTGCGGCGGATGAACTCCCAGGTGAAGGCCTCCTCCAGGTCGAGTTTCCCCAGGCCGAAGGGGGTCACCGGCACCCGGTCCGGCCTCTCCAGCCGCATGGCAGCCAGGATGCGCTGGCGCGAGGTCATGTCTCCGCCCAGCTCAGACCCAGTTCGGCCAGCCGCGCCGGGGTGGGCCTGCCGGTCTGTTCATCCCAGCCCTGCATCTGGTAATAGGTCGTCAGGGCCTGCTGCAACTCTTCCCGGTCAATGGCCTTGCCCTGGAGCGGACCATTGGCCAATCCTTCGAACATGCGCTCGGGCAGGATGTCGTCGGTCGGGGTGAAACCCTCCCGGCAATTGAAGAGCCTGGCCATGGCTTCTGAGCGCTCTGCGATCTTGAGCAACTCCCACAGACTGGCGTTCCAGCCGGTCACCACCCGCACGTATTCGACCAGCTTGTCCAGGGCCAGGGCCCCGATGGGCACCCCCACGAACTTGCACATCCCCACTGCGTCGTACAGGCTCCAGACCTTCTGGCTGTAGTGATACGCCCGCACCTTGGCCGGCCCCAGATCCATGCGGTCCACGGGCTCCAGCAGGCCCAGCGCCGACAGGGAGCTGTGCCCCTCGGCGTCTATGGATTCGTAAAACGGATCGTGCGGGGCCTTCATGTGGTCAGCGCCGATGGCCGAGGTGGCGTAGGCCAGGGCCAGACCGCGTTTGCCCCGCGGTTCGTGCATGGGCAATTCCTGGCCCTTGGTGTGCATGGCGAAGCGCTCGGCCCCCCGCCCGATCTGGGCAGCAGCCCGCATCACCCCCTCGGCCAGCAGATCGCCGATGCCTTCGCGCCGGCCGATCTTGTGGATCAGGTCGATGACCACCTGCTCGTCGCCGAAACGCAGTTCCATGCCCCCGGTGTCCTCTTTGGTCAGCAGCCCGTTTTCAAAGCACTCCATGGCAAAGGCGATGCACACGCCCGTGGAGATGCTGTCGAGCACGTACTGGCCGAGGAGCTGGTTGGCCAGGGCGAGCTGTTTGAGATCGCCCACCCCTGTGAGTGACCCGTGGGCGCCCAGGGTCTCGTACTCCGGCCCCCCGAACTTTGGCGTGACCCCCAGTTCGGGCACCTCCACCTCCCGCTTGCAGGCCACGGCGCAGGCGTAACAGGTCCCCCGTCCGGTGAGGATGGTGTTGGCCATGGTCTGGCCGCTTATTTCGCGGACCTTCTCGAAAGAACCCTCGCGGAAGTTGCGGGTGGGCAGGATGCCGTCCCGGTCCAGGGAGGGGGCGATGCCGGCCGTGCCCCACAGATGGCGGGTGTCGGTGTCGCGGTCGTAGTGCTCCTGAAACCACTTGAGCACCTGCTTGGCCCCCTCAGGATCGGCGATCTCGGGCTTGGCGCGACCCCGCACCACCACCGCCTTGAGGCCTTTGGCCCCCATCACCGCGCCCAGGCCGCAGCGGCCGTGGAAGTGCTTCAGTTGGTTGACGATGGCCGCGTAGCGCACCAGCTTCTCCCCAGCCACGCCGGTCTGGAGGATCCGCACCCGCTTGTCCCCCACCTCCTCTTCGAGGCCATCCTGCACCTCGCCGGCCAGCTTGCCCCAGTACTTGGCGGCATCGCGCAACTCGGCCTTGCCATCCCCGATCCACAGATATACCGGCTTTTCCGCGCAGCCCCGCACGATGACCCCGTCAAAGCCGGCAGCCTTGAGTTCCGGTCCCCACCAGCCCCCGGCCTCGGACTCGCCGAAACCATTGGTGAGCGGGGATTTGCCAGCCGCGGTGTAGCGGTTGAGGCCGGACAGGGGCAGGCCATTGGTGGGGCTGGTCATCAGGCAGAGCAGGTTGTCCGGTCCGAAAGGATCGGTCCCGGGTTTCAACTCCCGCAGCATGTAGTAGAGCGACAGCGACCCTCCGCCCAGGTACCGGCGGTATACCCCCTCCTCGGGTTCCTCCACCTGGATCTGGCGGGTCGACAGATCCACCCGCAGTATTTTGCCATTGTATCCCTTGGCCATGGCCTTCCTCCTTTGCTGGTCGGGGATGGACTAGACCTTGAGCGGATAGGTGCCCAACTCGCGCAGGGCCTCGACCATCGCCAGGTAATTTTCGGGTTTCACCGAGGAGTGGATGCTGTTGGAGCTGGAGAGGATGTACCCGCCGTTCTGGCCGGCGGCCTTCAGGCAGTCCTTCACCGCCTGCCGCACCTGGTCCCGGCTGCCCCACGAGAGCAGGGCCCCGCAGTCGATATTGCCGATCAAGGCCACCCGGTCCCCGTACCGCGCCTTCACCCGGCCGATGTCCATGCCGGCAGCCGGTTCGATGGGATTGAGGCCGTCCACCCCGGTGCCCACGATCATGTCGAGGAGCGGCGTGACGTTGCCGTCGGTGTGTTTGACCACGTACGCCCCGGCCCGGTGCGCCGCGTCCACCGCCTTTTTGAGGCCGGGCAGGATGAACTGGCGGAAATGGTCCGGCGACATCATCGGCCCCTTGTTGTCGGCGTAGTCGTCGCCCAGGACCACCACCTCCACCCCGGCGGCGATGGCCCGTTCCATGAGCCGGAGGTCGTGGGCCAGGCAGATCTCCACCAGCTGGTGCACCAACCCTGGGTTGAGCAACATGTCCATCAGGTAGTTTTCCACCCCGCGCAGGTACGAGGGGTTGAAGAAGGCGTCGCGGCCGATCCAGACGATGGCCTTCTTCCCCTGGTACCGGGCCACCACCTCGGGCAAATGCCCCAGGGCGTCGGGAGCATCGGGATCGGGAGGGCGGTAGGTTTTCAGGTCCTCGGGTTCCTGGATGGGTCCCCGCACCGGATAAGGGGTGCTCTCGGGCCCGAAGGCGCGGATCACCCCCCACTTGTCGCGGAAATGGGTCTTCTCCGCATCCACGTACTCCACGTTGTCCCGCCGCCAGGAGGAGCGATTGAGGCTGCCCACGTCCAGGCCTATCCACTCGTTGAACTGGTAGTAGTCGCAGCCGGGCAGCAGGGCCTTCATCACGTGTTCGTCGATGACCGCCTCGTACAGGGGGACGCGGTCGGGCACGCGGCGTTCCAGGGCGCAGAATACCCGCTCGCGGGCACTCATCTCCTTGGGCATGGGGACCTCCCTTCGCTGATCAGAGGGAAGAGAGCAACCCCTGTGCCAGAGATTTATGCCTATACCGGAGACAGGAAAGGACAGGACTGAGGGGAAAGAAGGACGGTTTCGCCGGCTAGCTGGGGCGTACCCGCCACAACCGGGCGGAGCAGGTCACACTTCGCCTCTCTTCCCCCTCACCCACCGGTCGAACCACGCCAGGTTCCGCTCCATCACCTGGCGCACCAGTTTGGGCTCTGAGAGGGCGTGGCCCTGCCGGGGATAGATCGCGAACTCCACCGGGATGCGGCGGCGCTTGAGGGCCTGGTAGAGTTCGCCGGCCTGGGGCAGGGGCACCCGCACGTCCTGGTCGCCGTGCTGAATCAGGGTCGGGGTCCTGATCCGGCCGGCGTGGGCGATGGCCGAGTGCTTCATGTAGGTCTCAACCTCGTCCCAGGGCAGAGCCTCGAAGTACCTTTCGAGAAAGCCGGGGATATCGGTCTGGCCGTACATGCTGACCAGGTTCGCCAGGCCCGCGCCAAAAGAGGCGGCCCTGAACCTGTTCGTCTGCGTGATCGCCCAGCCGGTCAGGTACCCCCCGTAGCTCCATCCCAGGATGCCCAGCCGCTCTGGGTCGGCCAGCCCGCGATCGACCAGCAGGTCCACCCCTGAGAGGATATCTGCCAGGTCTCCTCCTCCCCAGTCCCGCACATTGGCCCGCCGGAACCGCTCCCCGTAGTGCGCGCTGCCGCGCGGGTTGGGCAGGAGCAGGGCGTACCCTCGCGCCGCGAATACCTGGATGGGGTACCGGTCTCCTACCGCGCTGTTGAAGGCATTGGTGAAGACCGAGGCCGGCCCGCCGTGCACATAGACCAGCAGGGGATAGCGCTGTCCGGCGCGGTACCCCACTGGCCTGATCAGCAGGCCCTCCACCCTCGTGCCATCCGGGCTCTGCCAGCGGACGAGTTCTTTGCGGCTCAACCGGTGGTTCTTGAGCTGGGGGTTGTGGTCGGTGAGTTTGCGGGGCTGGAGCCGGGAAGCCGGCGAGACATAGACCTCTGGAGGGGAGGTCCCGTCCTGCCGGATGAAGGCCATCAATCCCCTTTCCTGCGCCAGGCTCAGCGGCCCGTGCACCTGGCCGCCGGCCGTGAGCTGCTCCACCCTGCCGCTCAGCCGCGCCCGGCACAACTGCACACTGGTCCCCTGGCCCAGGGGGAAATAGAGGGCCTTGCTCTCAGGCGACCAGGCCATGCCCGTGCCCAGGGTGAGGTCTTCGAGGCGGGGCGTCAGGTCGCGCACCGCGCCCCCGGCCGGGGATACCAGGCAGATATGGACACTGTCCAGCCACTGTTCGGCCCGCTGGAAGGCGATCCAGCGGCCGTCCGGCGACCAGGCCGGCGAGCTGAGGCCACCCCGGCCCGGGATGAGTCTCCGGGGCCGGCTCCCGGAGGCGGAGATCACTGAGAGCCCCACCCGGAACATCTCGTCAGCCAGCGGGGTAGGCTGGTGGCAAAAGGCGAGGCGCCGGCCATCCGGCGACCAGGCCAGGCCCGTGACGTGGAAGCGGCCCCTGGTCAGGCGCCTGGCCTTTCTGGTCTTCAGGTCGATCACGTGGAGGTGGGCCATGCGGTGGTCCTGGCCTACCACCCGGACATCGCCCTTTTCCTTCTTCTCCTTCTCCTCTTCCTCGCTGGGCACGTCCTCAGTGAGATAGGCGATCCGCTCACCCTCCGGCGACCAGGCAAAAGCACTGACCCCGGCCTTGGCCTGGGTCAGCTTCTCGGCCTCACCCCCAAAGGGCCGGATGAGGTACACCTGGTCCTTCTCCCCCCGGTCAGAGAGGAAGGCGATCCACCGGCCGTCTGGCGACCAGCGCGGGCTATCGTCGCGCTTGGGACTATTGGTGAGCCTGAAGGACTCTCCTCCCTGTACAGGGACGAGATAGATGTCGGAGTTGTAGCCGTTCTCCTGCAGGTCTGCCTCGGTCACTACGTAGGCCACCCACTGGCCGTCGGGCGAGATCTGAGGGTCAGAGACCGCGCGCAGGGCAAAGAGGTCGGGGATGGACAGGGGTTTCTTCATCGACAGGCTCCGCTTAGGCGGCTGGCGTTCTCCGCCGGGGTGCGCACAATCTATCTGTCTCTGGCAGGGGTGTCAACCAGGGTAGTCAGCGGTACCGCGCTGCGGCACCCGCAGGAACAGGGGCAACTCTTCGCAGGGCTGAAGCGCACCTGCCACAGCCAGGCGCCTCCGGTCAAACCTGGAAGACCTCACCCGGCCGAGGTGGAGCATTGCGCCGGCGCGCGGTGGGGGGGTCGCTCGATCTCAACCCCATCTGCATCCGAGCTTGACAAAGTGGCTTTCCATATATACTCTCTATTTCGAGATCCTCGGTGAAGGCCTGCCCGTTGGCAGAGATTGGTCCCTATAGGGAATAGCCGAGGTTCTTTTTACCCCTCCTCCTGGAGGGGATTTTTTGTTATTGCCTTGAGGTAGCGCCTCCTGGTCGCGCGGGCAAGCAGTGACCGCTCCTCTGCCCTTCCCAAAAGGGCCGCCCGGATACATCCGGCTGAGTAGTTACCATCCGGCCCACATATCTGCCAGTCGGATCAGCGGCTCGGCTTCGTCCTTTCGGCTCCGTATCCTGCCCAGCTTGACGCCTCGCAAGCGCAATGCATTCGTCAGCTCGGCCGCTTTCTTCTGGTCGATCCCGTCGATGCCTTTGCCGATCCCGCGCTCCAGAGCCAGGCCGAGATACCGGAGCCGGCGTTCTGGGCGAGACTTGTGCCACTTCCGGTTGCCAGTGCCGGCTTCATGCTCAATGGCAAGGCACTGCTCGCGGAAAAGATCCTGATCCTGGGCACTGAGCACCGCCACGACAACGAACACCTCAGAAGCCGCATCCTGACCGGATTCGTCCACGTAGCAATATCTACATAGCTGATACCGCGAATCACCGCGTCCGGCGGGTGGATACAAATGGGATCGTCACCACCATAGCTGGTAGCAGCAACGGCGGGTACTCCGGCGACCAAGGGCCGGCTATCCGGGCGCAGTTGTCCTGGCCATACAGTGTTGTGGTCGATGCAAACGGGTATGTCTACGTTGGGGACGGCCAGAATAACAGAATCCGCAAGGTGAGCCCTGGAGGCGGACCATTGGCAGGACAACAGGGACCTTTGGCCAGCCTGTCGATCTCCGCGCTGGCTTTCGACAACACCAATGTAGGGTCTACCTCTCAGAAGATCCTCACGGTCTCAAACACCGGCACCCAGACCCTATCGATCACAGGCATCCCTGTTATGGGGACCGATGTCGGGCAGTTTGGCGTGTCCCCGACCACAGCGACGATTGCCGCAGGACGAAACCAGACCCTCACCGTGACCTTCGCGCCGACCTCGGCGGGGCAGAAATCCGCGGCCCTAGCTATTGCCCACAACGCCCCGGGCAGCCCCTACACCGTACCCCTGAGCGGAAGAGGGAAACTGCCAAATGTGACGGTATCGGCGGACACCTTGGTGTTTGGCCAGGTGGCGGTGGGGCAGACCAGTAGCCAGGTGCTGACCTTGACGAATAACGCGACAGGTCGGTCCCCTGCTTCGACGCTGACGATCCTGACCAGTGATACTGAGGTACCCGCTCTCACTGTGGTGCTGGCCGCCGAGAGCGGGGTCAGTGCAGGTCCGCCCTCGATCGCAGTGTTCCCGACGGCTCTGAGTTTTGGCTCGGTGGCCCTGGGCCAGAGCAAGAGCCTGACCTTGTCGGTGACCAATGAGGGGGGCAGCAACCTGCGGGTGCTCAATATCGTGTCGAGCAGCGGGGATGTGACGGTATCGAAGACCGGCTTCTCGCTGGCTCCAGGAGGCGAGGAGTTGCTGACCGTGACCTTGCAGCCGACGCAGTTGGGCAGCTTCTCGGAGACCCTGGACCTGCCCAGCAATGATCCGGTGCATTCACTGCTGCAAGTATCGCTGCGGGCGACGATAGGCACCAGCGGCGGACGGCCATCGCTGGCTTTGGATGTGACCCAGTTGGCCTTTGGCCAGGTGGCCATTGGCGAGACCGGGGAGTTCACCTTGCCGGTGCGCAACGTTGGGTCAGGGTCGCTGACCATCTCGAACGCGGTGTCGGATAACACCCAGGTGGTGGTGTCCCCCACCACCTTGACCGTGCCGCCCCAGGAGACCCGATCCCTGACCGTGCGCTTCCGGCCCCTGCCGGGACGGGAGCGGTCCGGACGGGTGACCCTGTTCAGCAATGATACAGCGCAATCCCAGGTGGGCGTGAGCTGGTCAGCTTTGGATGTCCGGTCCCCCTATCTGGAGGTGACCGCGCTCAAACCCGCAGACAGGGCCTCTGGCGTGAGCACCAGCACCGAACTCCAGTTGACCTTCAGCGAGCCGCTCTTCTTCCGGCGGGGCTTCACCGCCCTGGATGCCGAGTTGCGCCCAGAACCCCTGTCCGGTCTCCTTCTCGATGACCTGCAGGTGCGCGGCGATGGCCGCACCGTGGTGATCCCGGTGCAACTGGCGCGCAACCAGGTGTATCGCCTGGTCATCTACGGAGCCACCGGCAGATCCGGGCTAGAACTCTTCGACATGGTAGAGGCCACCTTCTCCACCGGCACGGCCCCACCCGTCTTGGCTACCCTTTCCGGAACGGTGGACCTGGAAGCCGGCCAGCAACTGGACGGCTCAGTGTACCTCTTCGACCCGGCGCACCTGCTGACCGCCCAATCCAGCGTAGCCCTGGATGGCAGCTTTGAACTGAGCGGGGTATCCGAGGGCACCTATAACCTGTACGTAGATGGCAACCTGGCCGATGGCCGCCTGGCCAGCGGGTCCTATGACGCCAATGGGGATGGCCTGGCCGATGCCTTGCAGGTGCGGGCCGGGGTGAACCAGACCGGCCTGCGGATCACCCCGGAGGTCCGCAGCAGCGCAGCGCCGACCGTGTCCAGCAACCTGGTACAGGTGGATCTGGACAGCACCGCGGGCAACCAGCGGCAGACCTCCCTGGGGAACGTGCAGACCGACCAGGAGGTGGTGCTGGAGATCTACGCCACCCAGGCCGAGCAGTGGACCGGCGGCGCGGTGACCGTGGCCTACGACACCAGCAAGGTCTACTTCGCCGGTGCCGAAGAGGGAGAAAATCTACTGAGGAAGAACGGGGGCACTGCCCTGTTCCTCAGCCACGTGGACCCGGTGGCCTTGACTGTGGAGTACGGCGGGGCGATCATGGGACCGACCGCCGCCACCGCAGTGTCGGGCAGTGGTCTGCTGGGCCGCTTCCGCTTCACCACTCTGGAGAGCTTCTCCGGGCAGACCGACTTGCAGGTCACCCACCTGAGTCTGCAGACCCTGGCGGGCAAGACCAAGGTGGAGCCGAACCTGACGGTTTCGCTGAGCAGCGCCGCAGCCCAGGAATCCTCGTCTGGGCCGGTGTCCATGGATTTCAACCAGGCCACTGGCGACCAGGGCTTGCGGATCGGCGGCAGCGCGACGGTGGGCAAGCAGTATCCGATGCATTTGCACGTGGCCAATGCCCCCCAGATCGACGGCTGGAGTGTGACCATCGACTACGATCCCATCCAGGTGCGCTATGTGAGCGGGAGCTTTGCTCCCAGCACCTTTATCGCGGGCCTGACGCCCCTGGTGGATGAGCGCCAGGGCCGCGTGAATGTGAGCGGGGCGGTCCTGGTGGGCAGCGGGAAGGCTTCGGGGAATGGTATGCTGGGCACCGTGACCTTTGAGGTGTTGGCGGGCTTTGGCGGCCGCACGGAGTTGGTGATTCCGCAGGTCAGCTTCAAACATGTGGACACCGGCGAGGAGATCCTGACCACCCACGCCACCGCCATCATCACCCAGGAGGCAGCCACCGGCGGACTGGCCGGGGACTTCAACGGGGACAACCAGGTCAACTTCAGCGACTTCTTCCTCTTCGCCGATGCCTTTGGCGGCAGCGATCCCCAATATGACCTGAGCGGGGATGGCCCGGTGAACTTCAGCGACTTCTTCCTCTTTGCCGATGCCTTTGGCAGCGAGGTCCGGGCCAAGCTGATGGAACTTGCCCACCAGTACCTCGGCTTGCCCGCAGGGCCAACCCTGGAACAGAATTATCCCAACCCCTTCAATGCCCAGACCACCATCCCCTATGAGTTGCCCCAGGCCGGTCCGGTCAGGTTGGAGGTCTATGACCTATTGGGGCAGCGGGTGCGCCTTCTGGTAGACCAAACCCAGGAGGCCGGGTCCCATCAGGCGATCTGGGATGGCCGGGACGGACAGGGCCAGACCATGGCCAGCGGGATCTACCTCTACCGCGTCGAGGCCGGCCCCTTCAGCGCCGTGCGGAGATTGGCCGTGGTGAAATGACCTAGCGCGGGATCACCGGCAGGAGCAGGTGGGAGGAAGAAACCCACGTGGAGAGTTGAGCCCTCCCGACGAGCTTGCTATATTCTCTTCGAAAGGCAGACTGAATGCGCCTCAACAAAGAACAGATCAAAGCAGCAGCATCAATGTGGTCCACCCTGGGGAATATTGGCTTCCTGGGATTGGCCGTTGGCGCCATGCTCAAAGAGAGTTTTTCACTGACCCCCATCGCGTTCCTCTTGATCGGCATAGGCTGGACTACTTGCCACTTGGTCAGTATCGCCATGTTGAGTTTGTGGAGGGAGGATTGGCATGAATCCCGCTGAGATGATCGGGATTTTCCTGATCGCCATGAGCGCCGTTGGCCTCGCCTTCTTCTTCATCTTGAAGAAAATCCAGAAGACCAAATAAACTGGCTATCCTACCTCGGGATCACCGGCAGCAACAGATGGGAGGGATAGGCGCGGGAATGGTGGACAGTCTGCCGGGCCGCACGCAACTCGCTGTCCATGCCGAACTCGTGCCCGGTGTTGGGATTGCGGTCGAAGCGCGGGAAATTGCTCGAACTGACCTCCAGGCGCAAGCAATGGCCCTTCTTGAACACATTGGCCGTCACCCACAGGTCGATCTCGTACTCGCAGACCTGGCCCTCCTTGAGGAGTTTGGGGGTCTTCCCGCCTTCGCGGTACCGGGCGCGCGCGATCCCGTCGCACAGGCTCATGGCGTACCCGTCGGGCCGCAGGTCCACCAGCTTGCCGGTCCAGTCCGTGTCCAGGCCGTCAGTGGCTGCGTAGAGCACCAGCTTCACCGGCCCGGTGACCTCCAGATCCCCTTCGAGGGGGGCGCTGGTGTAGCACAGCACGTCGCCGCGCATCTCCACGGGCCGTTGGTCGTACGGGCCCCAGGGCACGATGTGGGGCGAGCAGCAGTTGTTGCCGCCCAGGGTCTGCACCGGGTAGCGAGGGTCGTAGATAAAGGCGTCCAGGGGTTCTTCACCGGACGACTCAGGGGCGAGCACCCCGTCCCCCAGCAGGCTGTTGGCCTGCCCCCCCGAATGGAGGTGCCACTTCTGCCATTGGGTGCGCGCCAGGGGCCATTCCCACTCGTCGCGCCAGAGGTTCTCCCCCATGATGAAGAGCCGCAAGGGAGCCTCGGCCAGCACCCCGTTCTCCTGGCCCTTGAGCCAGTAGTCGAACCAGCGCTGCTCCGCGCTTTCCAGATCCACCATGGAGCCGGCCCCAAAGTCCACGTCGCCGGTGCGCACTGACATGCTCAGGGCATGGGGCCAGGGCCCGCAGATCAGCTTGCTCTGCCGGGCCTGGGGCGTGGCTCCGTGCAGGCGCAGGCCGTTGAAATTGACGAAGGCGGCCTTGGAATACAGGTCGAACCACCCCCCCATGTTGAAGGCCGGCGCCTCGATCTGGTCCCACTTGTCCTCATTGCTGATGGCCTGCCAGTACTCGTCGTCCGAGGGGTGGCGCACCCAGTCCTTCCAGAAGGGCAAGTCCCGGCCAGCGGCGCGGTCGGCCTCGATCAGGGGCAGGGTGCGGAAGAGTTCGGTCCAGTTGTGGTACTCGATGCTCTGCGCGGTGCGGCCATTGGTGCGCATCCCCCAGGTAAAGAGCACCCCCAGTTGAAAGGCTCCCTGGGTGTAATTGGGTGACTCCCAGTAGTTGCTGGGGGTGACGCGGGGGACCATGCACTTGAGAAACTGGCTGCGGTGTGGCGCGCTAGTCCATTGTGTGGTGCCGACATAGGAGGCCCCGGCTGTGCCGATCCTGCCATTGCACCAGGCCTGGCGGCCCACCCACTCCTGGGTGTCGTACCCGTCGGGACCTTCCTGGTGAAAGGCGTAGTACACCCCCTCCGAATCCCAGCGCCCCCGGCAGTCTTGGATGGCGCAGGCATACCCGTTGTTGGCCAGGCGCCGGCCCTTCTCGATCAGCGCGGCCCCGTTGTTGTCGTACGGGGTGCGGATCAGCACCACCGGATGGGGGCCAGGGATATCGGGCAGATAGAGATCCGCCGATAACTTCACCCCATCCCGCATGGGTACCTTGACGTCCAATTCCATGCGCACACCGCAGTTCATGGCCGCCTCAGGGGTCCAACTGGCCCGGCGCCAAACCCAGGGGCAGGGGGGCCGGCCGCTTGCAGGTGCTCTCCAGGTCCACGTGTTTCCCCTGCGCCGAGGAATCGTGGAAGGCATGCATCAGATCTAGCACGTGGTAGACCAGTTCGGGGCTGGCGCGGTGGGGCCTTCCCGATCGCTGGGCATAGGCCATGTCGGCCACCCCGATGCTGCGCGTGTTCTCGGCGTACCCGTGGGTGAGGGGGATCTCGCTCCAGTCAGCCGCTCCGGCCCTTCGCACCTTGACCGGCCCGCCGAAGCCGTTGGGATCTGGCACGCTCAGCGACCCTTCCGTTCCGTAGATCTCGATGCGCGGCACCTGGCCCGCCCACACGTCGAAGCTGGTGGTGATGGTGCCGATGGCCCCGCTGTGGAACTCCATGATGCCGGCCACGTGGGTGGGAATCTCCACCTGGATCTTCTGGCCGTACTTGGCCTGGCTGGTGATGGTGCGCTCGGGAAAGGTGATGCGCGTCGACCCAGTGACCCTCCGCACCGGCCCCATCAGCATCACCAGGGCGGTCAGGTAATAGGGCCCCATGTCGAACATCGGCCCCCCGCCCTTGTGATAGAAGAAGGCCGGGTCCGGATGCCAGCTCTCGTGGCCATGGCAGAGCATGAAAGTGGTGGAGGCCACTGGCTGGCCGATCCAGCCCTCGTCGATGAGCTTGCGGCAGGTCTGCAGCCCGCCCCCGAAAAAGGTATCCGGGGCCGCCCCCAGGCGCAGGCCTTTCCTTTTGGCCAGCTCCACCATCTTCCTGCCGTCCTCGCGCCACACGGCCAGGGGTTTCTCGTTGTACACTGCCTTGCCGGCTTCCAGGGCCGCCAGTCCCACCTCGGCGTGGGCCCGGGGGATGGTGAGGTTGACGACGATCTGGATCTCTGGGTCCTTCAGCAGCTCTTCCACCGCGCAGGCCCTGGGCACCCCGAACTCCTCGGCCCTGGCCTTGGCCCGCTCGGGCAGCAGATCGGCGCAGGCCGCCACTTCGAGGATGGGGAAGGTCCTGGCGATCTTCAGATAGGCCGCGCTGATGGCCCCGCAGCCGACAATGCCGATCCTGGTCTTCTCGCTCATGCGCTGTGCTCCTTCCCACTCAACCCCCGTATCCTCCGCCCGTGATATACTGCTCCAGGTGCCGGATGGTGCTGGCCTGTTCGGTGATGATGGATTTGACCACATCCCCGATGCTGACGATGCCGACCACTTCCCCCTTTTCCATGGCCGGCAGGTGGCGGACGCGCTTGGTGGTCATCAGCGCCATGCATTCCTCCACGGTGTGGTCGGGCCCCACGTAATAGACCAGCGGGGTCATGAGTTCGTCTACCGCCGTGGTCCTGGAGGAGCGCCCCTGGAGGATGACCTTGCGGGCGTAGTCGCGTTCGGTGATGATGCCCACCAGCTTGCCGGCTTCCATGACCAGCAGGGCACCGATATTCTTCTCTGCCATCAGCTCCAGCGCCCGGTACACCGAGGCGTTGGGGGCTATGGACCAGATCTGCCCGCCCTTGCCCTGCAAGAGTTCTCTGACCGTGCTCATCGCCGCGACCTCCTTTGGGATGGGTTCCGCCGCCCTGCCGTCCTCCGCGCCTGGTGTGGGGTAACTGCCGATGGCCGATACGATAAGCAAACCCCAGCCACAGGGCAACAGAATTAAACCCTGACCTCCCGCCCCTGGGCCGAGGACTCGTAGATCCCCACCAGGATGCGCTGCACGGCCAGGGCCTCGGCGAAACGCACCTGCGGCTCCCCCACCCCCCGGATGGCGGCCACGAACTCCTGGTGTTCGGCCGCCGTGCGGTCCTCCACCTCGGCCTCCACCGCCAGCTCGTGGGGCATGATCTCGCTTTTCTTCTCCAGCTCCACGGTGCGGCTGCCCTCCTTGGCCACCCCCAGCACCCCGAGGATCTCGAAGCCCACCCCCCGACTGGTGGGATGGGTGAGCCAGCTGCCGTCGATGGACATGGAGGACCCGTCGGCGAAACGGACGTGGGCGTGGCCGAAATCCTCCGCCGTCACCTCGCTGACCGGGCCCTCAAAGTTGATGGGCGGATCGGGCATCTTGTCGATGCGGCGGAAACAGGAAGCGCTCACGGTCACCGGTTCTGGGCAGCCCAGCACCCAGATGGCCGCGTCGAGGATATGCACCACGGTGCCGGCCATCACCCCGCCGAAGGAATACTCCCGGCGGTGGTGGTAGCGGCCCCAGGGGTAATTCATGATGTGGCCGCTCCACACCCGGGTGTGGTAGACCTGCCCCAATCCCCCCTCGGCGATGAACTTCCTGAGCGCCCGGTCCACCCGGCTCTGCCTGGTCTGGAACCCCATGGTGAAGAGCCGGCCAGCCTTTTTGGCCGCCTCGACCATGGCCTCGGCCTCGGCCCGGTCCATGCACAGGGGCTTTTCGCACAGCACATGGGCCCCGGCCTCAAAGGCCGCGATGCTCTGAGGGGCGTGGTACCGGGCCGGGGAGGCCACCACCACGTACTCTGGTTTCTCGGTCTTGAGCAGGGCATCCAGGTCAGTGTACGCCTGGGGCACCTGGAGTTCCTGGGCGGCCTTCCTACCCGCCTCTTCGCTGGGATCGCACACGGCCACCACCTGGGCCTGGGGCACCTTGGCCAGAGCTTTGAGGTGTTCCCTGCCCATCAGGCCGGCGCCCAGCACTGCGGTTCTGACCTTCATCGCCTCACTCCTTCACCTCCAGCAGGATCTTCACCCCTTCCTGTCGCTCAAAGAGTTCAAAAGCCTCCTGCCAGCGGTCCAGGGGCACCTGATGGGAGATCAGGCGCCGGGTATCGACCCTGCCGCTCTCCAGCAGCTTGAGGGTGCGCTTCCAGGCCGTGGGTTTCTGGCCAAAGGAGCCGGCGAACTGGATCTCGCGCACCGCCACCTGTTCCAGGTCGATCTGGATGGGTTTGCCGAAGAGGCCCACCTGGGTGTACTTGCCCCCCTTGGCCACCAGCTCCAGGGCCAGCCTGGCCCCTGCGGCGCTGCCCGAACACTCCAGCACCACGTCGGCTCCGTACCCCTCGCTCAGGGCGCGCACCCGCTCCCCCACCTCCTCCTGTTCCACCACCGCGACGTGGTCGGCCCCCAGGGAGCGGGCCAGCTCCAGGCGCCCGGCGTCCTTCTCCAGGCCGCAGACCAGGGCCTGCCCCCCCTCGGCCTTGACCACCTGCAGGCAGAGCAGGCCCATGGCCCCCGGCCCGACGATGGCCACCAGATCCCCGGCGCTGATGCGGGTCTGCTCGCACACCGCGTGCACCGCGCAGGCCAGGGGTTCGGCAAGGGCCCCGGCGCAAAAATCCACTCCTTCGGGCAGAACCAGGGCGCAGCGGTCGGGCACCACGCAGGTGGGCGCAAAAGCCCCGTCGTGCCAGTACCCCATGGACTCGCGGCGGATGCACAGGTTGATGGCCCCCTGCCGGCAGTACCGGCACACCCCGCAGATGCGCACGCTGGGCATGGCGGTAACGCGCTGTCCCAGGCGCTGGGCCGGCACCCCGGCGCCGATCTCCACCACCCGACCGCTGAACTCGTGCCCCAGCACCACCGGCACCCGGATGGGGATCTTGATCTCGTCGTGGTAGATATGGAGATCAGACCCGCAGATCCCCGCCGCCTCCACCCCAATGCGCAGCTCCCCTGCCTCCAGCGGGCGCTCGGCGACCTGGCGCACCTCCATGTTGCCCTTGCCGCGGGCGTATTTCACCAGTCCTTTCACTGGGCTATGCTCCAGGCGACGGCTTGTTTATCTTCTGACCGCTGATCGTTTGCGGACCCTAATTTAAACGCCCGCCACTCCGCCGGCCAGGAGCCCACCATGCCAGCCCCCCCTCCCTATGGGATCATCTACAACTGGGACGGCGCCCCCCACGGGTACGGGGAGGTGCCCCAGAGCCTGGAACACTTCCTCGCCAAGACCTATGCCCCGCTGCAGAACACCCAGGTGGGAGCCCACTTCTGGTGCGTGGGCGAACACGCCGCCCGCTGGCCCAGCCAGGTGCTCGAACTGCTGGGCGACGTGCACCAGCGCCGCTACGAAAACGCCTACACCTACCTCTTCACCGAAAACGTGCGCCAGATGCTGGAGCGGGGCGAGGACCCGCAGGCGGGCATCCTGCGCCGGGGCCACGAACTGGGGCTGCAGGTGTACGCCTCCATCCGCATGAACGACAACCACTTCAACGGCGCCCAGGTGGAGGACCTGTCCACCCTGCACCACACCGAGATGACCCAATTGCGCCGCGACCACCCCGAATGGCTGCTGGGCAAGGAGACCTCGGAGTGGTTCGCCCTCTCCTGGAACTTCGCCGTGCCGCAGATCCGCCAGCACCGCTTTGCCCATATCGCCGAGGTCTGCCGCAACTGGGAATGGGACGGGGTGGAGTTGGACTGGCAGCGCCACGCCTTCCACCTGCCCCAGGACCAGGGGTACCGCCTGCGCTACGCGCTCACCGATCTTCAAAGAGCCGTGCGCCGGCTCACCGACGAGTTGGCGCAGAAACGGGGCCGGCCCTTCTACCTGGCCGCCCGGGTGGCTGGCGACCTGGACATGTGCCTGCGCCTGGGCTACGACCTCCCCACCTGGGTCGAGGAGGGCCTGGTGGACCTGCTCATCCCCGCCGGGGGGGCGGCCACCGACCCGGCCGTGGACGTGGCCGGCTTTGTCGATCTCTGCCGGCCCCGCGGCATCCCCGTGTACCCCGGTTTCGATGGCGCCCTGCCCGACCCCTTTGTGGGCCCCGAGGATGCCCGGACCAAGGACCGCATGCGCACCCGGGCCATCGCCAGCCGCCATTACCAACTGGGCGCCACCGGGATCTACGTGTTCAACTGGCACGCCGATGCCGACTTGCGGCGCGACCTGCTGACCCAGATCGGCTCCCCCCAGACCCTGCGCCACACCGATCAAATCCACGCCGCCACCCACCGTTTCCTGCACCGCCAGGGGGAATGGCGCGGGGCGTACGACAACGACCGACTCTGGGGAGAGGTACCGGTGGCCCTCAAACCCACCCTCACCGGCTGCGGCCCCACCGCGGTGCTGCACCTGGCCGAGGACCTGCGCGCCGATCCGCCCCGGGAACTCCTGCTGCGGGTGCGGCTGGACCAGTGGGTGCGAGGGGACCAGGTGCGGGTCAAATGGGATGGCATTGAACTGGGCGAGATGGAGGTGCGCTACTGCTTTGCCTCGGACCCCCATCGCATCTCCGATGTCCACGGCGCCGCCTGGCTGTGCCGCAGCCTCGCACCTACCCAGGCAGACCCCGGCGCCCACAAGGTGGAGATCATCCTCGACCAGCGCCACCCCCAGGTGGCCTGCGATCTGGTGCTGACAGATATAGAATTGGTGATCCGCTGGCTAGGCGGAGACGCCATTGGCAACCCTCAGCCTATGACCGAAGCCAGGGTTCAGAAATAGGTGGCGGCGCTGAAGAGCAGGGCTGCACCTAAAAATAGGTGGCGGCGCTGAAGAGCAGCGCCGCACCCCTGGCCTGGTTCTCGAAGCGGTCCCGCACCCAGTTGCGCTGGTAGTCGAGCTTGAAGACGGTATCCTCTTCCGGCCGGAAATTGAGCCCCAGGGTGACCCGCCTCTGGCTGTTCCCCTCGCGGTCAAGATCGAAGTCCACTGACTCGTAGCGGGCTATCCCGGTGAAGACCGAAGCGGGCAGGGCCTTCACCAATCCCCGGCCCCAGTGCGAGTTGAGCTGGAGGTAGAATCCCTGCTGGCTATCGGCAAAGAGGGCGCTCTCCGCCGGGACATCGAGGGCAACCCGCCCGTATTCGCCCAGCACCTCGAACTGCCGCCAACTCCCTTCCCAATCAACCGCCCAGATGTTCAGATCGCGCCGCTCGCCGATGCGCAGGCCATCCGCCTTCCAGGTATTGTACGGACCCCTATGCGCCGAGAGCCCCACCTCCAGGGCCGGCACCGGGCTGAGACCCAGGCGGCCCACCCAGGAGGGATGGTTGTTGTTGTCCTCGAAATTCCCCCGCCCCGCCGGCACCCGGGTGCCCGCTGGATCGCCGGTGAGCACCCCCTCCCCCAGGCCATTGACCCCGTAGATTTCGTAGGTCAGCCTGGACTGCGCCGTGGGAAAGAAGGCCCCGTAGAATCCCATGCCGGCCTCGGAGAGGGTGGTGCCCAAGAGTTCGGTGCTGACCAGGGGCCTGTCAGTCAGATCATTGGCCGGACTGTCGTGGGCCAGGTTGAAGCGACCCAGGGGCGAGAGGATGATCCCGCCCCGGAAGGTGAGGGCCGGATGGAGTTCAAAGTCGAGGGCAGCGATCTCCACCTTGATCTCCTCGCCGCCTTCCTCGAACTCCAGTTCCGAGGCCACCCGCACCCGCTCTGAAACCGGGGTGTAGGTGAAGAGATTGAAGCGCTGGGGTACGAAGCTCAGCTCCTCAGTGACCCCGTCCTCGCGCTCGTAGCGGAAATGCACCTCCGCGTACCCGCCGATGCTGGTGCGCCCGCCCGCCCGTTTGATAAAAGGTTTGTCGCCAATGCCGCCCTTGACAAAGGGCCGCTGCTGGGCCTGGGCCGCGAGGGCCAGCAGCACTATTCCCACCGATAACAGCCGCATACCTCGATCCTTTCAGTTGACGATGATCTCCAAGGTTCTCTCTCTCAGTTCCACCGGATAGCGGGGCAGCGCTTTCTGCGCCGGCCCCCTGAGCACCTCCCCCTCCCAGGAAAAAGTGGAGCCATGACAAGGGCAGGTCAGGAAACTGCGGGAGGGCCGCACCTGGCACCCCAGGTGAGTGCAGCGAACACTGAGCGCCCGGAAGGCCCCCTCGCCCGTCCGGTGGATCAGGATGGGTTCATCGCGGCCCGCGGCCCGCACCAGGGCATAATGCTTTTCGGCGAACTCCGGCGGCAACTCATCCAGGCGCACCAGCACCCGCCCCTGCTCCAGGCGGCCCTGGTACGAGGCCGTGGCCGCGCAGCCGCACAGCCCGATGCCTATCAGGCACATGAACTGCCTGCGATCCATCTCAGAGCGATCCGAGGAAGGCCAGCAGGGCCTGCTGCTCGGTGCCAGCCAGCCCCACATAGGCCTCCCTGGAAGCCTGGGCCTCCCCACCGTGGGCGCGGATGGCCTGGTCCAGGGTAGGGGCCCGGCCGTCGTGCAGGAAAAAGCCCCTGCCTCCCAGGAACTCCTCCACCAGGCGCGTGCCCCACAGGGGCGCGGTGCGCCATTCGCTGCCGGTGGCGTCCCCGTCCGGCCTGTTGTCCGCCAATCCGGGGCCCATGTCGTGCAACAACAGATCTGAGTACAGGCGCGCCTCCTGCCCGCTCAATTGCGGGATGTAGTGCGGCCCGGTCTTCATGGAGGGCACGTGGCAGGCAGCGCACCGGAGCCGAGTGAAGACTGCTTCTCCCTGCGCCACCTGCGCTGTCCGCTCCCCCAGGTCTGGAGGGGAGAGGAGCCGCACGTACATCACCGTCTGCAACACCGTGGCAGCCGGGATCTCGGGGTCGGGCACCTGATCCCCCAGGGCCACACCCCCGGCCTGGGGGTGGGGGTTTTCCTCAGGCAGGAAATCGCTGGTGATGCCGATGTCCCCATGATAGGCCGCGGCCACCTGGTGGACGAGGGCGGAGACCTGGGCCTTGCGCGAGAAACGCCCCAGTTGCAGGCCGGCCCCCCCTCCCACGTGGGTCTGGGGCACGAAGTCTGGAGCGAGGACCCAGTTGGCCCTGCCGGAGATGCCGTCGCCGTCCCGGTCATCGGGGTCCTCCTCAGCCAGGATAGTCTCCACCGGGATGGCCTCGATCAGCCCCATGCCGAAGACCGGCGGCGGCAGCCGGAAGGACTGCTCCACCCCGGCGGGCACCTCTTCGAGCGGGACCCCCGGAATGGATTTGTCCTGGTGCTGGGGCCCGCCCTGGCCGGTGAGCAGATCGCCCTCCCTGCTGAAGCGGAAAAACCCCTCCTGCGGCGTGCCCCGGCCATCCCCCGGATGGCAGCCCTCGCAGCTGAGGTTGTTGAAGATGGGCCCCAGCCCCTCCTCTACGGTGAATACCCTGGCAAAATTCTCGTCTCCCTGGACAAAGACCGCGTTCAAATCTGGTCCCAGCCCGTCCAGCGGTGAGGAGAAGGCATCCCCGGCCGGCGGGGCGCTGGTCATGATCCGGTCGCAGCCGGCTGCCCCCAGCAGAGCCAGAACCCAGAGAAAACCAGCGACGCGCTCCATAGTGACCTCCTGTGCACCAGGCGAATCCCTGGAATTTAGGATTAGCTTTAAATTAATTTAGTTCAATCTAAATTATATTTCATCAGGCCAAAAGTCAACTCCACGGCGACTTGTCTCCACCTCCGGACCGCGCTATCTTCCCTCCCCGACCCACAGCGAAAGGAGGCTCCGGCGTGAAGATCACCCGCATCGAGCAATTCTACCCCCTCCCCCGTGTGCGCCTGGTCAAGATCACCACCGACTCCGGTTTGGTGGGCTGGGGAGAGACCACCCTGGAGGGCAAACCCAAAAGCACCTGGGCCGCGGTCGAGGAGCTGGCCGGATACTTCATCGGCAAGGACCCCCTGCGCATCGAGCACCACTGGCAGCACGTGTACCGCTCGGCCTTCTTCCGCGGCGGCAATGTGCTGATGAGCGCGCTCTCCGGCACCGACCAGGCCCTCTGGGACATTGCGGGCAAACATTTCGGGGTACCAGTCCACCAGTTGCTGGGAGGAGCGGTGCGCCAGCGGATCAGGGTGTACGCCCACTGGGGCATCGGCGATTTGAGCGCCAAGGGGCAGGAGCAGGCCCGCCAGCGGCTGGAGTGGCTGCAGCAGAAGGGCGGGTACCAGGCCTTCAAGGCCGGACCCGGGGGCAAATGGCGGGGCCACGAACCGCCGGCCACCATCGACCAGTTCGTGCGGCGGGCCTATCTGATGAGGGAGTGGGTGGGACCCGAGGTGGAGTTGGCCTTCGACTTCCACGGCAAGATGACCCCGGCCCTGGCAGTGGAGATCTGCTGCGAACTCAAGGGCATGCGGCCGATGTTCGTGGAGGAACCAGTGCCCCAGGAAAACGCCGACGCCCTCAAGTGGGTAGCCGACCATGTGACCTTCCCCATCGCCACCGGCGAGCGGCTGCTCACCCGCTGGGGATTCCGCGACATCCTGGAAAAGCAGGCCGCCGCGTACCTGCAGCCCGACATCTCCCACGCCGGGGGCATCACCGAACTCAAGAAGATCGCCAACCTGGCCGAGGTCTATTACGCCCAACTCCTGCCCCACTGCGCCATCGGCCCGGTGGCCTTCTCCGCCTCGCTGCAGGTGGATGCGGTCTGTCCCAACTTCCTCATCCAGGAGCAGATCGATCAGGGATTGGGGGGCGGGCTGCTGCAGGAGGAATGGCAGGTGAGGGACGGGCATATCGAACTGCCCACCCGCCCTGGGCTGGGCTTCGACATCGACGAAGGGGCGGTGCGCAAACCCTGCGAATACCGCGAGGAACTGGGCGGGGAATTCTACCACCCAGCTGACGGCAGCGTGGTGGACTGGTGATGGATACCGAGCTAATCGATAGGGTCCGGCAAGCGGTGAATCCCCGGCGCCTGGCCGACACCGCCCTGGCCCTCATCGCCATTCCCAGCCCCACCCGCAGCGCCGGCCCAGTGGCGGAGAAACTGGCCCAACTCCTGGTTGGAGAAGGTTTCCCTGTGGAGCGACCGGTGGCCGACTGGCCGGAGGCCCCAGCCGTGGTGACCCGGCTGGACAGCGGCCAGCCCGGGCGCACCCTGCAGTTCGACGGGCATCTGGACACCGATCGGGCGCCTCGGACATGAAAGGCGGGGTGGCGGCCTGCGTGGAGGCCCTGCGCGCCCTGCGCGACACCGGTGCGCTGCGGACTGGCCAGGTACTTTTGACCACCCACGACCACCACGAAGGCCCCTGGGGCGACCGCCGGCAACTCAAGGCCCTGATCAGGGAGGGATATGTGGGGGACGGGGTGCTCTTGCCCGAGTACCTGGCCACCCCGCTGCCGGTGGCCGGGCGCGGTCAGGCCATCTTCGAGGTGCGGGTGCGGCGGGACGGCGAACCAGTACACGAGGTGCTGCAGCCGCCCAACACGCCCCATGTACTCTTGGCCGGCGCGGACCTGGTCCTGCGCCTGCGCGCCCTGGACCAGCGCCTGAAACAACACACCCACCCCCACGCCGGGGCTGACTCCTGCTTTGTAGGCCGGCTCGTCAGCGGGGAGATCTACAACCAGGTGCCAGTGGAATGCGTGCTGAATGGGACCCGGCGCTGGGTGCAGTCCGGCACTGTGGAGGCCGTGCGCGCCGAATTCGAGGCGCTCCTGGCGGAACTCGCCCGCGATACCGGCACGCAGGTGGAGCTGGACTTTTCGGTCTCAGGGGACGCCTTTGCCATCGACCCTGCAGATTCCCTGGTGGCCGCGTTTCAGCAGGCCCACCAGGCCGCTACCGGTGCGTCTCTGCCCCTGGGGGGCAAACCCTTCATGGACGACGGCAACACCTTTGCGGCCCTGGCCGGGATCCCCGCCCTCACCCACGGGCCGGCTGCCACCGGCGCCCACACCCTGGACGAGCGGGTCACCCTGGGCGAATTGGTCCGCGTGGCCCGGGTCTACGCCCTCACGGCCCTGGCTTATTGCGGGTCTTGATTTTCGCGCAGAATGCGCCGCAGAAAAACTCGGGTCCGCTCTTCCCTGGGATTCCCCAGCACCTCCTCGGGCCTGCCCCGTTCCACCACCAGGCCCTGGTCCATGAAGAGCACCGCATCGGCCACTTCCCGGGCAAAACCCATCTCGTGGGTGACCACCACCATGGTCACCCCCTCGTCCACCAGGGCGTGCATGGTTTTCAGCACCTCGCCCACCCATTCGGGGTCCAGGGAGGAGGTGGGCTCGTCGAAGAGCAGCACCTCCGGTTCCATGGCCAGGGCCCGGGCAATGGCCACCCGCTGCTGCTCGCCGCCCGACATCTCCTGAGGATGGGCCAGCTGGCGGGACCCCACCCCCACCTTCTCCAGCAGGCGCGCCGCCCTTTCACGCGCCGCCTCTTCGCCCAGCCCCAGCACCCGCTGAGGGGCCAGGGCCACGTTCTCCAGGGCATTCAGATGGGGAAAGAGATGGAAGCGCTGGAAGACCATGCCCACCTTCTGCCGCACCCGGTTGGCATCCACGCCGGGTACCGAGATCAGCTCGCCATCCAGCAACACCTCGCCGGCCGTGGGCCTTTCGAGCAGGTTCAGGCAGCGCAGCAGGGTGGACTTGCCGCAACCCGAAGGCCCGACCACCACTACCACTTCCCCTTTTTCCACCCGCAGGTCCACTCCCTTGAGCACCTCCAGGGGACCGAACCGCTTGTGCAGACCCCGCGCTTCCAGTACCGGAGTGCTCATCCTGCCCTCCCTTTTCCGTAGCGTTCCTCCATCCAGGAGGCCAAGCGGGTCAGCAGGAAGGTGGCGACAAAGTAGAAGAGCGCCACCATGGGCCACACTGCCAGCGGATCGGCGTACCGGCCGGCCAGCTCCTGGCCCGCCCGGGTCAGTTCGGTGAGGCCCATCACCGAGACCAGGGAGGAATCTTTCAACATGGCCACGGCCTCGTTGGTCAGCGGCGGCACCATGCGCCGCAGGGCCTGGGGCAGCACCACGTAGCGCATCGATTGGGAGGAGGTCATACCCAGGGAACGGGCCGCCTCGTTCTGCCCCTTTTCGATGGAGAGCACCCCGGCCCGGCAGATCTCGGCGATGTACGCACTGGCGTTGACCCCCAGTGCCGCCACCCCCGCGGCCCAGGCCGTCAGCGTGAGCCCGATGGCCGGCAGCACGAAATAGGCGAAGAAGATCTGCACCAACAAAGGGGTGCCGCGCAGCAGCTCTACGTAGGTGGCGGCCAGCCACGACACGGGCCGGTACGGAGCCAGGCGCAAGAGGGCCACTGCCAGGCCCAGGGGCAGGGCCAGCACGTACGCAGCCGCTGTCAGTTGCAGGGTCCAGATCAATCCCTTCCACAACACCGGCAGGAGCTGGTCGGCCAGAGAGGGGCCGCGTTCCGGTTTTTCCTCCTCGCCGAACCACTTGGCGTGGAACTTTTCGTACTCGCCCTCTGCCCGTACCTGGGCCAGGGCCTGGTCCACCGCGGCCACCAGGTCCGGGTCCTCCTTGCGGCAGACAAAGCCGTACTGGTCCTGGGTGAGCAATTCCCCCACCATCTTCAATCCGGGAAAACTGCGCGTGATCATCCACTGGATGGTGGGCGCATCCCCCACCACCGCACTGATCCGCCCCTGCTGCAGATCGAGCAGGGCCAGGTCCATGGAGGCGTACTTGCGGATATCCACCCCGCCCTGGCGTTCGAGCATGTACTGGGAGGTGGTGTTGATCTGCACCCCGGCGGCCTTGCCGGTCAGATCGATGGGACTGAGTGTGCCTTCCTCCTCCTTCCGCACGCAGAGGATCTGGCCCGCGTCGTAGTACGGGGCGCAGAAGGCCATCTCCGCCTGCCGTTCTGGCGTGATGGTGACCGCGGAGATGATCATGTCGTACTTGCCGGCGATCAGCCCCGGGAAGATCCCGTCGAAGCTGACATTGGTCCAGAGGACCCGCACCCCCAGCCGGCGGGCAACCGCCTCACCCAGGTCGATGTCGAAGCCCTCGTACACCTCCCCCACCTTGCTCTCAAAGGGCGGGTACGTGGCATCGGTGCCGATGTGGATCTCCCCGCTGCGCCGGATGCGCTCCAGCCCGCTCTCCCCCCAGCAGGGCAGGATCAGGAGGAACAGGAAGAGCAGAAACAGCGGCGGGGAGATGACCCCGAGACCTTTCCCGGGGAGTGGCCGGGCAGGGAAGTCCGCGTGGCCGGGGGCGGGGCAGCGGAGCCAGAGCGAGCGAGGCGCAACGCCCCAACGTATGGGGCGTTGCGAGGGAAGGGTCTTGGGGGAGGGCAGCGCTTTTTGCGCCGCACCCCAACGTATGGGGTGCGGCAGGACGCGCCTTGGGAAAGGCCGGAGTGGGTCGCTCCCCGACGCCACAGCATCACGGTATTTATCCACTATTCGTTCAGCTTCCTTCTCATAGACTCATTCCAGCACCGCTATTGGCACCCCTCCGGACGCCGTATATTTATACGCATTCCACCGCTCCAGAGAAAGTATCTCGACCGGAGAACCCCGATGAAACTCGACGCGCGCCAGGAAAGACTGCTGCGCCTCACCTTCCTCGACTATCAACAGACCTCCGCCTTCATCGCCAATCCACTCATCGTCCACCGGGCTTCCGGGCTTTACTACTGGGACGTGGAAGGCAAACGCTATTTCGATGGGATCGGCGGCATCTTTGTGGCCACCCTGGGCCATGGCCACCCCCGCGTGCTGGAGGCCATGCGCCGGCAGCTGGCATTGCTCAGCTGTGCCCCGCCCATGCACGGCCCCGCGGACGTCACCCTGGATTTTGTCGAGCGCCTGGGCCGCTCAACACCGGGGAACCTGAACTTCATCAAACCCTTCAGCGGCGGCTCCGAGTCCGTCGAGGCGGCCCTCAAGTTCGCCCGGCAGTACTTCCGCCAGACCGGCAGGCCGGGGAAGTACAAGTTCCTCAGCCGGTACCACGGGTACCACGGCGCCACCTTCGGGGCCATGTCGGCCAGCGGCACGGGCAAGCGCAAGACCCCCTTCGAACCGCACCTGCCCGGTTTCCTGAAAGTATTCCCCCCCACTTACTACCGGGACCGCTTCTCCTCCTGGGAGGAGTGCAACCGCTTCTGCGCCCGGATGTTCGAGGACACCATCCTCAACGAGGACCCCGACACCGTAGCCGGCGTCATCCTGGAGCCCATCGGCAACACCGGGGGGATCATCACCCCCACCGAGGAGTACTTCGCGCTCATCCGCGTCATCTGCGACCGCCACGACGTGCTGCTGATCTTCGACGAGATCATCACCGGCTTTGGCCGCACAGGGAATATGTTCGCGGCCCAGACCTTTGGCGTGACCCCGGATATCATCTGCGGGGGCAAGGGCCTGTCGAGTGGGGCCATCCCCCTGGGGGCGATGATGGCCCGCGAGGATATGGGCGGGGCCTTTCTGGGCGCCGAGGAGGAGGGAGTGCATTTCGCCCACGGCCACACCTTTGCCGGCAATCCCCTGGCCTGCGCCGTGGGGATCGCGGTACTCGACGAGATCGAGGAAAAGGGCCTAGACCACCGGGCCGCCGAACTGGGCGAGTACCTGGCCGCCCGCCTCGAAGGCCTCAAGAAATACGGGGTGGTCCGCGAGGTGCGCGGCCGAGGCCTGCTGCGCGGGGTGGAGCTGGTGAAGGACCCCCAGACCCTTGAGCCCTTCCCCGAACTGGGCAAGGCCCTCAAGCGCACTGCCCTCGACAACGGCCTGATCCTGCGCGTCGATCCGAACTGGTTCGCCGTGGCCCCGGCCCTGATCGCCGAGGAAAGCGATCTGGACGAATTGTGCGACCTCATCGAAAAGAGCCTGGTGCAAGCCCTCGCCCAGGTGAAGACTTGAGAGCCGTGATGGCCAGCCAGCGGCGGGGAGATGACCCCGCAGGACTTCCCCGGAGCGCAACACCATATAAATGGTGTTGCGGGGGTGAGGCTGCGGGGTGGCAGAGCCAGAGCGAGAAAGGGCCATGCAGTACCCAAGTGGTCACCCCCTAACTATGCGACCGCTCCCTGATCCCGCCCCCCTGACCCGCCGGGCCTTCCTCGGCCAGACCCTGGCCACCGGGGCCCTGACCCTGCTGGCGCGCCCTTCAACAGGTGAGGAATCCATGCCTTCATTTGAACTTGAGGAAGCCACCATCGCCGGCTTGCAGGCCGCCATGCAAGCCGGCCAGCTCAACGCCGAGTATCTGGCCGAGCAGTACCTCGCGCGCATCGAGCGTCTCGACCGCCACGGCCCATCCCTCAATTCAGTCATCGAACTCAACCCCCAGGCCCTGGAGATCGCCCAGGCCCTCGACCAGGAGCGCCGGGCACAGGGACCGCGCGGCCCCCTGCACGGCATCCCGCTGCTGCTCAAGGACAATATCGACACCGGGGACCGCATGCAGACCACCGCCGGTTCCCTAGCCCTGGCCGGCTCCCTCGCCCACCGAGACGCCTTCATCGTCCAGAAACTGCGCGCGGCCGGCGCCCTGATCCTGGGCAAGACCAACCTGAGCGAATGGGCTAATTTCCGCGCCTCCCATTCCACCAGCGGCTGGAGCGGCCGGGGCGGGCTGACCCGCAACCCCTATGCCCTGGACCGCAACCCCTGCGGCTCCAGTTCGGGGTCTGGGGTGGCGGCTTCGGCGAATCTGTGCGCCGCGGCCATCGGCACCGAGACCGATGGATCGATCGTATGTCCGGCCACCACCAACGGCATCGTCGGTTTCAAACCGACCCTGGGCCTGCTTAGCCGCAGCGGCATCATCCCCATCGCCCACAGCCAGGACACTGCCGGCCCCATGACCCGCAGCGTGACAGATGCCGCCCTGCTGCTGGGCGTTTTGGCCGGTCCGGACCCCCGCGATCCGGCTACCACGTCCTGCCCCGCCCTTCCCGACTACACTGCCTCCCTCGACCCGGCCGGCCTCAAGGGCGCCCGGCTGGGCGTGGTGCGCAACTCTTTCGGCTTCAGCGAGGCCGTGGACCGGCTGATGGAGGAGAGCCTGGCGGCGCTCAGGCATCTGGGCGCCGAGCTGGTCGATCCCCTGGAGCTGCCCACCCTGGGGAAGTACGACGACTCGGAGATGGAGGTGCTGCTCTATGAGTTCAAGGCCGATCTCAACGCGTACCTGGCTGGTCGCCCCGGAGTTCCGGTCCACTCCCTGGCCGAACTGATCGCCTTCAACGAAGCCCACCGCGAACAGGAACTGTCTTACTTCGGCCAGGATCTCCTGGTCAAGGCCCAGGCCAAGGGGGATCTCACCAGCCCGGACTACCTGCAGGCCCTGGAAAAGAACCACCGCCTCTCCCGCGGCGAAGGGATCGATGCCCTGCTGAGCACCCACCAGTTGGATGCCTTGGTCGCCCCCACCGGCGGCCCGGCCTGGCTCACGGACCTGATCAACGGCGACCACTACGGTGGAGGCTGCTCCACCCCGCCGGCAGTGGCCGGGTACCCCCATATCACGGTGCCGGCCGGCTTTGTCCGCGGCCTGCCCGTGGGCCTCTCCTTCTTCGGAGGGGCCTGGAGCGAAGCCACCCTCCTCAGGCTGGCCTTTGCCTTTGAGCAGGGCACCCGGGCCCGCCGGCCCCCGCAGTTCCTCCCTTCGGCGAGCCTATGAGATGATCCGCTCCCTGCCGCGCACCGTGATCGTGCTGGGCCTCGTCAGTTTCTTCACCGACTTTTCCAGCGAGATGATCTACCCCCTGCTGCCGGTATTCCTCACCGGGGTCCTGGGAGCCGGGGCCGTAGCCCTGGGCCTCATCGAGGGGGTAGCCGAGTCCACCGCCTCCTTGCTCAAGGTGCTCTCGGGTACCTGGACCGACCGCACCCAGAAACGCAAACCCTTCATCCTGGGCGGGTACAGCCTGGCCGGGGCCGTGCGGCCCCTCATCGGGTTGGCCACCAGTTGGACCCTGGTGCTGGGCATGCGTTTCCTGGACCGGGTGGGCAAGGGCCTGCGCACCGCCCCCCGCGACGCCCTGATCGCCGATGCGGTGGACGAGGCCCAACGCGGCCGGGCCTACGGGTTCCACCGCTCCCTGGACCACGCCGGAGCAGTGGTCGGCCCCCTGGCTGCTGCCGGCCTGCTGGCCCTCGAAGGAGTCTCCCTGCGCCACGTCTTTCTGCTGGCCGCCCTCCCCGCCGCCCTCGTGGTGCTGCTGATCGCCCTGGGCATCCGCGACCAGCTGACGACCGCCCAGCCCGATCCGGCGGCGCGCAACCTGTGGCGCGGCTGGAAGGAACTGGGAGGGAATTTCAAGCGCCTGCTGCTGGCGGTGCTGGTCTTCACCCTGGGCAACTCCACCGACGCCTTCCTGCTGCTCAGCCTGACCCAGGCCGGTGTGGAGCCGGCCTGGGTCGCGGTGTTGTGGTCCCTGCACCACGGGGTGAAGATGCTGGCCACCTACTGGGGGGGATCGCTGGCCGACCGCCTGGGCTACCGGCTGCCCATCCTGGGGGGCTGGGTGCTCTACGCCCTGGTCTACGCCGGCTTCGGCCTGGCCCACACCGCCCCAGCTCAGATCGCCCTCTTCATGATCTACGGAATCTACTTCGGCCTCACGGAGCCGGCGGAGAAGGCCTGGGTCTCCCGACTGGTGCCCCAGTCCCTGCGCGGCACGGCCTTTGGCTGGTACCACGGGGCAGTGGGCATCGGCGCCCTGCCGGCCAGCCTGCTCTTCGGTTTCATCTGGCAGCAGGCCGGGGCCCCGGCGGCCTTTTTCGCTGGGGCGGGGCTAGCTGGGTGTGCGGCGCTCCTGCTCTTGGGGGTGCGGGCGGCACGGTGAAGAGGATGAGGGTTTCCACCTGCTCGGCGAACTGCCCCATCTTTTCCTCCTTTAACGGTGCAACTGGCGCCGCAGGGCTTCCACCTGCTGCTGCACCTGTTGTCTGAGGGGGTTTTCGGCGGGTTGCAGATGCAGGAAGCGCTCATAAGCGGCCAGAGCTTCCTCCCCCTTGCCCAACCTGAGCAGCGCGGTGGCCTGGTCGCACCAGGCCTGGGCGTTTTCTGGCTGCAGCCTCAGCACCTGCTGGTACGCCCCGACCGCCTGCAGGTACTTGCCGGCCCGCGCGTACGCCCCCCCCAGCAATTCCCAGAAACTCACCTGTTTGGGTTCCAGCTCCACGGCCTTCTCCAGCGCTGCCACCGCTTCGAGGAGCCGGTCGTACTTGAGATTTACCTTGCCGATATTGGCATAGGCCACCCCCAGCTGCGGCTCGAGCTGAGCCGCCTTGCGAAAGGCTTCCAGCGCCTCGGGGCTGTTGCCCAGAGCGGCCAGACATTCCCCTATGGCATTGTAGATCCGCCCCGACTGCTTCCCCCCCTGCAGGGCCTGCTCGTAATAGGTTTTGGCCTGGGTCCAATTGCCCTGCCGGCGGGCCTCGTCCCCCAGGTGCAACTGCACTTCAGCCTCGTCCTGGCCCGCTTGCTGGTACGCCTCCCGGGCTTCCTGTTCCTGGCCCAACCCCAGAAGAATATCGCCTCGCAAGAGCCAGAAGGCCCGCTCCTGTGGCCAGCGCCGCAGCGCTTCCTGCAACAGGGCCAGCGCCTCCTGGGGCCGGCTGCGATAGGCCTTGGCCAGGCCCTTGTGCGCCTCCGGGTTCTCAGGGTCCAGGGCCAGGGATTGGACAAAGGCCGCGGCGGCGGAGTCGGCCTGGCCCATATTCAAGAACGCCTTGCCCAGATTGTGGTAGATGGAGGGGTGGGGCTGGATGGCCAGGGCCTGCCGGTACTCGGCCAGGGCCTCGGCCGATCTGCCCTGCTCCAGATACGCATTGCCCAGATTGTTGTGGGCCTCGATCAACTCGGGGCGGATCTCCAGGGCGCGCCGGTAGCTGGCGATGGCTTCCTCCAGGTGATCCTGATGCAAGTAGGCGGTGCCAATGTTATAGTGCGCCCGGTCCAGTTCCGGGTTCAGTTCCAGGGCCCGGCGGCTGGCCGCGATGGCCTCTGGGTACTGGCCTGCTTCCAGGTAGGCCTTGCCCAGATTGACATAGGGACGGGCCATCAGCGGCCCCTTGCGCACCGCGTCAGTCCACAGGCTCAACTCGTCCTGCCAGGCCTGGTTGCGCAAAAAACACAGCAGGGCCAGGGGCAGCAATGCCAGCAACCAGGTCCGTCCCAGCCAACGGCTCATCCCCCCCAACCCCAGCGCCAGGGCGGCCAGAGGCAGGTACAGGCGGTTCTCATTGACCAGCACATTGAGCGGCACCAGGGCCGAGGGCAACAGGGCCAAAGCCGACCAGCCCAGACAGAAAAGCGCGGTCCTGCTGCTCCCCTTGCCCAGCACCACCGCTGCCGAAACCAACAGGAGCGACGCCAGCACCACTGCGCCCTCTCCCCACCCTTTGGCCACTGAGAATTGCGGTTCCACGCTCAGATGCACCGGCGCCACGAGGGTCCACCCATAGAAAACCACTCCCTTGAGTTGGGTGGCCCACTGGGCGCCCAGGGCCCGCACCGGCTCTCCCATGGCCTTGCCCACAATGGCGCGGGTCCACAACAGATACACCACCGAGAGCACTGCCGGCCCGGTCAGCAGTCGCCAGGGCCGGCGCGGCGCCAAGAGGCACAGATACAGCCCGGCTGCCAGGGGAAAGGTGAAGGCGATCTCCTTGCTGGCCAGCCCCGCTGCATAACACAGCCCCACCCAGACCAGGTGCCGGGGGCGCAGTTCCTCCTCCCCGGCGCGCACCACCAACCACAGGCCCAGCAGATAGAAAAAGGTGGCCATCAGCGCCGAGCGGCTGCTGATATAATTGACCGGTTCGCTCACCACCGGGTGGAGCAGGAAGAGCAGGCAGGCCAGCCAGGCCCCCTTCCCCGCCAGCCGGCGCCCCAGCAGCCAAACCAGCCAGACATTGGCCAGGTGCAGGATCAGATTGACCAGATGATATCCCCAAACCTCAGCTCCCCCCAGGGCGTAGTTGAGCGCATAGCTGGTCAGCAGCAAGGGCCGGTACATGCGGGCTTCGGGCATGGCGGAAAAAGTGCCCGGGTCCACAAAGAAGCGGGGTATCTGAGTCAGGGAGCGCAGATGGGGATTGTCGACGATGGAGTGGGCGTCGTCGTAGTGGAAGCTGTTGTCGAGGGTATTGGCAAAAAGCGCCAAGCCGCCGGCGGCGATCAGGGCCAGCGGAGTGCGTTGCAGGAGATCCTTCATCGGTTTATCGCGATTTGAACAGCTTGCGGAAAATCTCGCGGTCCTGGGGCTGGGCTCCCAGCAGCAACACCCCGGCAAAGATCCCGGCCCCCAGCACCAGGCGCGCCAGGGGCGGATCGACCAGTTGGACCAGGCCCCAACTGACCCCTCCTGCCAGGGCCGAGACCAGGGCCACCCGCCCCAGGTGCCCCCAGGGCAGCAATTGGCTCACCCCCCAGCGCAGATGCCAGGCGATGAGGCCCACCAGGAAGACGACCTGGACATAGGTGGAAAAGACCGCGGCCAGGGCCGGTCCCAAGAACGCCCACGCCGGCCACCCGGTCAAGAGTAACTGGGTCAAAAGCAGGCTGAGCCCGAGGTTAAACACCAGATCCCCCACCCCCACCCACCAGGCCCAGCGCGCCTTGCCCATGCCCACCAGCAGCGGATTGTAGATGGCGCAGCGCAGGGGCAGGGCCAGCAGAAAGATCCGCATCACCCAGGCGCTGTGCCCGTATTGCTCAGGCAACAACACCGCGATGAAGGGGCCGGCCTGAAAGAAGAGCAGAGAGAAGAGCGGCAGCACCACCAGCGAGAGCCGGCGTATCGCCTCTGACCACAACTCGGCGATGGCCTCGGTGCGCCCTGCCGCGTACAGACCGCTCACCTGGGGGATCAGCACCGTGGTCGCCGAGGCCAGCAGCACGCTCACCGGGACCTCGACGGCGCCCAGATCGTAGAAAGCGAAGGTCTCATTGGAAAAAAACCACAGCACCACCAGGCGGTCCACTGCCCTGGACAGGCTGCCCACCACGTCCCCCAGAGCCACCGGCAGGGAGTAGCGCAGATACTCCCCCAGACCGCTGCTGCTCCACCTCGCCCCTGTCCACCCCACGGCCTTGGCCACCAGCCAGGCCCCTGCGCCCAGGCGCACCCCGCCCAGGACCGAAAAACCCCAGAGCACCTGTGCCACCGACCAATCCCCCCCCCACGCTGATAGGACCAACCCCAGCTGGCCGACAGCCATCCCCAGCGACATCAGGGCCTGCCACTGGGGTCGGCCCGCCGCCACCAGCCCAGGTTCCACCAGACCTCCCGCCACCCAGAAACAGGTATAGGGCAGGAAGGCCCCCAGATAGACCTCCAATTCCTGGGCGAGGGGTTGCGTTTCGGAATCGAGGAGGAAGTTCAGATAGGGTCCCCCCCAGCGCACCAGCATGGCCAGTAGCAGCCCTGCCGCTGCCAAACACCCGGATGCCTGCAGCACCAGCGTCTGCTGGCCCGGGGCCTTGAGGCGGGGGAAGAAATAGAGAAAACTGGTGGGAAATCCGAGCAGAAAAAAGGGAATCAGGGTGTTGACCAGCCTCCAGACCGCCAGGTAGGACCCCATCTCCGCCGGAGTCCAGGTCCAGGCCAGGATGGCAGAGCCCGCAAAGGTGCTGAGCGCCAGGCCAGCCCGCCCCGCCGCCACCAGTCCGACCTGGCGGGCCAACCTCGGACCGGCCATCTCAGCCCGTCTTGAGGGCCAGCATCCCCAGGAAGGCCGGCCGGCCCACCAGGGCGTTGCTCAGGCGGTCCAGGCCGCGCCAGGCCCAGTAAGGCCAGTTCCGGGTCCAGCGGGGCAAACCCACCAGTTCCAGCACCTTGTTGTTCACCAGCAGGAAAGAACTGGGGATCAATCCCTGGCCACGCAGATGGGCGGCCAGCTTTTCCTCGTCGAAGCTGTGGAGGTGGGCATTGGCCGGGGTCAGGCGGTTGCAGTGGATGCACAGGTGCTCGACGATGGTCTCGCGGTAGGGCACACTCACCAGCACCCGCCCCCCTGGCCGGAGCAGGCGCGCCACTTCGGCCAGGGCTCCGGCCAGGTCCTCCAGGTGCTCTGCCACCTCCGAGAGCACCACCGCGTCGAAGACCCCCTCGGCAAAGGGGGCACGGTACACATCGGCCACCTGGTAGTGATCGACCTGCGGGTACCTGGTCCGCGCCCCGGCCACCCCGACCAGGGCCAGATCCGCTGCCCACACCCGGGCGCCGGCCCGGCGGCAGCGGTCTGCCAGCCACCCCGAACCGCAGCCCATGTCCAGCAGCCGCTCCCCCTGTTTCAGGTGCAGCAGGCGCACCAGGGCCTCCAGGCGCCGCTGCTCAGAGGCGCGGCGGGTCGGCGGCAGGGCCTGGGGATCGAGGATGGCCTCGGCGTCGATCCGGTAGTGGTGCCGGTAATCCTGCAGCCGGCTGCCCGTCGCTGAGGGGTTCATGACCGGAGGGTATTTCCCTTGACAGGTGCGGAAGGCCGTCGCACTTTCCTCAGGGGCGCAAAAAAAATTCCCGCCTGCACCGCGGGGGGCAAGCAGGAAAATAAAGGCTGGGACCTCCGCTCAAGCGTTGCCCTCGACCGCCTGGATCACCTGCAGGCGCTCATTGGCCGAGTTGTTGGTCTGAGGCTCCTTGAGCAGGCTTTCGAGGATGCGCACCGCGTCTCTGAGGTGGTTCAGGCGCGCTTCCAGAGCTTCTTCTTTGGACTTGATGGTTTCGTACTCACCCTCGGCATCTTCGAGCTTGCCGCGCAATTCGATGATGCGCGGCTTCATGTTCCCCAGTCTGTCCTTCAAATCCTTGATGCGCAGCGAGGTTATCAGCTTGGTGCCCAAGACGCACATCATCGAGATGATAGCCCAGATCATAGCACACCTGCAGGATGCCCAGGGAGGTGCAGAGCGCGGGGCGAAAGAACAGGCATCCTTTCGCCGCTAAAGATATATAAATTATTCTGTTATTGTCAAACTTCGCCCAGAGATCCCCTTCCCCTGCCCGCAGAAAGGAGTTTCAAATGTCTGTCCGTCTTGGGTTTGTCGGTACCGGCGGCATCGCCGGCCACCACCTGCGCACCCTCGCCCAGCTGAGCGATGCCCAGCTGGTGGCCTTCTGCGACGTGGTGCTGAGCAAGGCCCAGAGCGCCGCCTCCACCTATGGGGGCAAGGCCTACGACAATTACGCGCAGATGTTCGACAGCGAGAAGCTCGACGCCGTGTACATCTGCCTGCCCCCCTTCGCCCACGGCGATCAGGAGCTGGAGGCCGCGAAAAGGGGCTTGCCCATCTTTGTGGAAAAACCCGTGGCCACCACCGCTGCCAAGGCCGAGGAGATCCTGGCGGCCATCGAGAAAAAGGGACTGATCTCGGCGGTGGGCTATCACTGGCGCTACATGGACCTCACCGCCAGAGCCAGGGAACGCCTGACCGGTCAGGAGGTGGGGTATGCCCTGGGCAGTTGGACCGGAGGCATGCCCGGGGTGCCCTGGTGGCGGGTGATGGACCAGAGCGGGGGCCAGATCGTCGAGCAGACCACCCACATCTTCGACCTGGCCCGATACCTGATAGGTGAGGTCAAGAGCGTACACGCGGCGGCCAGAACCGGCCTGCTGAAGGACGTGGAAAACTACAGCGTCCACGACGCCTCGATCACCAACCTCACCTTTGCCAGCGGCGCCATCGCCAGCATCACCTCGGCCTGCATGCTCAGCACCGGGGGTTATGTAGGATTGGACCTGTACCTCAAGGACCAGGTGCTGCGCATCGACCACCGCAACCTCAGCGTGGAAAAAGCCTCGGGCAAGGAGATCTTCTACCTGGCCAACAACCCCACCCTCGACGAGGACGCCGCTTTCTTGAGAGCGGTGCAGAGCGGCGATCCCTCGGGAATCCGCTGCCCGTACGCGGAAGCGGTCAAAACCCTCAAGCTCACGTTGGCTGCCACCCAGTCGGCGGTCGAGGGCAAGGTGGTCAACCTGTAAAGGCAGGGGTCTGGCGCCTAAAATGCCAGGCCCTGCTACAACCTGCGTCTCCATGTTGAAAGCGAACTGACCGGCGATGGTGCTAGCGCGGCTGTCCTTCTGGCCTCTGCCAAAAAACAAGGGCGAATTCGAGTGTGCGTCCACGGCTAGGATTGCACCTCTCCTGGACCAGTGCGGCCTGGCCCCCTCTTCCCACCAGGGAAGGCCGGTCCCGGATGGCGTCTGGTGCCGGCTCTTCGAGTGCCAGTCCACAAAACAAGTCCGGGAAGCGCGGAAAAGGCTGGAGGAGGAACCCGCTTTTCAGGATCTGCTGGGCGACGCGGACGCAAAGGATCAGCTCAACTGGGAACTAGCGGTGTACCGCACCCCGTGCACGGGCCAAAAGGTGCCGGCTGGGCCGGGCAAGAGCGTTCCCGCTGGCCGCGGCCAGGGCCACTGGCACACCTACGACACCACCGACGGCCTGGCCAGCGGCGTGGTCAAGGCCATTGTCCAGGACCACGCAGGTTATCTGTGGCTCGGTGTAGCCGAAGGCGGCCTGGTCCGCTTCGACAGCCAGTCCTTCAAGACCTTCACCGATAGAGACGGCCTGCCGTGCAATATGGTCCACAGCGTCATCGAGGACCGGTCGGGCCGGCTGTGGATCGGCACCGGCACCACCTCATCCGGAAAGGGCGGCCTGAGCTGTTTCGACGGCAACCGCTTCAAGACTTTTACCTCGGCAGATGGCCTGGCCGGAGATGTGGCACCGGTGGTTTACGAGGATCGCGATGGGTATTTGTGGATCGGCACCCTGGAAGGTCTGAGCCGCTTCGACAGCCGCACTTTCGAGAATTTCACCACGGTACAGGGCCTGGTGGACAACCGCGTCCAATCCCTCGTCCAGACCAGGGACGGCTGCTTGTGGATCGGCACACGCGAAGGCCTGAGCCGCTTCGACGGCCGCACTTTCGAGACCTATGTCCTCGATCCCCTGCCAACTAACGGGTCCATACGCGCCTTATGCGCGGACAGTGAAGATCAACTGTGGATCGGCACCCAGGAAGGCCTGTACTGCTTCGATGGCCGCCGCTTCAACCGCTATACGACCGCCGAAGGCCTGGTCCACGATACGGTGACCGCGATAAGCCAGGACCAAAACGGGCGTCTGTGGATCGGCACCAACGGCGGGATCAGCCTGTACGAGGGTCGGAACTTCACCACTATTGAGTCCGAGGACTGGGTCCAGAGCATTTGCCACGACCGCGAGGGGAATACCTGGGTGGGCACCTTCCACCACCTGGCCCACTACGACGAGAAAACCCTGCTGAGTTTCACCCGACAGGACGGCCTGCCCGAAGATATAGTCTGGCGCGTCGCCCTGGACGATCAGGGGGCTCTGTGGTTCGCCACCTACAGCGGGGCTTGCCGGTACGAGGGCCAGCATTTCACCACCTTCACCACTGCCGACGGTCTGCCGAACAACCGGGTCTTCCAGATACGCCGGGGCCAGCAGGGCTGCCTGTGGTTCGCCACCATGGGCGGGGGTTTCTGTTGCGTTGACGGCGCCTCCCTCACCAGCTTCCGGGAAGAGGACGACCTCACGGACAACGTGTTCAAATTGTACGAGGACCGGGAAGGGATGCTGTGGCTGGGGGTGACTGACAACAGCGGGAATGGCAGCCTATGCCGTTTCGACGGCTCTTCCCTCGAGTTCTTCACCGCGGCCGACGGGGTGAAAAGCCAGCCCTGGACCATGACCCAGGACCAGGAGGGCCGGCTGTGGTTTGGCGGCGGCAGCGGCCTGTACTGCTACGACGGCAAGGTGACCCATTTCCCCGATACCGCAGACCTGGTCGCGGACGGCGTGCGCGGCTTCCACGTAGATGCCGAGGGCCGGGTGTGGTTCGGCACCCGCAAAGGACTCTACCGTTACGATGGCACCACCTTTGTCCGGTTCACCAGGGCCGAGGGTCTGGCCGATGACCTGTGCTGGTGCATCCGGGAATTCGGCGGGGAATTGTGGATCGGGGGCCGCAGCGGCGGCCTCAGCCGCTATGACGGCCAGGTCTTCCAGACCCTGACCCGGCAGGATGGCCTGGCCAGCAACGGGGTGCGCGCCCTGTGGGAGGACCAGGAGGGCCATCTGTGGATCGCCACCACCAAGGGCGTCACCCGCTATAAGCAGCCTGTGCCAGTGCAGTTCCCAGTCTTCATCGACAGGGTCACTGCCGACCGGCACTACAGCGCTGAGGAAGAAATCCTTATCCCGGCCAACGTGGGGCTGGTCGCCTTTGAGTTTCACGCTATGAACTTCCGCACCCGGCCCGGCGGCATGGTCTATCGCTGCCGGCTCCAGGGGCACGAAAGCGAATGGCGACAGACCCGGCAGCAGCGGGTGGAGTACGAAGGCCTGCCCCTGGGGGAGTACACCTTTGAAGTGCAGGCTGTGGACCGCGATTTCAGCTACTCAGACGCGGCCAGGGTACAGATCGAAATACGGCTCGATCCCCGGGTCGAGGGCCTGAGCCAGGTCCTCAGCGCCGGGAACGCGGCCCACGAGTTTCTCGGCGCCAGCCCGGCGCTCAAGCGCATTCGGCAGCAACTGGCCGAGGTGGCGGCTGCGGATTTGACTGTGCTCATCCAGGGCGAGACCGGCACGGGCAAGGGCGTGGCCGCGCGCACCCTCCACGCCCTCAGTCCCCGCCATAACGGCCCCTTCATCCCCATCAACTGCGGGGCCCTCCCCGAAGGCCTGATCGAAAGCGAACTCTTCGGCCACGAGAAGGGCGCCTTTACCGGGGCCCATGCCCGCCGGCTGGGCAAGTTCGAGCTGGCCCAGGGGGGCACCCTCTTCATCGACGAAGTCGGCGATCTGCCCCTGGAGGAGCAGCGGCGCCTCCTTCAGGTGTTGGGCGAGGGCACCTTCCAGCGGGTGGGCGGCCAGGAAGTCCTGCATGCTGAGGTGCGAGTGGTGGCAGCCACCAACCGCGACCTGGAGCGGGAGACCCAGACCGGCGGTTTCCGCCAGGACCTGTACTACCGGCTCAGCGCCTTTGTGCTGCACCTGCCGCCCCTGCGGCAGCGGTGGCAGGATATCCCGCTGCTGGTCGAACACTTTGCCGCGCGCTATGCCCGGCACCTGGACCGCCCCACCCCCGCAGTGGAGCCGGCGGCCCTGGCCTGGCTGGAGGGCTATTCCTGGCCGGGCAATGTGCGCGAACTGGAGCACCTGGTGCAGCGGGCCGTGCTCTTGTGCCGGGGAGATCTCATCCGCCGGGAAGACGTAGCCGTGGTGGAGAGGAACCCGGTGGCCCAGGGGACAGACAGGCCCGATCTGCTGGAATGGGTGCAGCAAAGCGCCGACAGGGGCAGAGGGGTGTTGGAGCAGGCCGAGCGGCTCTTGCTCGAAGCAGCCCTGGAGCGGGCCGGGGGCAACCGCCGGCAGGCAGCCCGGCTCCTGGGAGTGGACCGCAAGCAAGTGGAGCGCCGGCTGCAAAAGTACGGTCTGGATGGGTCGAAGTTGACCTGAAGGGTCGATTTCGACCCGCTATCTGGCCCGATTCCGACCCAAGCCGCGCTGCGCGGCTTTTTTGTTCTTCCCGCCTCTGAGTTTCCAACCTGTTTGCCCACAAAAACATAACCCCTGAAAAGCAGCACTTCTGGCCGCCTGGTCCGCCTTTTGCCATACAAGGAGACCATGGAGGACCCATGGCCAAGAGACTGCTGTTGGTCGACGACCAGGGGGATGACCAGGCCCGGGACCTGCGCTGGGAGGAACTGGTCGAGGTGCTGGACAGCCTGCTGGGGCAACTGGCCCAACACAACCAAGGCCAGCGGGATCTGCTGGCCTTGGTGGAAGAGCACCTGGTGCAGGCGGTCTGGGCCCTTGCCGGGTACAACCAGAGCCGGGCCGCCCGGCTCCTGGGGGTGCCGCGCAAGCGGGTGGAACGGCGGATGAGGAAGTATGCGAAGGAACCGGAAGGGGAATTCAGGTCTTGAACACCGCCACCACCACCCCTACCAGGGTCACCATGAGGCCGGCCATGGCGATCACTGAGGTGATAGTCCAGGCGAAGCGGGAGTCGATGCGCTTGAGCAGGAGCTCGTACCGGTCATCGATGCGCCCACCCAGGAATTTGCCGGTCTCATCGATACGGCTGTGGAGGGTGCGAATTTCCTGGCGCACGTCCTGGATCTCCTGGCGCATCTCCTGGCGCAGACCCGACATCTCCTGCCGTACTTCCTGGATGCTTTCGCGGGTCTCCTGGCGGACCTCTTGAATCTCTTGGCCCAGTTCCTGGCGGACTCCCTGAAGGCCCTCGCGCAGGTCCTGGCGCAGATCCTGGATATCCTCGCGCAGGTAGGAGATGCCCCAGTGGAGTTCCTCGGGGGGTTGAGGGCGCGTGGTCTGGGAAGAAGAAGTGGATTCGGTCATGGCAGATTTCCCCTGGCTGTAGAAAATATACACGGCAGTGAGTGTGGTGCCAAGC
>JACPJE010000032.1 GCA_016187725.1 Candidatus Latescibacterota bacterium
CAGGAGCTGCACGAACGGCTGCGGACGGGGCGCTACCGTCATCAGCCGATCCGTCGGGTTCTCATCCCCAAAGAAGGTCAGCCTGGCAAGACCCGTCCGATCGGGATCTCCTGTTTTGAGGATAAGGTGATCCAGGACGCTCTACGCGAGGTGCTCGAAGCGGTATACGAGCAGGACTTCCGGGAATGCTCCTACGGTTTTCGTCCGGGACGCGGGGCGCATACGGCGCTTCGGACGCTGAACCAGGCCCTCTTTCAGGGGGAAGCGAACTGGGTGTTAGAGGCTGATATCGCTTCTTTCTTCGACAGCCTGGATCGATCCCAGCTGATGGAGATGCTACAGAAGCGGATTCCCGATGGATCGCTACAGCGATTGGTCGGGAAGTGCTTGCAGGTAGGAATTCTGGAGGGGGAGGAACGCTCCCTGCCGGATCGGGGAACACCACAAGGATCGGTGTTGTCCCCCGTGCTCGGGAATGTCTACCTACACTATGTGCTGGACGTCTGGTTTGAGGACGAGATCCAGCCGCGTCTTCAGGGTAAGGCGCGCCTGGTCCGCTATGCGGATGATTTCGTGATCGGTTTCGAACGGCAAGACGACGCCCATAGGGTAATGGCGGTCCTGGGCAAACGGCTGGAGCGGTTCGGTCTGAAGATCCAGGCAGCGAAGACCCGACTGATCCCCTTTCAACGACCTGCGGTGGCGCAGCAGGAAAGTAAAGGCCCCGCCACCGTTGACTTCCTCGGTTATGTTGAGCACCTGATTATGTGAAGAAAGCATCCTAGTGTTTTGTAGCGTAAATTTTGGGACAAACAAATAACCGAAAGCCGATGAATAGTCAACCTTCAATTTATATCAAAACTTTTGCTACAGTCCACTAGGCAGCTATGACCCTCGAAGACCTGGTACATTCACCCCAGTTGCAGGCCTGCGCTCGACAAGCCCCACTGGGTCCCCACCTCGACGACCTGCTGGCCGCGATCAGTTCCGTGGGCTACACGCCCAGGACAACGCAAGAGCTGGTGCATGGGGTGATCCAGTTTGGTGCCTATCTGCAGCAGCAGGGACTCACCGACTTGGGCCAGTTCCGCTGGGACCATGTCGAGTCGTATATCGCCACTCAGCCGGTCCGCCAGTACCCCAGCGGGCACTACCATCCGTACTCGCGCGGCGTGTGGGCCGCCTGTCACCTCTGGCGCTACGCCTGCGCCGCCAGCCTGGTACCACCGGAGCCGACGCCCCCCATAACGGGGTATGCGGCGTTGCTCCAAGATTGGCTGCAGTTCCTGGCGCGACACCGCGGGCTCGTCCCGGGGAGTCTAGCGCTGTATCGGCGACACCTCCAGCGCTTCTTGGAGTACCTGGGGCCGGACGCCTCTGCCACCGGCCTCCACCGTCTCGAGGTGGGGCAACTGCGGGACTACCTGCGGCGTGCCTGCCAGGCCCGATCCCACTCGCACCGAAAGGCCGTGGCCTCGACCCTCCGGCTCTTTCTGCGGTTTGCCTGGAGCCGCGGCTACCTGCCACAGGATCTCTCCCTGGCGATCGACCGGGTCCCCTGCTTCAAACACGACCGTTTGCCACGGGGCCCGCGTTGGGAGGATGCCCAGCGACTCTTGCAGGCGCCCGACCGCACCACCCCGGTCGGTCGGCGCGACTACGCCATCCTGCAGTTGCTGTTGGCCTACGGTGTCCGGGCCCAGCAGATCGGTCTGCTGGGCCTGGAGGACATCGACTGGCGCAGTGGGACCCTACGCTTCCCGCCCGCGAAGGGAGGACGTGCGATCACCGTGCCATTGGTCCCCGCGGTGGGGGAAGCCCTCCTGGCCTATCTGCAGAGCGGACGTCCACGGATCGACAGTCGCCGCGTCTTCCTCAGCAGTGATCCCCCTTTCCCACCCCTGAGTACCTCCGCCATCACCGCCCGAGTGACCCACGCCTTTGCTCAGACCGGAGTACCTTCGCCCCACCACGGCAGTCACGCCCTGCGCCACGCCTGGGCCACGCGTATGCTCGACCAAGGGCGTCCCCTCAAGACCATCGCCGATCTACTCGGCCACCGCAGCGTCGAGACCACCCGCCTCTATACCAAAGCCAATGTCCGCTGCCTACGCACCGTCGGTCTGTCGTGGCCAGAGGAGGAACTCCCATGAGAATGCCCACCTTTACCAGCGTTCTGGCGCCGGCGCTGCGCTCCTTGGCGGAGACGCGACAGGCCCTGGGCTACCAGGATCGAGGGGTCCTCACCTATCTGGCCCATTTCGACCGCTACCTGACGGCGCGCGGCTGGACCCTACCCTATCCCACCCGGGCGGTGGTCGAGGACTGGGTGGCCTCCACCGCCGGCCTGCAGCCGGTCTCCCGCAGCCAGCGCCTGCAGGTGATGCGCCTGCTGGGCCGCTTCCTGGCCCCGACCCACCCGGAAAGCTATGTCCCCGGGCCCGCCTGGAACGGCCCCCACTACACCGGCCGTCATCCCTATATCTATACCCCGGCCCAGATCCGCAGTCTACTGGCCGAGGCGCGCCGTCTCACCCCCACCGGCTCCTTGCGGCCGCACACCTATGCCACGCTCCTCGGGCTGCTCTACTGCACCGGCCTGAGGATCTCGGAAGCGCTGGCGCTGCGCCTGGCCGAGGTGGATCTCGACGCCAACACCTTATGGGTGCGCGACTCCAAGTTCCGCAAGTCGCGCCTGGTGCCCCTGGGCCCACGGGTAAGCCAGGCCGTGCGCTGTTATCAGCAGGAGCGGGCACGGCACGGAGGCCCCCAAGATCCCGAGGCCTCGCTCTTCCTCAATGAGCGGCGGCGCGGCTGCACCTACCAGGGGGTGTGTACCACCTTCCTGACCCTCGCCCGCCGCATCGGTCTACGCGGACCTGCCGGCATCCGCGGACCACGGCTGCATGACCTACGACATAGCTGTGCCGTCCAACGTCTCCTCGAATGGTACCGCGATGGCGGGGACGTGCAGGCCCGGCTCCCCTGGCTAGCCGACTACCTGGGACACGTCTCCTTCATCTCTACCCAGGTGTACCTGGACGTCACCGCGGAACTGCTCCATGAAGCAGCCCGTCGCTTCCAACCGCCCGGCGATCCGCAGCCTGGTCCCGGGGGAGGTGCGGTATGACCTCCACCGATCGTCTGCCACACCTGCTGCAGGACTTCTTCCGGCTCCATCTAGTCGCCCGCCGCAACCTCAGCCCGCATACGGTCCGCGCCTACCGGGACGCCCTGGTATTGCTGCTGCGCTTTGCCGCGACCCGCAGCAGACGCGACGTCGCTCGTCTCGAGTTGACCCACCTGGGGGAGCCGACGGTCCTGGCCTTCCTCGAAGACCTCGAGGCCGTCCGCGGCAACGGCATCCGCACCCGCAATGCCCGGCTGGCCGCGATCCACAGTTTCTTCCGCTATGTGGCGGCCGAGGAGCCGGCCGCGGCTGCCTTGTGCCGCGGTGTCCTCGGCATCCCCGTCAAACGCGCCCCACAGCCCGCCCTCACCTGTCTGTCCCGTGAGGAGGTCACCCACCTGCTGGCCGCCGCTGATGGCACCCGCCCGAGCGGACGCCGCGATGCCGCCTTGCTGTGGTTCCTCTACAATACTGGCGCCCGAGCCCAGGAAGTCGTCGACCTGCGTCTGCCCGCACTGCGCCTCGATGCACCGGCGCAGGTGCGCCTCTACGGCAAGGGACGCAAAGAGCGACTCTGCCCCTTGTGGACCGAGACCGTCGGCCGTCTGCGCGCCATGCTGCGCGACCGCACCACCGCGGAGGCCGCCGACCAACCCCTCTTCGTCAACGCCACCGGCCGGCCGCTGACGCGCTTCGGTTTGCGCTACATCATCCGGCAATGCGCTCTGGCGGCCACCCACTCCTGTCCGCCGCTGGCCACCAAGCCAATTAGCCCTCACACCTTCCGCCACACCACGGCGCTCCATTTGCTGCAGAGCGGCGTCGAACTCAATGTCGTCCGCTGCTGGCTGGGCCACGCCAGCATTGAAACCACCCATGGCTACGTCGAGGTCGACCTGGACATGAAACGTGCTGCCCTCGCCGCCACCGCCCCCCCGGAGAACGGCCTACACTTGCCGGCCTGGCGCCAACCGGGCTTGTTGGCCTGGCTGGAGGCGCTCTGA
>JACPJE010000033.1 GCA_016187725.1 Candidatus Latescibacterota bacterium
CCCACCCCGATGGTGCGGGCTGCCTCCAGGTGGAAGATGGAAAAACAGATCTCCGCCTGGTCATTGATCCCGTCCCCATTGGGGGTGAAGAGCGGCGGCACCACCGCCACCTCGTCCAGCAGCGGGTGATCCCCCAGTTCCGAGACCACCACCAACGACTGGCTGGCAGCCAGCTGGGTGGCATCCCCCGGACTGATCTGCTGGACCGTGCCCGGCCGGCTCTGGCGCTCCAGCAGGGCGCTGAAGAACGTGCTCTGCAGAAAGACCCGGGTGCGGAAACGCAACACGTACACGGTGGTGCCGCTGCTCACTGCCCTGGGCAGCACCAGGCTCACCTCCTCGGCCCCCTCCTCCAGCTGCCAGGTCCCCGGCCACAGGCGCCGGCCCCCACCGCTGCGCAACTCCCCATCCGTGCCGCTGCGCACCTCCAACAGCTCGATGGCCGCCGTGGAGGAGGAACGCAGCCGCAGCCGATCGAAACCCGGATTGCCCCCCCCGAACTGGGCCTTCAGATACAGGGTGAACTCCTGTTCCTGGCCAGGCACCACCCCCCAGGCCGGCCAGATCTCCCCCAACACCTGGTCCACCAGGGGCGGCTCGAAGTGCAATTCCAGCTTGCGGATCGAGGCCGCCTGCAGGGGCTCCTCGCTGTGCAGCCGCACCTGGGCCTGGACCATCTGCCGCGGGCTGGGCGACTTGAAGGTCTCCCCCTGTGCCCTATACCCCTCGCTCCAGTTGCTCCACTCGGGGCCGGGCACCTCTTCGATCTGCACCGGGGGTTGCTGCGAGGCGGGGATGCGCTCCCACAACGAGTGCGAGATCTCCCGCCCAGTGATGGCAAAATAGTGGGGGATCTCCAGCACCTGATCCCCGCTGCGGGTGCGCACCTCGATGCGGGTGCCCGGCGGGGTGTTGCCCTCCCAGTTCACTGCCGCGTAGAGCCGGGGCCGGTTCAACTGGATGAAAGGCGAGGTCAGACTCACCTCGGAGACATAGCCTTCCCCGTAGGCCTGGATCTCCCCCAGGTTGCCCTCCTCCTCCTGGGTGCCGCTGAACCCCAGCCGGCGCACCTCCAGGTAGCGCACCTCCTGCAGGGGAAAGGCCTCCTCCAGGCGCTGGTGGCCCGCGGGATTGCGGCGCGGGTCAAAGGCGGTCCAGATCCGCTCCCCCCCGGGGTCCAGATCCCCCTCGGAGAGGCGCAGCTGGTAGGCCAGGGGGGGGTTGGCCGGGCACAGCAGGGACACCCGGTCCAGCCAGTAGCGCGCTCCCAGGTCGATCTCCACCCAGCTTTTGTCGTCGAAGGGATTGTACAGGGGCATGGGGAACCAGGAGGCGTAGAGGCCGTCGGTGAAGATGCGGAAGAGCAGGAACTCGAAGCCCCCTTCTCCCGGGGCGCGCTTCTTCTCCCGCTGGGTCAGGCCGACGATATTGTCGCCCAGGGCGTCGACCTCCACCTCGGCCAGGCGGGGATGCTCGTGCCGGAAATAGCGCACTGGTCCCTGCTCCGCGGCGGGCAGGGCCTGATAGGTCTCCAGGCTCACCGCCAGTTGGCGCCCCCCGGGAGCCAGGCGGAAATGGTCGATGGCCCCCTGGTCGGCAGAGTCGAGTTGGGCGTAGGCCTGGGAGCTCACCTCTGCGGCCCGGGGTCCGGCGCGGTCCAGCGCGTCGATGCGCACCAACTGGGCGATCTCCCCGGCAAGCCCGGCGGCCCCTGGGCGCTGGGGCTCCACCTCGAAGACGAATTCCCGCTGGTCCTCGGTGGGCTGGTTGACCAGACCGACGCGGAAGTAGCGCCGCTGGTGCTCCTGGCCGATCTCGACGCCGTCCGAAATCAGCACCCGGAACTTGAGGAAGGGGTCGCCGTCCTGGGCAAAGCGCAGGCGGATGCGCTGCACGATCAGGGTGCGTCCTAAGTCCAGCTCCACCGACCACTGGTCCAGGGGCGCATCCGGGGCCGGCTCCCAGTAGGTGCTCAGGTCCCCGTCGATGAGGGCCGGGGCGACCTGGAGGTTGGTGCCGGCGGAGCGGATGCCGCCGATCAGGGTGTCTTCAGGGGCACTGGGCCGCACGTACTGGAAGGTGCCCGCATCGCCCAGGGCATTGAATTCGCGGCGCAGGAAGCGCGGCTCCACCGCCCCGTCTTCCCGCACCACCCGCACCCCGGGCGGGACTGTCCAGGCCTGCCACTGCTCAGCGCCCTGCACCTGCACCCGGTCGGCCAGCACCTGGTGGCCCTGCTGGCCTTGAGCCGCACCCCGGGCCAAAACCAGGATCAAGAGCGCGAAGAAAGGGATGATACCCCTCACTGCCGGCCTCGTCTCCCCAAAAAAAACTCCCCGACCCACCCTGGACCGGGGAGCAAGGCTGTATCAAAATCTGAAGTTTATTCACCTGCGCGGCAGGACAGTGCTGACCCGCCCTGTCAGCCCCCTGAACTCCGCCGCCCCTTCCCTCCTAACTGTTGGCCCGCAGCCAGTACCCCCCGTCCACCCTCATGACCTCGCCGGTGATGTAGTCGGCCGCATCCGAGCAGAGGAAGGTGGCGGCCCTGCCCAGGTCCTCAATGGTGCCCAGCCGGCCCCAGGGCAGCTTTCTGCCCCCTTCGCGGATCTGCTCCTCGGTGGCGAACTGCCGCTCGCCCGGGGTGTCTATCCAGCCAGGCTCGATGACATTGGCCCGGATGTGGTGCTCCAGCAACTCGGCGGCGATGGTGGCCGCCATGTGGTTCATGCCCGCCTTGGCGGTGTTGTAAGCCAGAGCCGTGGGCACCGGGATGAAGGCGTGCACCGAGCTGATGAAGAGGATGCTGCCGCCCCGGCCCTGCCGCACCATCTGCCTGGCGCCCAACTGGGCGACGTGGAAAGCCCCCCACAGACTCACCTCCAGGGTGCGCCTCATACCCTCGATCCCGATCTCCAGAAAGGGCTCGCGCTTGCTGTAATAGGCGTTGCAGACCAGGATATCCAGGTGGCCCAGGCGCTGGGCCACGGCCGCCACCATCTCCTCCACCGCCTGGCGGTCGGCCACGTCGGCCTGCCAGACCAGCGCCTGTCTTCCCAGGCTCCGGACTTGAGCGGCCACTTCCTCGGCCTCCTCCCCGTGGCTGTGGTAGTTGATGGCCACGTCGGCGCCGGCCCGGGCCATCTCCAGCGCACATCCGCGGCCGATGCCGCGCGAGGCGCCGGTGATCAGCGCCACCTTGCCTTTCAGGTCGATCATGGTATCCGCTCTCCGAATGCTCAGGGCGACACGGCGATCGTGCGGGGATCGGTCCAGTCGCTGACCCGATCTTCCACGTCGACCGAACGGACCCGGTAGTAGTAGGTCACCCCGCGCGACACCTCATCGTCCTGCCTGCTGGTGCTCACGTCGTTGGGCAGCACGCTCACATAATCGGCGTCCCTGGTGCTATTGGCCACGGTGCTGTGCTGCACCTCGTACAGGACAATGGCCCCGATCGCCGCGTCCCAGCTGATGGTCACCACCGGAGGCTTGGTCAGATCAGAGGGGGAGGAGGAGGAAAGCCGCACGTTTTTCGGGATATCCACCCCCCCCGAGATCAGGGCCACCACCGAGGAAAGCGGGCCTATATTGCCGCTGGCATCCTGGGCTTCGATCTCGTAATAATAGGTGGTCTTCGCCGTCAGCCCCGTATCGATGAAGGCGGCACTGGTGGAGGTGCCCACCAGCGCGAAGGGCCCGGTGCTGGCCGTGGCGCGATAGATCTGGTAGCGGCTCACCCCGGAGAGGTCGGCGCCGTTGATATCGGTGGTGGGAGCCTTCCAGCTGACGCTCAGTTTCTCCGGGTCGCTGACCACGGGCTCTCCGGTCAGCAGGGTGGGCGCCGCCGGCGGCCGGATATCGAAGAGCACCGTGGCGCCCCCGAATTCGGAGCGCCCGCTCTCGCCGCTGCTGGTCACCGCGCTCACCTGGTAGTAATAAGCCGTGCCCCCGGCCACTGCCGTGTCGATGTACGTGGTCTGTCCCGTCGTGAAGCTCAACCTCTCACTCCCCGACAACCGCGCATACCCCTGGTCCGGACGCAACGAACGATACACATTATACCCCCGCAGATCCTCCTCCACGCTGGCCTCCCAGCGCACCGTCACCTTGCCGATACCTCCCTCCACCACCAACCCACCCGGCACCGCAATGCCCGCGGTGCGCGCCTGGCTGCCGGCGCCCAGGGGGCCAGCATTGCCGGTCCGGTCAAAGGCCAGCACCGTGTAACTATAGACGGCCGCCACCTCCAAACCCTCGTCCACGTACTGGAAGGTCTGGGCGTCCACCGTGTCCACGGGCGCCAGCGATCTCCCCGCTTCGGCGCGCAGGATCACGTACCCTGCCAGACCCGTCAACATGCCCCCGTCCGCATCCCGGGCCGGCGCGCTCCAATTCACCGTCAGCCGGCCTGGCCTGGCCTGGTCGGCCACCACCCAGACGTTCTGGGGTGCTCCCGGAGGGGAATGGTCTTCCAGCACCGTGGCCCCCACAAAGGGCGAAAGCAGGCTGAGGACCCCTGCCGTGTCCACCGCGGCGATGCGGTAGAAGAAGGTCTTGCCCGGAGCGTCCAGGGAATCCACCAGGCTGAGTTTGCCGGTGGTGATCTGCAGGGTGGTATCCCCTTCGCCGCGGACCAGCCGGTACTGGCCGGTGGACTGCTCGGAGCGAAAGAGGGCATAGCCTGCCAGGCGCCGGCTGTCGACGGACTGCCATCCCAGACGGATGAAGCCGATGCCCGGCTCGGCGCTCAACCCCGTGGGCGTGGCCACCAGCTCACGGCCGAGTTCCGATTGGGGGTCAAGGGGATTGGTGCGCTCGCGGTCACAACTCAGGCCCAACAACAGAACCATTCCACTCAGTACTGAGATATACCACAGCCGTCTCATAACCATTTCCGCACTCGCAGTTGAAGGCTTTGGGGGGCCAGGATCATTTGCAGGGAGGGTCGGGACACCTGGGAGGAGACCACTTCGGTTTCGTGGGTGAAAAGCAGGCGCAGGCCATTGATCGCCAGGGCCGCGCTCAGCGCCCAGTAAACCTGGCCTTTGGTGTCCTGGGTGGTGGTCCGTTGGTAGAAGGACTCGATCTCTGCGGGATCGGTTTCCCGCTGGTAACGGGCGTATAGTTTGTCGGCCTTGTCCCGGTAATTGCTGCCCCGGTTGTAGAGCAGGAAACTGCCCCCCAGACAACCGGCTGCCCACACGGTGCGCGCGGTGAAGTATCCGCGGCGCTGCGCCGCGAACCGGATCCGCTTGGGCATGCCGCTGGTGGTCGGCACCGGACCGGGCACCATGAGGGTGGAGGTTGCAGGGGCGGGAGGGAGGGCCGGCAGCGAGGTGCTTTGGGAGAGCGAATCCGCCGCCGGGTAGAGGAGCGAATCTCCCAGCGCCGGTGCAACGACCTGGCCGAGGATGTCGGCCCCGATCACCAGCGTGTCGGCTCCGATCACCAGCGTGTCAACCCCGACTACCAGGGTGTCAGCCCCGACCACCTCGAGACTGGGGGCGGTGCTGAGGGAATCAGCCGCTTCGGGGGTTTGCGCCTGACCCCGCCCTCCCAGGGCCAGGGCGATGACCACCGTTGCAATCCACAACCCAGGCATAACACCTTCCTCCCTACTGAGCTAGGCAAGTGGGCCGGTCTCCGGCACGGCATACCCCCGCCCCCTCGCGATGTGCTGCTAGTTTTCAACTTAGACAGGTGGATATACACTGTCAACAAAAAGAGCGGGATCTAGCTGGTGGCCCTGCAGTACTGCGCGGTTGGCTGAGCGCTAGCGGAGCAAGAGCATCTTCTGCGCCACCTGCTGCCCCCCTGCCCGCAGCACCACCAGGTAGATTCCGCTGGCAGCCTCCCGGCCCTCGCCGTCCCGCCCGTTCCAGACCACCTGGTGCCGCCCGGACTCCAAAGGCTGGGCGACCAGCAGGCAGATCTGTTGGCCCAGGACATTGTACACCCCCAGTTCCACGGGGCCGGCGGCCGCCAGGGCATAGGCGATCTGGGTGGACGAATTGAAGGGATTGGGTGTGCCGGGGTCCAGTTGCAATCTGGCGGCTGGCGACGGCGCCTGCAGGGCAGCGACACTCTGCCGCGGGGCCGGGGCCACCGCGATCCCGCGCAAGCCCTGGCCCGAGGCATAGCGCTGAACCAGGGAATCGCCGGCCACCGAGATCACCGCGATCTCAGCGGCGCCGGAGCTGGTGACCAGGGCCTGGGCTCCTCCCGGGGAGAAGGAGATGGCCCGGGGATCAGCGCCCACCTTCAGGGTCTTGATCACCGTCTCGGTGCGCGCATCGAGGATCACCACCGCGCTGTCCAGATGGGCGGTCAGGTACAGCCGCCGCCCATCCGGGCTGACCGCCGCGGCAAAGGTGCCGCTCACCGGCAACTGGATGGAGCGGGCCACCCGGTTGCGGGCCGTCTCGATGACGGTGAGCAGGTTGCGGTTGAGGCTGGTGACGTAGAGCCGCCGCAGGTCCCGGCTGAGGGCCAGGGAGCGGGGCTGACTTCCCACCGTGATCCGGGCCGTTTCCTTGCCTGCCAGGCCCAGAGCCAGCACCCGGCTGTTGTTCAGGTCAGTGACGTAGAGGGCGGTGCGGGTGGCCGCCACGCCGTACGGCCCGTCCTGCACCTGGGGCAGGAAGAAGCGGCGCGTGGTACCCGCCGCCAGATCCAGGGCCGTCAGGGAAGAAGCACCCGAATTGGTCACGTACAGGGTTTTGGCGTCGGGGGACAGGGCCAGGTCCAGGGGCTGGGCTGCCACCGCGATCTTGTCGACCACCTGGAAGGTGGCGGTAGAGACCACGTAGATCTGGCCGGCGCCCAGGCTGGAGATATAGAGCCGGCGGCCATCCGGGGCCAGCAGCACCTGGATGGGCTCGTCCCCCACCTGGATGCGGGCCAGTTCGCGCTCGTTGCCGGTGTCGATGATGCTGACCTGGTCGTCCTCGCGCACCGCGCTGAAGACCAGCGGCGCCCCGCTGAGGGCCACCACCTCGAACTCCAGCCAGTGCTCGGGGTGGGGATAGACCGTGGCCTGTCCCTGGCGGTTGAGGGCCCGGATCTGGTAGCTGAGATGCGTTCCGATCGCCTGGCCCGGGATGGAAGCGGAGTACAGCCCCTGGCCCAGGGCTTTCATGGCCACGGTCCGGGGCTGGCTTCCCGGCGGGCTGCTGTAGGAAAGCGACACCCGCTCGGCGCCCTGGGAGCGCACCCGGACCGCGTAGGGCCCCTGGGCATCGGGGGTGGTGCCCGGCAGGACCACCGGATCGAGGGTGGGGTGACCCGCCAGGATCAGCCCGGTGCTGAAATCGACCCCCTCCAACCGCTGTCCCGAACTCACCTCGATCAGCTGGGCCCAACCCGGTTGGGTGGTGTTGTCGTAGTATTCGGCGGAAAATCCCGTGGGCAGCTCGCTGAAGATGCCGCCGAAGTTCTCCTCAGTGATCCGCCCTTCCACCGGTTCCAGACGCAGCCGGTATTGGCCCGGAGAAAGGCCCCGCAACAGATAATCCCCCCGGCTGCCAGCAGTGGCAAAAGCCCCGGAAAGAGTCCCGTAGCGCTCCCCGGTGTCCAGGTTCTCGGCCACCAGGTGGGCGCCGAAAAGGGGCTGGCCCTGGGCATCCTTCACCGCGCCGGCGATCCTGGCCTCGCCCACCAGAAAAGAGGCGCTGGGGTAGAGCACGCTGGCCCCGGCCTGGTCGTCGGCCTCCAGGGTGGAGGCCGCGCCCGGGCCGTCGTCGCCGTAGTAGGGATTCATGGTGGGGCGGATCTGGGCCGCCCCGTCGAGGGGGGTGTGGTCCAGGCCGATGAAATGGCCGATCTCGTGCACGGCCACGTCCTTGAGTTCGACCCGGTTGGCCTGCTGTCCCTGGCCAAAGCGGAAATCGCGGCCATTGAAGATGATGTCGGCCCCGCTGATCTCCCCGGTCAGCGAGTTGGAATTGATGCGGGTCAGGGCGATGATGCCGGCGCCCCGGGGGGCCTGCAGCCATTCGCCGGTCTCGTCGAAGACCACGGCGTTGACGCGATCATCCCCGGAGAGGGCGTCCACGTCGACCAGGCCCTGATCCGCAAAGCCCACGCGGGAGCCGGGCACCGCCGCCCACACCGCAAAGCTCTCGCGCAGGATCCGGTGGACCGTATCAGCGGGCAGATCGTCTGAACCGGCGCGGTCCAGGGCGTAGCTGATCTTTTCCGGGTTCTTCCAGGCCACCCGCACCGACCCCTGGCGGCTGTCGAAGGTCTGGATGAGAAAGGCCCGGGCCGGCAATGCCCCCAGCAGGAGCAACCAGCCCAGGACGCTAGCGTTGCGCATCACCCGGACCTTCCCCGGCAATCCGGCGCACCCGCGAGAGAAATTCCTCCAGCTCCATCCCGTTTAGGCTGGCGCCCTGGACACCGTAGAGCCGGGCCTCGGTGGCATCCTGGAAGACCCGCCTCTTGGCCGCCGCGTCCCGCTGCACCTGGAACTTCCCCTGCCCCAACCCCACCGGCCAGGGGTGGCCCAGCCGGTCGGGCTCGGTGAGGAAGAGCACCACCTCCTCTCCCGGGGCAAACTGGGGCATGCCCGCCAGGTGGAGCCGCTTGCCCTGGTACTCCCCGCCGGGCAGACATACCTCCAACCGGGAGCCGGCCTGGCCTTTGACCACCTCCCCCACCTCAAAGACCAGGCGGGTATAGGGCTGGCCGGCGATCAACTCGGTCTGGGTCTCTTTGCAGGTGCCCACCAGGACGCAGACGGCCGTGTGAGTCAGGCCCTCCAGGTCGTAGCGCACCAGGGTGGTGGCCTGCAGGGCCCCGCACAGGGAGAGGAGGAGCAGGAGCGGCAGCATGGACGTCCTTTCGAAGTGGGGATCTTTTAGTTTAGACCTTCAGCCCGGGCAAAAAGTTGCACGCCGACCTCTTTGAATATAACTTTTTAGCCCCATGCCCACCGCCTCTGCCTTCACCCCCCTGGTGATGCCCCCTGCCGGGCGCAGCGAGCCAGCCCTCTTCTTCGCCTTTGCCGGAGACCGGCTCCTGGTCCACCTGGAGGGACCCGCCGCCCGGGTCCCCCTGCTGGGCCAGGCCGAGGAACTGGGCCCGCCGGTACTGCGCCAGCAGTACCTGGGCACCCTGGGCCAGATCCATTGCTACTCAGTGGAACTGGCAACCGATGCGCAGCCCCCTGCCGGCATGGCCTTGAAAGGCCTGCGCCAACTCTTTGGCTTGCTGGAAGAGGAGTTTTTCTGGGTGGCCGGCCGCGCCGTGCAGATCGTCAACTGGGACCGCACCCACCAGTACTGCGGCCAGTGCGGCACCCCCACCACCCCCCGCCCTGCGGAGCGGGCCAGGGAATGCCCCGCCTGCGGGCTGCTCTCCTTTCCCCGCGTCTCGCCGGCCATCATCGTACTGGTGGAGCGGGGTCGCCAATTCCTGCTGGCCCGCAACCAGCGTTTCCCCCCGGGCCGCTACAGCATCATCGCCGGCTTTGTCGAGCCGGGCGAGACCCTGGAACAGGCCGTGGCCCGCGAGGTGCGCGAGGAGGTGAATATCGAGGTCAGCGATATACGCTATTTCGCCAGCCAGCCCTGGCCCTTCCCCCACTCCCTGATGGTGGGCTTCACCGCCCAGTACGCCGGCGGCGAGATCAGGCCCGACCTGGCCGAACTCGCCGATGCCGCCTGGTTCACCCCGGATCACCTGCCCGATCTGCCCGACGGCATCAGCATCTCCCGCCGCCTCATCGACTGGTTCCTGGCCAAACACCGCGGATGACCAAAAGCGCCAAAGTCGACCTCATCCTCGCCACCCTCGAAACACTGTATCCGACGCCGTCTATACCGCTGCGCCACCAAGACCCCTACACCCTGCTGGTGGCGGTGGTGCTCTCGGCCCAGAGCACCGACGCCCGCGTCAACCAGGTAACCCCCGGCCTCTTTGCCCGCGCCCGGACCCCCGAACAGATGGCCGGGCTGCCGGTGGAGACCATCCAGACCCTTATCCGCCCCTGCGGCCTGGCCCCGCAAAAGGCCAGGGCTATCCGCGAACTGTCGCGGCTGATCGCCGAGCGCCACCAGGGGCAGGTGCCCCGCACTCTAGAAGAATTAGAGGCCCTGCCCGGGGTGGGCCACAAGACCGCCCAGGTGGTCCTGGCCCAGGCCTTCGGCGAGGCCACCTTTCCAGTGGACACCCACATCCACCGCCTGGCCTGGCGCTGGGGCCTGTCCAGCGGCAAGAACGTGGCCCAGACCGAAAAGGACCTCAAGCGCCTCTTCCCCGAGGAGCGCTGGAACCATCTGCACCTGCAGATCATCTACTTCGGCCGGGAACACTGCCCTGCCCGGGGCCACGACCCCCATCGCTGCCCCCTGTGCAGCGTGGTGGGCCGCCGGGAGATCTTCGGGGATCGCTGAGAAGAAGTACTCCCTCGGACTGAAACGCCAATCCGCTCAGGGCGTTGCAGGCCCTCGCTTGACAACGGAGGTCTGGTTTATTAGACTCATTCATCCTTATCTCCCCCGTGCGATGAAAAAACCCCTCGCTGCGCTGACCGCGGCCTTTTACTTATACGGCTTCACCTTCTGCCTCTGCTACGCCGCCACCACAGGCGAGTTCCATCCTGGGGTGCGCGCCGAATCCCCCGCCCCATCCCAGGCGGCGAGCGCTCACGAGCAGGGAGCACACCACCACCACCACCAGGAGCACGGACAAAACCAGGCCCACCATCAGAACACCGCTGATGCCTGTTGTGTAAAGTTCCTCCAGGACACTCCCGGCCTGCTACCTGGTACCTTCTCCAAGCTCCTGCCTTCCTCCGTTATCAGTCTGCACTTTCAGCCGCTCGCCGCTACCCGTATAGATCTCTGGCAGCACTCTTTCTGCCATCGCAGTCACGCCCCTCCCGAACTTGTCCTTCAAGACCTTCTCACCACTCCTACCAGTCCCCGCGCTCCTCCTTCTGCCTGAGCGTGTAGGGCGCACTCTGCCCAACCCTTCTTTTTGACAGATCCACTTCTCCAGGGATCGGCCCGCTGCGCTTGAAGCAGTCGGCCATTCCCGGGCCCCAGCTTTCATCTGCTGTCTTCTCATTTCCAGGGAAGACAGGCGCAGAGAGGTTATGGTATTGGTCACCCCTCAGAAGAGAAGGTCATCAGCGTGATCGACGTAAATACGATGGCCGTCGAGGAAACCGTCCCCCTCGGCTTCACCCCCGGCTACGCCGCGTACAACGCTTCTGCCGACGAGTTGTGGGTGAGCGACAGCGACAGCGGCGCCGCGGTCTATTTTCAGCGGACCGGCAATCAGTGGACAAAGAAAGGCAGCATCCCCACCGGCAGCGGCGCCCATGCCATCGCCTTCACCCGGGACGGCGGGAAGGCTTATATCACCAACCAACTGGCCGGCACGGTCTCCGTGATCGACGTGGCCGCCAAATCCAAGCTGAAGGACATCGCCGTGGGCGACAAACCCAACGGGATTGCCATCAGAGATTAACCACTACTCTAAGACAGGAGCCCACCAAATGAAAAAGTGTTTGCTGACCGGCTTCTCGATCCTGGCCCTGGCCGCTCTGGCCACCGCCCACGAGGAGCATAACCAACACCAGACAGGCCATGCAACCGCAGATACGGCAAAGGCTGTCCACGAAGAAGAGGCCCCCAACCCCGCACCCACTGCCGAGGCGATCACCGTCAAAGGCGAGATCCTCGACATGGCCTGCTACCTCGACCACGGCGCCCAGGGTCCGGGCCACGCGGACTGCGCCAAGACCTGCATCGAGAGCGGCCTGCCGGTGGGGATCAAGGACGAGACGGGCAAGGTATATCTGATAATCGGCGAGCACAAACCCATCAACCCAGCCCTCGCTCCCCATGGCGGCAAGATCATCACCGTGAGGGGCAAGGCCGCCAGCCGGGACGGGATCAATCTCATCGAGAACGCCGAGATCATCCAATAGACAGGGGGTATGGCATGGTAGGCCTTCCGGCGTTTTTTCAGCACCTCAAACAACCCGAGTACCTCCACGTGCTGCTGAACCCCTGGCCGGTGTACGGGATGGCGGCCGGCGCCTTTATGCTGCTGGCCGCCATCCTCGCCCACGGGCTCAAGGAACAGGAGGTGGCGCTCATCTGGCTGGCCCTGATGGGAGGGGCGACCTGGTTGGCCGTGGCCTATGGCCAGCAGGGCTACGACCGCGTCCTTGCCATGTCCAATCAGGAGGCGCAGCAATGGCTGAAGGTGCATATGGATCGGGCGGAGACCTTCGCCTGGGTGTTCTACGCGACTGGCCTGGCGGCGCTTATCGCCCTGCTCGCCAGGCGGAGATGGCCCGTCATCTCGCGCTATCTGGTGGGTTTGACCTGGGTGCTGGCCCTGTGCTCCACAGCCGTGGGGGGCTGGATCAGCCAGGCCGGGGGCCAGGTGCGGCACTCGGAGTTCCGGGAGGGACCGCCGCCAGCAGAGATGCTGCGCTCTCTGCAAGAAAAGCCTTCCCACGACCACAGCCCTGGAGAAACCACCCGCGATTCAGAGACTCAAGACCACCGCGAAGGTGCGCCATGACCGCGACCTGTAGATCGATCTCTCCATCGAAGAGAGGATTATTCTGTATCCTGCTGAACGGGCTGCTGCTGGGAGGCTGCGCCTCAGGCTCCCAGCAGGGGGAGGCGCTCCACACCCTCTCCGCGCAGACCGGAGTGCGGCTCGAAAACTACGGGGAGCACCCTCCCCAGGGAGTAGCAGATACCCTCCGCATTCTCCAAGAAAAACCCCTCACCGCCGAAGCCGCCGTCCAGCTAGCGGTCCTGAACAGCCCGCGCTTTCAGTCCCTGCTGCAGGAACTGGGCATCGCCCGGGCCGACCGGCGCCAGGGCCGGCTCCTGCCCAATCCCACCTTGGATCTGGCCATACGCAGAGAGGGGTCGGGAGAGCAGGACTACGAGTACGCCCTCATGGAGGATCTCAAAGGCGTCCTCCTCTATCCTCTGCAGCGGGGACTGGCAAACGCCCAGTACACCCAGGCCAGGGCGCACCTGGCAGGCGACCTCCTGGCAGGGATCGAAGAGGTCAAGATGCATTACTTCACCCTGCAGGGCTTGCTGCAGACCCGTTCCCTGATGCAGTCCATCCTCCAGACCACCGAGGCCGGCGCCACCCTGGCCGCCCGGCAGCGGCAGGCCGGCAACATCAATGCCCTGGAGGAGACCATGCACCAGGCAGCGCTGCAGGAGACCCGACTCGGAGTGGATCAACTAGAAGCTGAGATCCAGGTCACCCGCCATACCTTGGGCCAACTCCTGGGCCTCTCCGGTGATGACTGGCAGATCGCCGAGGGGTTGCCGCCTTTGCCCGGCGCCGATCCCTCCTTGCCAGAGGTGGAACAGACGGCCCTCTCCCAGCGCCCGGACCTGGAGGCCGCGCGGCAAGCAGTGCAGATCGCCGGACAATCCCTCCGGCTGGCCCGCTTCTCGATCCTCCCCTCCTTGCGGGCGGGAGTAAATGTCAAGAGGGAGGAAGAGCGGCGCACGCTCGGCCCTGCTCTCGAGTTGGAGATCCCGCTCTTCGACCAGGGACAGGCCACTCGGCCCCGGGCCCGGGCGCAGCAGGCACGGAGCCGCCTTCAGGTGCGCGCCCTGGAGGAGGAAACCCGCGCCCAGGTGCGCGCCCATTTCACCCGCATGAGCCTGGCCCGCAGGACCACCCAGCACTACCGGGATACCCTCATTCCTTTGCGGGCTCAGGCAGTGGAGGAAGCGCAGAAACACTACAACTACATGCTCCTGGGGGTCTACCAGCTCCTCCAGGTGCGCCATGAGGAGGTCGCTGCCCGGAAACAGTACTTCTCTGCCCTGGCCGACTACTGGATCGCCCGCGCCCAACTGGAAAGGGCCGTGGGCGGCCCCTTGTCCCCCGGTGAGGAGCGTCCACCTGTCGAAGAGCAAGAACCACCCCCACCAGCCCCCCTTCACCCTCATCACCACTAAAATGAGCCATGAAACCCATCGACCTGTTCCTCCTCATCGCCCTGTCCTTCTCCCAGGTCCAGGCCCGCCCCTCTTACACCCCGGTAGTCACCCCCAATGGCAGCACCCTGCCCTACGAGATGGAGGGCGGGGTCAAGGTCTTCCGCCTGAGTGTAGAGGTGATCAAACACGAGATCGCCCCTGGGATGGTGGTCAACGCCTGGGGCTACAATGGCCAGACCCCCGGCCCGACCATCGAGGCCGTGGAGGGAGACCGGGTGCGCATCCTGGTGACCAACAAGCTGCCCGAGCCCACGGCCGTCCACTGGCACGGCCTGCTTCTGCCCAGCGGCATGGACGGGGTGGCCGGCCTGTCCCAGAGGCCCATCCCTCCGGGCGACACCTTTGCCTATGAGTTCACCCTGCGGCAGCACGGCACCCAGATGTACCACTCCCACGGGGACGAGATGGTGCAGATCGGCCTGGGGGCCATGGGTTTCTTCGTCATCCACCCCAAAGAACCGGACCACCGGATCGACCGCGATTACGCCATCTTCCTCAACGAATGGTTCGTGGAGCCGGGAAGCGCCACACCCAATCCCAACATCATGACCGACTTCAACCTCTTCACCTTCAACAGCCGGGCCTTCCCAGGGACCGCGCCCCTGGTGGCCAAAAGCGGAGAGCGGGTGCGCATCCGCCTGGGCAACGTGGGCCAGGATTCCCATCCCATTCATTTGCACGGCCACTCCTTCAAGGTGGTGGCCACGGATGGAGGAGATATCCCCTCCACGGCCCAGTGGCCGGAGACCACGGTGCTGGTCGCCCCCGGGCAGACCCGGGACATCGAGTTCGTCGCCGCGCCGGGGGACTGGGCCATCCACTGCCACCGCCGGCACCATCCCATGAACGCCATGGGCCACGATTTCCCCAACCTGCTCGGGGTCAGCCAGGAGGGCCTTGAGGAGGTGATCCAGTCCCAACTCCCTGGGTACATGGCGATGGGGGAAAGCGGGATGCACGAGATGACAGAGCACCAGCAGCACATGCAGGGGCCGGCCAACACCCTGCCGATGATGGGCGGCGAGGGGCCCTTCGGGTCCGTGGCCATGGGAGGGATGTTTACCATTCTCAAGGTGCGGGAGCAGCTAGAAGAAGGCCAGGACCCGGGCTGGTACCCCAACCCCGAGGGCACGGTGGCTGAATCGATCCACCAAGGAGAAAAATCCATCTACACCTGCCCCATGCACCCGGAGGTCCGCCAGCAACAGCCAGGGTCGTGTCCGGTGTGTGGGATGGATCTGGAGCCAGAAACGCCTCCCCCTGACCATGACCACTGACAGTCTCTGAGGGCGGCAGGGAAGCCTGTATTGGGACATTGGCGCCACAGGGAGGGCCGCGATGAGGCTTATTTGTCCCGAGCCCTATCTCTTTGCCCCAAAACCTTCAAGTATTTGTTTTGCTGGAACCTGGCATGGGATTCAGATATCTCAAAGGTCATGGTATGATTTGTGCTTGACCTTATCGCCAAGTATATTTGCCCTAAAAGGCATGACTCCATGCGCCCGATTATCACCCTCCTCCTGAGTTTCCTCCTGGCCCTGCCGGCTGCCTGGGCTGCCGATTTCCAGGCCCTGTGCGCCGGCCAGCCTGCCTCAGAGGAAGTGGCGCATGCCTGCTGCCACCACCAGGCGCCCGACTGCAACACTGGGGCCATGACTGCGGCCTATTGTTGCCAGAGCGATGTGCCCACTGCGCCGCTGCCGGCTTCCCAGGCCATCCCCCCGGCGCCTTCTGTATCTGTGCTTCTTTTGGCTCCAGATCTGCCCCTCATCGAGCACCTGGCAGGAGAGCATCTCCTCACCTGCTTTGCCCCGGCTCCGTCGGCTGCTCCGCCGCCCGCCCTCTACCAACTCCACCGCGCCTACCGGATCTGATCCAGTCCCATCGAGCTATTTGTCTTCGCGTCTCGCACCCCTTGTGCGGGATGAGCGCCCTGCTACCTCTAGCGCAAGCCAAAAATCCAGCGATTTTTGACAAACCGCGCCGCAACGCTGCTCCTGTGGACGCCTGCTGCTCGGTTGGGACAGACCTTTCGCGAGGAAACTACTATGCAGCGACTCGCAGTTGCCTTGCTCTTGGCCGCCCTGCTCACGCCCTGGCGTGCCGGGGCTGAAGAAGTCCTCTCCCTCCAGGCCCTCATCGACGAGGCCCTGGAGAAAAACCCGGAGATCCTCCGAGCCCAGCAGATGTGGGAGATGGCCAGGGCCAAAGCGCCCCAGGTAAAGGCGCTCCCCGACCCCATGCTCCAGCTCGAACTCCAGAACATCGGCCTGACCGATTACACCGTGGGCGAGATGGACATGAGCATGGCCGGGGTGAGCGTTTCCCAGCCCATCCCCTATCCGGGCAAGCGCCGGCTGCGGCAGCAGAAGGCCGAGAAGGAGGCCGAAGCCGAAGCCGAGATGGTCGAGGTGGCCCAGCGCTCGGTGGTCTCCCAGCTCAAGGTGGCTTACTACGATCTGGCCTTCACCTACCAGTCCCTGGAGGTGGTGGAACGAACCCGCGCGGTCTTGCGGGAATTCGAGCAGACGGCCCGGACCCGCTACAGCGTGGGCCAGGGCATGCAGCAGGACGTGCTCAAGGCCCAGGTGGAACTGTCCATGCTGGTCCAGAAAAGCGCGGCCCTAGAGCAGCGCCAGACCGGGATCAGCGCCATGCTCAACAGCCTCCTGGACCGGCCCCCGGACGCGGCCCTGGGCCGGCCCGACACCCTCAGCCCGCCGCGACCCCTGCTCCCCCCGGAGGAACTGGCCCGCCTGACCCTGGAGCACAACCCCGAGCTGCGCAACCGGCAGCGGGGGGTGGAGGCCGGCGAGCTGGAGGTAGCGCTGATGCGCAAGGAGTACCGGCCCGACTTCGCGGTGAGCGCCGGCTGGCGGTCCCGAGGCGGCTTCGACGATCTCTACCAGGTGATGGTGGAGGTGGAACTCCCCTGGCAACGGGAACGGCGCCGCTACGGGGTGCAGGAGGCCCTGGCCGGCCGCGAAGCCGCGCTCCGGGACCAGCGGGCCACCGAGGAAATGGCCCTGGCCCAGGTGCGGGACTTGGCCAGCATGGCCGCCACCGCCCTCCAACTGGTCGCCCTCTACCAGACCGCGATCATCCCCCAGGCCACCTTCTCCCTGGAGTCGGCCCTAGCCGCGTACCGGGTGGGACAGGTGGACTTCCTGATGCTCTTGGACAATGCCCGCGCCCTGCTGGACAACGAGCTGATGGTCCAGGAACAACTGACAGATTACCACCGGGCCGTGGCCCGCCTCGAAGAGGTGGTCGGCGCGCTGGTCGAACAGAAGGAGTAGGTCTATGCGCAATCTCTTATTGTCTATCAGCCTCCTCGCGCTCCTGAGCAGCGGCTGCGCCAAACAAGAGTCCCCGGCGACCACCGGCCACCAGGAACGAAAGATCCTCTTCTACCGCGACTCTATGAATCCTCAGTACACCTCTCCAACGCCGGGCAAGGCTCCGGACGGGATGGATCTGGTCCCGGTCTATGAAGATGAGGCAGATGTTGCGGCGGTTGCAGAGGGCCAGGGCCACGAGGGGCACGCGACGGGGACAACGGGAGAAAATGCCCTGAAGTACCACTGCCCCATGCACCCCAGCTACATCGCCGACAAACCCGGGGAGTGCCCCATCTGCGGCATGACCTTGGTGCCGCTGGAGGAACAGGAGGAGCCGATCACCATCGCCGTGCCTGGGCTGGCCGAAGTGCGCATCTCCCCCGAGCGCCAGCAGCTCATCGGGGTCAGGACCGGCGCCGTGGAACGCCGCCTCCTGGACAAGACCATCCGCACCGTGGGCAAGGTGGATTACGACGAGCGCAAGGTGGCCCACGTCCACACCCGCATCGACGGCTGGATCAAGGAAATATTCGTCAACTACACCGGGCAACTGGTCAAGATGCACCAGCCCCTCTTCACCCTGTACAGCCCGGAACTGGTGGCCACCCAGGAGGAGTACCTCCTGGCGCTGCGGGCCAGGCAGCGGCTGGGGGATAACCCCTTCCAGGACGTGGCTGCCGGCTCTGCCGGACTGTTGGAGGCGGCCCGGCGCCGCCTGCTCCTGTGGGAGGTATCGGCATCCCAGATCGCCGAGCTGGAGCGCACCGGCAAACCGCTGATGGAAGTGACGATCAACTCGCACAGCGAGGGGTTCGTGGTCGAAAAGAAGGCATTGGAGGGGATGCGGGTGGAAGGCGGCGAGGACCTCTATATGCTGGCCGACCTTTCCGACGTCTGGGTTTACGCGGACATCTACGAGTACGAACTGCCGCTGGTCGAGGTCGGGCAGCAGGCCGCCGTGCGCCTGAGTTACTATCCCGGCGAGGAGTTTCGGGGAGAGGTGGTCTATATCTACCCCTATCTCGATTCCCAGACCCGCACCGCCAAGGTGCGCATCGAGTTTCCCAACCCCAACTGGAAGCTCAAGCCGGGGATGTTTGCCAACGTGGAGATCCAGACCGAGCGGGGCGAGGGACTGGTGGTTCCGGGCAGCGCGATCCTGGACTCGGGGACCCGCAAGACCGTCTTCGTGGACAAGGGCGAGGGGCGCTTCGAGCCCCGCGAGGTGACCCTGGGCGGCCGCGCCGGGGACGGGTTCGAGGTGTTCTCAGGGCTGCAGGAAGGCGAACAGGTCATCACCAGCGCCAATTTCCTGATCGATTCCGAGAGCCAGATCAAGGCCGCGCTGGGGGCCATGACCGGCCACCAGCACTAGGAGGGGAGAGCCATGATCAATCGGATCATCGACTACTGCGCCACCCACCGCTTCATCGTCTTCACCCTGGTGGCCGGGCTGTGCCTGGGCGGGGTGTGGGCCATCCAGAACGTCCCGCTCGACGCCATCCCCGACCTGTCCGACACCCAGGTCATCGTCTACTCCCGCTGGGACCGCAGCCCCGACATCATCGAGGACCAGGTGACCTACCCGATCATCTCCTCGATGCTGGGTGTGCCCAAGGTCAAATCCATCCGGGGCTTTTCCGACTTCGGCTACTCCTACGTGTACATCATCTTCGAGGATGGCACGGATATCTATTGGGCCCGCTCCCGCACCCTGGAGTACCTCAACAGCGTCCTGCCCCGCCTGCCCCAGGAGGTCAAGGTGGAGCTGGGCCGGGATGCCACTGCGGTGGGCTGGGTCTTCCAGTACGCCCTGGTGGACACCACCGGCCAGCACGACCTGGCCGAGCTGAAGTCATTTCAAGATTGGTACCTGCGCTATTACCTCCAGGCCGTGCCCGGGGTGTCGGAGGTGGCGCCCATCGGCGGGTTTGTCCGCCAGTACCAGGTCAACCTCGACCCCAACGCCCTCAAGGCCTACGACCTCTCCATGGACATGGTGATCGAGGCCATTCGCCAGGGGAACAACGACGTGGGGGGCCGGCTGGTGGAGTTCTCGGGGCGGGAGTACATGGTGCGCGGCCGGGGCTACGCCAAGTCCATCGCTGACTTCGAGCAAATCGTCGTGGGCGTCAATGCCCAGAACGGCACCCCGATCCTGGTCCGGGACCTGGGCCGGGTCACCCTGGGGCCCGATATCCGGCGGGGCGTGGCCGAGTTGGACGGCAAGGGTGAGACTGTAGGCGGCATCGTCATCATGCGCCAGGGCGAGAATGCCCTGCACGTCATCGACCGGGTGAAGGACAAGCTGGAGGAGATCAAACCCTCCCTGCCCAAAGGGGTCGAGGTGGTCACCACCTACGACCGCTCCGAACTCATCGAACACTCCATCGAGACCCTCAAGGGCACCCTCATCGAGGAGTTGGCCATCGTCAGCCTGGTGATCCTGATCTTCCTGTGGCATATCCCCAGCGCCCTGATCCCCATCGCCACCATCCCCATCGCGGTGATCATCGCCTTCATCCCCATGCAGGCCATGGGCCTGACCTCCAACATCATGTCATTGGGCGGCATCGCCATCGCCATCGGGGCCATGGTGGACGCGGCCATCGTGGTGGTGGAGCAGACCCACAAGAAGCTCGAACACTGGGATGCCCAAGGCCGGCAGCGGGACTACAAGGAGGTGCTCATCGAGGCGGTCAAGGAGGTGGGCGGTCCCAGCTTCTTCGCCCTGCTGGTCATCGCCGTCTCCTTCATGCCCGTCTTCACCCTCGAAGCCCAGGAGGGGCGGCTCTTCAAGCCCCTGGCCTTCACCAAGAACTTCTCCATGGCCATCGCCGCCATCCTGGCCATCACCCTGGTGCCGGCCATGCTGCTGCTCTTCATCCGCGCCAAGCCCTTCAATTTTTCTCCGCGCTGGCTGTGCCGGCTGGCCAACGCCCTGCTGGTTGGCAAGATCCACAAGGAGGAACACCATCCCATCAGCCGCATCCTCTTCCGCCTCTACACCCCGGCGGTGGAGTTCACCCTGCGCCATAAATGGGCCACGGTCATCGCGGCCATCGCCATTGTGCTGGCGACCATCCCGGCCTTTACCCGCCTGGGATCTGAGTTCATGCCGCCCCTGTACGAGGGCTCCATCCTCTACATGCCCACCACCCTGCCCGGCATGTCGGTGGCCGGGGCCACGGACCTTTTGCAGGTGCAGGACAAGATCCTCAAGTCCTTTCCGGAGGTGGAACGGGTCTTCGGCAAGGCCGGCAGAGCAGAGACCGCCACCGACCCGGCGCCCTTCTCGATGATGGAGACCACCGTCATCCTCAAACCCGTGGACCAGTGGCGGCCCCTCGAACGCTGGTATTCCCCCTGGGCGCCCGCCTGGCTCAAATCCATCCTCCGGCGTTTCTGGCCAGACCACCTCTCCCCGGAACAGCTCATCGCCGAGATGGACCAGGCCATGCGTTTCCCCGGGGTGAGCAATGCCGGGACCATGCCGATCAAGGCCCACATCGACATGCTCTCCACCGGGGTGCGCACCCCGGTGGGCATCAAGGTGCTGGGTTCGGATCTGCAGAAGATTCAAGAACTCGGTCAGCACCTGGAGATGGTCCTCAAGGAGGTGCCGGGGACCCGCAGCATCTTCGCGGAACGCACGGCCGGCGGGTACTTTCTGGATTTCGACCTCAAGCGCGAGGAGCTGGCCCGCTACGGACTGTCCATCGACGAGGTGCAGATGCACCTGATGTCCGCGGTGGGCGGCGACAACGTGACCACCACGGTGGAGGGCCGCGAACGCTACCCGGTCAACGTGCGCTACCTGCGGGACTTCAGGAGCAGCGTGGATGCCCTGAGCCGGGTGCTGGTCACCACCCCAGGCGGGGCCCAGGTGCCCATGGCCCAGCTTGCCGACATCCGCCTGCGGAACGGCCCGGCCATGATCCGCGACGAGAACGGCCTGTTGAGCGGGTACGTGTACGTGGACGTGGCGGGCCGGGACATCGGCGGATACGTGACCGAGGCCAAGAAAATAGTCCGGGAGAAGGTCTCCCTGCCCCCCGGCTACACCCTGGTGTGGAGCGGGCAGTACGAGTTCATGCAGCGGGTCGCCGAGCGGCTGCAGATCGTGGTGCCCGTGACCCTGTTCCTGGTCTTCCTGCTGATCTACTTCAACACCAACTCCGCAGTGAAGACCACCATCATCCTGCTGGCCCTGCCCTTCTCGGCGGTGGGGGCCGTCTGGCTGCTCTACCTGCTGGGCTACAACATGAGCATCGGGGTGTGGGTGGGCCTCATCGCCCTGATGGGCGTCGATGCCGAGACCGCGGTCTTCATGATGCTCTACCTGGACCTGGCCTACGAGGAGCAGAAGGCCCAGGGCCGGATGCAGACCCCGGATCACCTGCGGGAAGCCATCATCCACGGAGCGGTCAAGCGGGTTCGCCCCAAGGTGATGACCGTGGCGGTGATGTTCATGGGGCTGGTCCCCATCATGTGGTCAGCCGGGGCCGGCTCAGACGTGATGAAGCGCATCGCCGCGCCCATGATCGGCGGCATCTTCACCTCGTTCATCATGGAGTTGCTGGTCTATCCGGCCATCTACGAGATCTGGAAAGGCCGCGCCTTGCGCAAGAGTCTCCCTTCATAACCCACAAGGAGGAATCTATGAACCATCTTTCAGCCATTATGACCCTGGCCGCCCTGCTGTGGGCCGGCACCTTCAGCATCGCCCAGGAGCATCAACATTCCCAGGGAGCAGGCCACGCCGCTGAGGTGCCCAAAGCGCAGGTGCTGGAGGGCCGCCTGATCGACCTGGGCTGCTATGTGATGGACATGAGCGGGATCAAACACGCCAAGTGCGGCATGCAGTGCGCCCAGAAGGGATTGCCCGTGGGCCTGCTGGAGGAGAAGACCGGCAAGGTCTATACCGTGGTCCTGCCCTCGCCGGGAATAGCTCAGTACCTGGAACAAGCAGTGCGGGTCACCGGCACGGTCCACCAGGAGAACCTGCTCTCCCCGGAGAAGATGGAGGTGCGGGAGGGCGAGGCGTGGAAGGCAGTGGAACTGCCCTCGGCGATGTGAGTGGAAAGCCAGGCCGGGCGCGCCTATTGCGCCCGGCCCACTGCCAGTGGGCCCCAGCCTGAAGGCAGTTGGGCCTGACCACGAGGTATTGCAGATGCGGATCTCGACCAGACTGATCCTGCTCCTGGTGACGGCCGTCGTGTCCGTGATGGCCGTCTACGCCTTGGTGGCGATCTCTCGCACTCGGGACCATTTGACCAAAGAGTTGCGAAAGATGGCAGAGCACCTAGCATGGCCTTGGGCGTCGGGGCGCTGCATCACCTCGAGAAAGGGGACATGCAGGGGGTAACAGCTATTCTGGAGGCCATCAGCCAGCAGGCGGATGTGATGGGGGCAGCCGTGTTCGACCGCGAGGGGAATCTGTTGGCTGCTTCCCGGTCGATGGCGCCGGAACTGAAGGGAGAGCGGCAGGTCTACACCGAGACAGAGGGCAAGGGATATTTAGAGGAACAGGGGGAACGCCGCGCCTACACCTATATCGCCGGCATACCGGATGCGAGCGGCCAGGTTCCTTGGAGCTTGCGGCTCGTCCTGTACGAGCGCTCGATGCTCCCCTATGTGCTCCAAGCGCGCAACCACATCCTGATCGCCATCGGGGTGTTGACGTCCATCTTGTCGGTGCTGGTGATCTATGTGTCACAGAAACAGATCGCCAGGCCCCTGAGGGCCTTGACCGAAGGGGCGGAGGCGCTCGGGCAGGGAGAACTGGATCGCCGGATCGAGATCGACGCAGAGGGGGAAATAGGCACCCTGGCAGAGGCTCTCAACCGGATGGCGGTCAACCTAGAGACGAGCAACCGGGCGATCATCCAGTCGGAGAAGTTGGCGGCCATCGGGCAACTCGCCGCCGGGATCGCCCACGAGATCGGGACACCCCTGAACGTGATTTCGGGGAGTGCGGAGTACCTGTTAATGGAGGCAGAGGCGGGCGCCGGACAGACAGAGGAGCTGAAAACTATCGTCGCGGAGGTGGGGCATATCGCGGGCCTGGTCAAGCGCCTGATGGCATTTGCCTGGCAGGAAGAGCCGAGGATCGGGCCCATCGGGATGGCAGACCTGGTGGAGTCGGTGTTGGCCCTGCCCCGCAGGCAGATGGAGAAGCAGGGAATCCAGGTAGAGGTCATTCTGGCCCCGGGCCTGCCCGAAATCCAGGGGGACCGGGATCAGCTCCAGCAAGTCCTGTTGAACCTGATCATGAACGCCTGGCAGGCGATGGCGGGAGGCGGGAGGCTCAGGGTGATCGGCCGCCACCGCGCGGAGAGCGGAGAGCGCGAAGAGCGGCTCGGCCAGGATAGGAGAACGCCCTCGGGCTGGGTGGAGCTGGTGGTGGAGGATACCGGCACCGGCATCCCGGCGGCCAACCTACAGAAGATCTTCGACCCCTTCTTCACGACCAAGGAGGTGGGAGCGGGGACAGGATTGGGACTGGCCATCGCCCACCGGATAGTGGAAGCCCACGGCGGACGGATAAGGGTAACCAGCCAGGAGGGGATGGGCAGTCGTTTCGCGGTCTTGCTGCCAACCGACCGAGGAGGCAGAGGCAATGACTGATAAAGTGCGAGTGTTGATCGTGGATGACGACGAGAAGATGGGGGAAGTCCTGCGGAAGGTGCTGATCCGCCACGGATACCACCTCTCCCTGGCAAGCAGCGGAGAGGAGGCCCTGCGGCAGCTCAAGAGGCGCCTTTTCGACCTGATGCTCACCGATATCCGGATGCCGGGGATGGACGGGCTGGCATTGCTGAGGCGCGCCCGGGAGATCTCGCCAGAGACGACGGTGATTATGATGACGGCCTTCGGCGCGGTGGATTCAGCAGTAGAGGCGATGAAACAGGGAGCCTATGACTACATCAGCAAGCCCTTCAAGATGGATGAGGTGCTGATCGCGATCTCCAGGGCGGTAGAAGAGAAACAGCTGCGCCGCGAGCTGCTGGCGATGCGGGAATCACTCGCGGCGCGCCACGCCTTCGGGAACCTCATCGGGAAGAGCAGACCGATGCAGGAGGTGTTTGACCTGATCCGGCGGGTGGCCCACACCTCGGCCACGGTATTGATCAGGGGGAAAAGCGGCACGGGGAAGGAGCTGGTAGCGCAGGCCATCCACTACAACAGTCCCCGGAAGGACCGGCTCTTCGTGCCGGTGAACTGCAGCGCTATTCCAGAGGAGTTGCTGGAGAGCGAAGAATGCCACAATCCCCATAACCCCCTTAAATCCTTAGCGTTAGAACATCTTTTGAAAATTCACGCACCAAAATATCCCGACGATCGGCGGGGTGCGCATAGGGCCTCAAGAAAGGCAACAAGCTGTTAAGGATAGCCTTATGCTCAGATCCCCTTTGGAGGCACAGGTGTTGCTCATAAGAAGTGTAGGTACGGATACGGAGAAGTCTGCGGTTCCGCAGTCTGGGAGAGGCTCCGCAAGAGATGAGGACAAATCGCTACATACTGTTGCCGGTACTCTGCTGGGCGATCCCGCTGGCGCTGATCTTCGCGCTGCCCTATCTGGGCCTAACCCACTCGTCAAGTGGATGGCTGGTACTGATCGTCCTGTTCTGCCCTGTGATCCACCTGCTGCTAGTGCGGAGACAGGGCAATGCCCCCCACCAACGCGGACAGAAAGGAGGTGAGGCCCGATGAAAGGATCTTCTCTGGCAAACAGCGGAGATGAGGGAGAAATCTCGGTGTCAAACCTCACGCTTGACAAGCAATTCACTGAAGGAGCACTACCATGAAATCCTGGAGAACGGCCTTCATCGCCCTCGCCGGGGCTATCCTGCTCGCCGGTTGCGGTTCGACGATTCAATCTGGTTATAAGGGTGTGTATCGCAGCTACCTGGGCGGCACCCGGGCAAAGGTCTACAAAGACGGTTTCAAATGGCACTGGCCCTGGAACGACGTCATGGCCTACGACGTGCGCTGGAAGACGCTCCTGGAGAAGATCAGTATTCTCTCGGTGGATGATCTGCACATGGACGTCGAGATCGGCCTGCGCTTGCGGCCTATCGCGGGCGAGGTGTACGAACTCCATACCCAGATCGGGCCGGAATACTATCTGCAGGTCGTGCAGCAGCCCTTCCGCGCCATCGCCCTGAGCGTGTTGGCCGACTACAAGTACAACGACATTCCGAAGCACGCCGAGGCTATCCAGGACAAGATACTCGGCGAAGTCCAGCGCTCGCTCGCGGGCAAGCATATCGAGTTCGACGCCGTGGAACTGCGCCACATCGAGTATCCAGCGGCGGTCGCCTCGGCCACCAATGAGAAGCTGGCGACCCAGCAGCTCATGCATCGGCAATGAACACTCTCATAGATAAGTGGAGTCCTGTTTGTAAGGCCCATAATTGCGACCGGGAGGCCCGCACCGCAGGATACTGCCCTCGCCATTACCAGCAGCTCCGCCGCCATGGCCGTCTCACTCCGGAGCGCGAGTATCACCGGCGGGGGAATCGCTGCAGGGTCGAGTACTGTGAGGGTGCCCAGGTCGCCAAGGGGTATTGTTTCCGCCACTATCAGCAGGTGCGGCGCTACGGTTGCCTTACTCCTGAGAGGGAGAGGATTTATGGACGCACGGAATGCCGCGTTCCTGGCTGCAAAGAGAAACATTCGTCCCGCGGGTACTGCAAGCGCCACTATATGAGTGATTACTACCTGCCCCATATCATCCGGGATCAGTTGCCGCTTCCGGCTATTGCTCAGGCTTGAAGTCAGAGAAAAGGGCACGCTGCGAATATCAACGCAAAAGCGGCGAGCCGGTCATGGCGGGGTCAACTCACGGTGACGCACTCACTCCTGGCGCTGGACGGCCTGGGGCTCCTCCTCCTGCCTCTGGCCTTCCTGAGCCCGGCCTGCTAGGGCGCGCTGCTGAGCGGACCCCGAGTACTATGATATAACCTTCTCCTGGTGAAAGGAGGTGAATAGCGATGTACCTCCATTTCAGCCGGCTGTGGGTGAAGGTGGCCTCTTTTAGCTGCCTCGCCATCGCAGCCATCGCCATTCCTGCTCTGTACCTAGGATACCAGTGGGACCTGCAGATGGCGACCGAGGCGTACGTCCACCACCTCCACGGCGCGGCCCTGGCCGTCAAAGCGGTCATCAAACAGGAGTCTGATGCCGCAGCAATGCAGGCGGTCCTGAATGAGGCCCTGAGCGAACTCCGCCGCGACGAGATGAGCCTCATGGAGCACCAGGCCCCTTCTTTTGAGGTGCTCCAGGCGTACGTGGTCGGCCCTGACTCCCTGGTCCGCGCCAGCACCGAACCGGGCTGGACCGGCAGGCCCATCGAGGAGGCCCTGCTGCTGACCGGCAAGGCACTCGCCACCGGCAACATCCAGGTGGTGAAGGAGTATGGCGAAGGCCCCCTCCTGGTCGCCGGCGACACCAATCAACTGGAGCAGGTGTTCATGAACCTCCTCCAGAACGCGGCCCAGGCCATGGCAAAAGGCGGGGTACTCACCATCAGGACTAGGACAACTGAGGGCCTGGTGGAGGTGTCGATTGCGGACACCGGCTGCGGCATCCCGGAAGAGCACCTGGGGCGCATCTTCGACAGCTTCTTCTCCACCAAGGGGGAGAAAGGAACCGGTCTGGGCCTGGCTATCTGCAAACGGATCGCGGAGGAGCACGGCGGGAAGATCGAGGTAGAAAGCCAGGTGGGGATCGGTACCACCATGTACGTGAGCCTGCCGGCCGCGCCGCCAGGTACTACATTCGGCCTGGATGCTCGGGCTGGCTTTTACCCCCCATCTATCCAAAGGAGGCCTTGACTATGACTACGAGCACCTTTACATCGAAGCGGTTGGCGCTTATCGCCATCGGCAGTCTCTTTTTGTGGGCATGCTCGGACCCCCCGAAGCCAACCGCTTCCGGCAGTGGCGAGACCCAGGAAAAGGTGCTTGCCTCCGAAGGGGGAGACATACTCCTACCTGCTACTGACACCCTAGGTGCCTGCGACGTGGGGGCAGGTGGGATGGCGGAAATGCACACCGCGATGTCCCAGGATTCCCTGAGAAGGAGAGCGTGCCGCTGTTTTACCGCCGGGAGCGGGACAGCCTGCCGCGCTCCTGGATCGCGTTGGTCAGGAACTCCATGGGCCGGCTCTGCCCGCGTTTCAATGCCCACCGCATGGTGCGGGAGTACGCGGAAGCCTTCTACCTGAAGGCAGACGCCCAGTGGAGCCACTACCTGGCGGATGGGGCTGCCCAGGTGCGCGCGGTCTGCGCTTGGGATCACTGGCTGCGGACCCACTGGTCCCAAGTGCGGGTCGAGAGCGTGGAAGACAAACATCCAGCGATATTGCGCGTAGGTCAGGATCTGGAGGTGGAGGCCCAGGTCCACCTGGGGGAAATACCCTCCCATGATGTCGTGGTGGAATTCTACCACGGCCGACTCGGCCCCGATGGCAAGATCACCTCTGGGACACCTGCCCCCATGCGCTGGGAAGCACTACTTCCTGCCGGCAGACATCTCTACCGGGGGGAGGTGCCCTGCCAGACCAATGGCCTGCACGGGTATGCAGTGCGCATCCGCCCCCGCCGAGAAGATGGAGGGTTCGTCGAACCCGTCCTCCTCTTCTGGGCTTGAAGTATCCCATAACCGGAGTCCGGAGTGAGGAGAATTTGTCATGAAGCGGCTGTTGTTACGGCCATGCATCCTGGGAGTCAGCACGTTGTCTCTTAGCGGATGTATGGCGATGGGGATGTGCGGGATGGAGCACGGTGCTGCTCACCAAGAGCAGCACGCCAGCAAGGCAGTCTTCGAGGAAGCTCACCTCGGCGACGTGACGGTCTCTCTGGAGGTCCCCCCGCTCTCGGTGGGGATCGAATCCACCCTCTCCGTGAAGGTGAGCCATATCTCAAGTGGCGAGCCCGTATCTGGTGCGAAGGTCACGGTCGCGGTCAGCCAGCTCACGCCACCTGCTGGTCATCATCCCGCTACCCTCTTCGAAGGCCGGGCTGAAGAAGGGACAACAAGAGGTACCTACTCAGTGAAGCACGCCTTTGCAGAGCAGGGGCCACACGATATCGTCGCCAGGGTATGGGTCGATGGAGGAGACAAATCTGCTACCCCAGTGACGGTCGCAGCAACTCAGGAAGTTCATCAACACAAAGACTCAAAGGGGCGAATGGACGTCATGCCTATGGGCATACTCTACGGGGCTGGCATGGGACTGTTGATGGCCCTCATGATGGGGAGGTTTCTGTTCTGAATAGCTTCGTTGACGTGATGTAGTTCCAGCAGCGCCGGCAGCGTGTTGCGGGCAGCCCACTCCGGCCTATTCGGCCTCAGTGGGCGCATCGTGATGCGCCCCTTTCAGAACGGCTTCATGATCACCAACCAGACGATGAGCACCATCAGGATGCCGGGGATCTTGTTGAGCGTCCTGAAGAAACCCTCGCCCCTGGTGTTCTGGCCCTTGTCGAAATCCTTGCGATACTTCGACATCATCCCGTGCAGCCCGCCCATCATCACCACCAGCAGGAGTTTGGTGTGCATCCAGCCCTGCTGCATGTACACCGGCATGGCCACGATCAATAAGATGCCGGTGATAAAGGACACGATCATCGCCGGGTTCAGCACCACCACCATCAGACCGCGTTCCATCTCCCTGAACTTGCCGTCCGCCTCGGAGCCTGGCTGGACCTGCGCGTGGTACACGAAGATGCGCGGCAGGTAGAGCATGCCCACCAGCCACAGGATCACCGCGATCAGGTGGATCGTCACCAGGTAGGGTATGTTCTCGAGCACCGTCGTCCTCCTCTCCGGGGTTGCAGGTCAGCGCTGCAAAGGTAAAGGTTCGTCCCTCCGGTGTCCAGCCTGGACTCAGCGCTCGACCAGCCCCCGCTGCGCCGCCACGGCCACGGCCTCGGTGCGGTTGCCCGCGCCCAGTTTGCGGAGCAGGGCGCTCACGTGGAATTTCACCGTGCGCTCGCTGATGTAGAGCTGATCGGCGATCTCCTTGTTCGGCAGCCCCCGCGCCAGCAATCCCAGCACCTCGCGTTCCCGGCGGGTGAGCGCCCCCAGCGAGGCCCCCTCCCGGCTGACCCGCTCCAACAACCTGGAGGCCACCACCGGCTGCAGCAGCGATCCTCCCTGCGAGACGACCCGCACCGCGTGGAAGACCTCCTCGCGCGGCGCCCCCTTGAGCAGGTACCCGCGGGCCCCGGCCCGCACCGCGCCCAGGATCCGCTCATCCGTGTCGAAGGCCGTGAACACGATCGCGCGCACCTGGACGCCGGCAGCCCCCAGGCGCTGGAGGGCCTCGATCCCGTCCATCCTCGGCATCTCCAGATCCAGCAGCAGCACGTCGGGCTGGAGCGCTTCCACCTGCCGCACCGCCTCCTCCCCGTCGCCGGCCTCGCCCACCACCGCGAAATCCGGCTGCGTGCCCAGGATGGCGATCAGCCCCTCCCGCACCACCGGGTGATCATCTGCCACCAGGATCCGGATCACTCCTTTCATCCGCTCGCCTCCAGGAGCAGCACCACCTCCAGGCGCGTGCCCTGCGCCGGGCTGCTCTCTATCTTCAGACTCCCGTCCAGCAGCCTGGCCCGCTCGTTCAGGCCGACCAGGCCATAGCGATCCCTTGGGATCTGCGAGGGATCAAAGCCACAACCGTCGTCCTCGATTACCAGTTGCACCTGTGCGGGCGTCGCCACCAGCCGGAGGAGGGCCCGGCGGGCCCGCGCGTGCTGAACCACATTGTTCAGCGCCTCCTGGGCGATCCGGTAGAGTCCGGCCTCGACCCGCACCGGCAGCGGCTGCCCCCCAATGGCCTCACAGACGATCTCCAGCGCTTCCTTGGCCGACACTTCCGCCGCCAGCGAGGCCAGGGCCTCGGCCAGGGTGCGGCCCTCCAGGGGAGCCGCCCGCAGGTCCAGCACGGAGCGGCGGGCCTCTTCCAGGTTGGCGCGCGTCAGCTCCAGGGTCTGCTGGGCGACCTGGCGCACCTTCCCCGGATCGGCCCCTCCTTCCAGCAGGGCATCGATGCCCTCCAGCTTCAGGAGCACCGCGGCCAGCCCCTGGCCCAGGGTGTCGTGGAGTTCGCGGGCCAGGCGAAAGCGCTCCTCCACTGCCCCCAACTGCACGCTCCGGCTGAACAGGCGCGCCCGTTCCACGGCGATGCTGAGCAGGTCGCCGATGGTGTGGAGCAAGCGCAGGTCGTCTTCGGACAATTCGCGCCAATCCGCGCTGGCCACGTTGAGCACCCCCAGCTTCTTCTCGTGGGCGTACAGGGGTATGCTGGCGTGGTAGCGCAGCCCCTCGGTGCCCTTCACCAGCCGCACCAGCCGGCTGCAGGCGACCACGTTGATGTTGGCCGCCCCTTTCAGATCGCCGGCCCTATAGGTGTCCAGGCAGTAACAGCGCTGCTCTTCCATGAGGCGGGGGTTGGCGGTCAGGGCTGGAGGCAGGTCTTGCGCCGCAGCCAGATAGGACTCGCCGCTCTCCTCGTGGAGCAGCCAGATCCAGCCGGTCCGCAGGTCGAGCAATTCCGCCACCTGGGCCAGGACCGCGTTCAGGGCCTGGCCCAGATCCACCGAGCCGTTGAGTTCCCTGGCGATGGCGTTGAGAATGGACAATTCGCGGTTGCGCTGCTGCAGCTCGTCGGCGTCGGACTTCATGCTGGCGCTCCCTGTTCCGGCCCGGAGGCTCACCCCAATATACCGTACTGCGGATCAGGGCAAAATCAGGTGCAGATCGCCGAATTCATGCCATAGATAGCGCTCGCGCAGCGCCTCGGCGTAGGCGAGGCGCAGGTGGGCTGATCCCGCCAGGGCTTCGAGCATGGCCAGGTGGCTGGCCCTGGGCTCGTGGAAACCGGTCAGCAGCGCATCGACCATGCGCAGGGGGCGGTCTGGGGTGATGACCAGCCGGCTCCAGCCTGAGCCGGGATGCACCAGGTTTTCCCTATCGGCCGTGGTCTCCAGGGCGCGGATCGCGGTCGTGCCCACTGCCACGACCCGCCTGCCCGCCGCATGGGCCAGATTGACCAGGCGGGCGGTTGCGGGAGGCACGCGGTAGAACTCCTCGCCGGGCGCTTCGCCCTCTTCCTGGCTGGACACGCCGGTATGCAGGAGGAGCGGGGCGATCTGCACGCCCTTGGCCGCCAGCCGGGCGATCAGTTCCAGGGTGAAGGCCCGGCCTGCCGAGGGCATCTCCGCGCTGCCTGGCTCGGTGGCGTACACGGTCTGATAGTATTCCAGGGGCCAGGCCTGGGCCACGTGGCCATAGCGGATGGGGAACCCGTATTGCGCCAGGTACTCCTCCAGAGGAAGGGGCAGATCGAGCGCGGCGGTCCACAGATGCACGCCCTGGCGGATTGGACCAGAAGGGCCAGGCCGGTAGGGCGTGTGCAATGCCGCCGCCCCTCCGCCGGGCAGGGACAGGACCTCGCCGGCTGCGGCGCCGTAGAAGGGCTGGGTAGCGTTCCCCTCCGGCAGCCGCACCTCGACCACCCATTGGCCATCGGGCAGCCGGGTCGAGAGATGCAGTGCGATCGGCGCGCCATCAGTGCGCCTGCCTGCCACGGCAGCGTTCAGGGTGCCGCTGGTATTGATGACCACCACGTCCCCTGGCGCCAAGAACGCCGGCAGCTTGCGGAAGGCGGTATGGATGATCCGCTCCTCTGCCCGGTAGGAGACCATCAGCCGCACCTCATCCCGGGCCAGGCCCCGGGCCTCGGGCGGCTCGCCGGCCTCCAGTTCGGAGGGGAGATCGAAGTCCAGACCTCCGGGGCTGGCGACCAGGGGCAGGAACGCCCGGAACAGCGCGCTGTCCAGTTGGGCGGGCATCACGACGCCCTCCTCGCCTGTGCGGCCAATTCGCGGGCGGCGTACCGCCCGCCTGGCCAATCTCCCTCCAGCAGTTCGAGCAATCCAGGGACGCTCTCTTCTGGGAGCGGCCGGTCGCTGATATCCTCGCCGGGGAAGGCTTCCTGGTGCAGCTGGGTGCGCATGTCGCCAGGATCGATCCAGTAGACCCGCCACCCGGGGTTTTCGGCCGCCAGCACCGCTGAGAGCTGCTCCAGCGCTGCCTTGCTCGAACCGTACCCTCCCCAGCCGGGATAAGGGTTCACCCCCGCGTCGCTGGTGATGTTGAGGATGCGGGCATCAGGTCTCAAAACCCCCCGCACTGCCTGGAGAATGCCCAGGGGAGCTGCCACATTGGTGCGGTAGACCTGCGCCAGCGTTTCTAGGGGATAGTCGAGCAGCGCGGGCTGGGGACTGGGGCCGAGGATGCCGGCATTGTTGATCACTGCGTCCAGTCCCCCCAATGACTGGGCCGCCCCTGCCAGGGCCTGGCGGTGATCCGGGTCCGCCACGTCGCCGGGAATGGCCTCCGCCTGGGTATGGGCAGCCAACTCTGCCCGGGCTGCTTCGAGGGCTTCGGCCCCCCGGGCATCGATGATCAGACGCCAGCCCCGCCGTGCCAATTGGCGGGCCAGGGCCAGCCCCAGGCCCCGGGATGCGCCGGTGATCAAGGCCACTGGTCGATGGGTGTTCGTCTTCATGGTCTCGCTCCTCTCTGGTTTGGGATTGATCCTCACCTAGATCATACCAGGAGGAGCGCGCTGCCACATCGACCAAAAGACCTGTTTTCAGACTGGCAGGGCCACCCCTGTCCTTTGGTCCAGCAAAGAAAGACCCCCGGAGAAATCCCCGGGGGTCTTTCAGCCAGCTCTCACTTCAGGCTATCTCAGTCCTCGTCCTCTCTTTCGCTGAGCAACTCGCCCCGCTGCAGCCTTTCGGCGTTCTCCGTGGACCACAGGATATTCTTCATCACCTTCTGGGCGGTGATGTACCGGGTGGCCGCCAGCATATGCATCCGCTTCTCCTCGGGGTCGCTGGACAGGTCGTAGTGGCGGAAGGCCACTTCCAGCACCTGGAACATGTGCAACTCCGCATCCTCGCGCAGGGTGATATGGGCCAGGACATGGCGCAGCTTGAGCAGATCGCGCCCCTCCTCCAGGTACTGGTTGACCAGCACCTCGGCCTCGAAGACCTTCTGGAAATCGGCGTATTCCTGCAGCCGCGTCAGCAGGGCCTCGTCCGAGGCAAACTCCTCATCCAGCCGCTGGCCGGGTTTGGGCAGGCGGGCGGCCGGCATGTTCAGCCAGCGCAGATAGGTCAAAAAGACCACCCCGTGGAAAAGGCCGCGCAACAGCTCCTTGCTGGGCGCCAGTTGGAAGGCCCGGTACAGCCCGTGGGCATAGGAATAGATATTGGCCACGTCGTGCCAGTCCCCCTCGTTCTTGAGGTGGAAACGGGCGGTGCGCACGGCCCCGGCATAGGTCATGGCCCGGCACAGATCCGTGGGCCGCACCCCGGCGCGCAGCTGGCGCTCCACTTCGGCCACGATGGGGGCAAAGTCCTCGCCCAGCAGGACCTGAGCAAAGGCGGAGGTGTCCAGAGACGCGCGGTTCTTCTGGTTGTCCTCCCAGATGCTGTCCAGCCGGGTGAAGACCTCCTCCAGCACCGGCACGCTGTCGGCCCAGCGCGAGGTCTCCTCGTGGCGGGTGCGGTTGATCAGGTCGATGACGATGGGCCGCAGGATCTCGTGCGCCCCTTCCCATTCGACGTAGTCCAGGGCCTCGAAGAGTTTGTTGGCGAAATCGAGGGCGTGGCCGTCCCCGGTGAAGTAGAAATCCGTGGCCGTGGTAAACACAAAGTCCGCGATCCCGGCTGTGGTATAGTCCAGGTCGTGCAGGGTGATGAGGATGCGCTCAGCCGTGCCGTGGTCGCGCTGATCCACGGCCCGGCGGAACCAGCGCTTGAGGGTCTCCGGGTCGTGTTCCTTGCTGGTCCGGGGGAAGGGGAAACGCCGCCGCCGCGAGCTGCCCGAACGGCGCGAGATCTGGGTCAGACCATGGACCAGGAAGAGATTGTGGTCCGCCGGGTCCACGTCCTCCCACATGTTGGCGGCGATGGTCAGGATAGCCAGCCCAGAGGAAAAACCCTCATTGCCCTTGTAAGAGCCGTAGTACATGCCCTGCTGGATGATCTCCCGGGGAGTAGCGCCGGCCTGGCGCAATGAAGTGACCGCCTTGGCGATGAGGAAGGGGCTGCGATCCTTTAATCCCTGCTCCAGGGCGCGCCTGCCCCGGTCGACCAGCCGGCGGCGGGAGGCCTCTTTTTCGTCCCGGGCCAGGCCCACGTACAGGTGCCCGTCCGGGCGCAGTTCCACCGGGAAGGCCTTCACATCGTCTCCCCCGGCCAGAAAACAGCCCCCCGTCTTCAGATCGAACTCCCAGTGGTGCCAGTGGCAGATCAGTACCCCGTCGCGGATGCTGCCCTTGGACAGAGGGTAGCCCATGTGGGGGCAGCGATTATCCACCGCGTGGTACTCGCCCTGGTAGCGAAAGACCGCCAGATGGGCGCCCTCCACGGTGAAGGCCCGGCTCTCGCCTTCGGCCAGGGCCTCTGCCGGGCAGAGCCGGTGAAAGACCAGGGAATCCGCCTCGGGCGAGGCAGTGGCGTGGTCGCCGTTGGTGGCCAGTTCTCGCTGCGGGAATGCTGTGCTGGGGGTTTGGGTGGAGACACTCATATCGGCACCTCCTGGGGTTGAGTATGAGTGGAATGGCTAGAACATACACATTGTGCTCTGCTCCCGCATCCCACCAAGGGACAGATTTCCCTGGCCAAAAGGACAGGTCCGTCTTCATCCTGCCCGCTGCGCCAGCCGGCTGGCGAAGAGCGCGATCAGGCCTCCCAGCATCAGGTACCCGATCATCACCTCCAGACTGACCCAGAAATAGGCCGCATTGTCCAGCAAAAAAGCATCCTCGTGAAAACTGGTATTGGTAAAGGTGGCCAGGCTGAAAAAATATGGAGTCCAGAATCCCCGGTAGTATTTTTCGTGTTCGATGTCCAGATTCGGAATAGCCCAGCCCAGAAGATCCTTTGCCCAGGGCGGCACCTTTTCTGGATAGAACGACCAGGAGAAGAACAGGCCGAAGCCGGCGATGATCATCATCGCCCACAGGACCCACACCGACAGGCTGCGCCCGCAATCAGAGGTGATCTTCCAGACCGGGTAGAGGATCCAGCGAAAACCCCAGTGCTTGTTTTTGACCGCCTGGATGTACTGGTAATCCTCGATGTAGCGCTTCAACAGGGCATGCTTGGAGAAATCCACCCCGTTGATGTCCAGGTGGTCGAAGCGGGTGATCCCCGCGCTTTTCCTTCCCAACAACCGGGGAAACCACCAGTGCTGCAACCGGTCAAAAGCCTCATCCGTGGTGTAGAGCACCCCCTCCACGTTGGCGCCGGCCAGGTCTGCTTTTTCCATATTGGCGCCCGATAAATTGGCGTCCCAAAGGTTGGCCCCCGACAGATCTGCCTCCATCAGGTTGGCCCCGGTTAGATCGGCATACCGCAGGTCGGCTCCGGTCAGATCCGACTCCCACAGGTTGCTTCCACCTAGATCCGCATTCCACAGATAGGCCCCTGACAACTTGACCTCCCGCAGATCAGCCCCCACCAACTTCGCCCCCACCAGGTTGGCGCCTGCCAGATCCGCACCTTCCAGGTTGGCGCCGGACAAGTCCATTTCGTCCAGGTTGATGCCCCGCAAGTCCCGCTCCACCTCCTCCACTCCTTCGGGAAGAAGGCTTTTCGCCTTGAGCAGGTGCTCGTAGGTCGCTGAGAGGTGCCAATTCTTGTCCCGCTTGAGGATGGGGATCAGTTTATTCAACTCCTCCCGGTGTCCTGTCCAACGCAATTTCAACGCCTCCAGTTGCCCGACAGTGTACTTGGTCATCTCTGCTCCTTCATTTCAGGGATAATCGGGGAGATACCTCACAAACGCCAACCCTCCATGCACGGCCTCGTAAAACTCCTTGTCTGCCGTCCAGAACTCGCATTCCCGCAATTCTGCCAGTGCCGCGTAGAGCGAGTCGTAGATCGCGGGCTGGGCGAACCGACGTGCTATTACACGGGCGCGCCTGATCATGTCTTCTGGCGCGAGGATACGCACCCCGATTGCCGAAAGCTGTAACAAGGCCCTATCCGTCTCCTCACTGGTCATCGCGCCGGACTGCAATCGCCTCTGCAGGGCGCTTTCTACCTCATACTCAAACAATGGGGGCGCGATCAGGACGATATCTGCGGCGATGACCTCGCGCAAAAACCTTCTTGCCTTCTTGCGCCAGGGTTCTTCTTTTACTACTCACTTGATGGCGAGGCTCGCATCCACACACCGTTCCGGCATATCTACTTCGCCCTCGCCGCACGCATCTGCCGGATGTCATGCGCTGCGTCAAATTTGCCCTGTGAATCATCTTCGATCTCATCGCACTCAGCCAGCAGCTCCTCTGCCAAGCCCAGGCGCATATCCTTCATCTGCCCTGCTTCAGGGTAGATCACCGCAGCACTTAGTTGCTCGCAGATATGCGCTGCCAGTTTCAGGCGTTCCTCTGGTGGCAATTGGGCTGCCAAATGCTCTAGTTCTTCTAAAGTTACGGTATTAGGCATCTTCCTCTACCTCCGTTGGTTGTTCCAAGGTCAATCCTTTCTCGCCGGCAACCTCACCCTGAACCTCGTCCCTTTCCCCACCTCGCTCTCCACCTCGATGCTCCCGTGGTGTTTTTCCACTGTCTGGTGACAGATATATAACCCCAGACCTGTGCCCTCCCCTGGCGCCTTGGTGGTGAAAAAGGGCTGGAAGATACGCTGCTGGACTTCCGCCGGCATCCCCGGCCCCGTGTCCGCACACTCGAACACCACCTGCCCATCCTTCTGATAGGTCTTCAGCACGATCTGGCCTTCCCTTCCCTTCAAAGCTTCGATGGCGTTCTTGATCAGGTTCATGCACA